>NZ_JBIVLH010000005.1:0-412293 GCF_044751185.1 Streptomyces sp. NPDC088733
TCGAAGCCCCAGACACCCGGCGCCTCGCCGTCGGCCAGGATCTTGGTCTTCGAGCGCAGCTTCGCGGTCGGCTCGGTACCGTCGATCCAGATGTACTCGGCCTTGTAACTCACGGATGTCATCCTCGGGGGCGCGGGCCTTGCGGGGCGGCTGGTCTGTTCCGCAGCAGCGTCACAATCCGTGATTTCACATCCATTGCCCATGTGTTAACCCGGTGTGAACGAGCCCGCGTCCCGTGCGCCGGGCACCGCCCGGGGCCCGGTACCCCTGCCCGACAGGGCCTCTGGGCAGCACTTACGCTGTGTGCCATGCCTCACATCACCGTGGACTACTCCGCCGGACTGGCGGACGCGTTCGACCGGCGCGGCTTCGCGCTCGCGCTCCACCCGCTCATCGCCAAGACCATCGACGCGCGGGCCGAAGCCTGCACGACCCGCTTCCGCCGCATCGAGGAGGCGGTCATCGCCGACGGCGGCGCGGAGCACGCCATGGTCTACACGCAGATCTCCGTCATGGCCGGGCGCAGCCCGCAGGCCAAGGCCGAGCTGAGCGAGGCCGTCCTGGAGCTCCTGGCCGTCCACCTGGCGGCCACGCCGGAGCTGCGGGTGCAGAGCGCCGTCGACATCATCGACCTCGACCCCGCCTGGTACCGCAAGCACACCGAGCCCGCGAAGGAGGCCTGAGCATGAGCATGCGCATCGGACTGCTCGGCACCGGCCCCTGGGCCGGGATCACGCACGCCCCCGCGCTCGCCGCCCACCCCGGCGTGGAGTTCACCGGGATCTGGGGCCGCCGCCCCGAGGCGGCGGAGGCGCTCGCCGCGGAGCACGGCACGCGCGCCTACACCGACGTCGACGAGCTCATCGCCGACGTGGACGCCGTCGCCGTCGCCCTGCCCCCGGACGTCCAGGCGCCGCTGGCCGTACGCGCCGCCGAGGCCGGCCGGCACCTGCTGCTGGACAAGCCGGTGGCGACCACCGCGGACGACGCGCGCCGCGTCGCCGAGGCCGTGGAGAAGGCCGGGGTGGCCTCGGTCGTCTTCTTCACCCTGCGCTTCGCCCCGCACAGCGCCGCGTGGATCGACGAACGCGCCGCCGAGGACGGCTGGTTCACCGCCCGTGCCGACTGGCTCGGCTCGGTCTTCACCTCCGGTGACAGCCCGTACGCCAACTCGCCCTGGCGGCGCGAGAAGGGCGCGCTGTGGGACGTCGGCCCGCACGCGCTGTCGGTGCTGCTGCCGGTGCTCGGCGACGTCACCGCGCTCACCTCCGCCCAGGGCCCCGGCGACACCGTGCACCTCGTGCTCCGGCACGCGAGCGGCGCGTCCAGCACCGCCACGCTCAGCCTCACCGCGCCCCCCGAGGCGGCGGGTGTGACCGTCGAATTCCGTGGCGACCACGGGGTCTCCACGCTGCCCCCGCGCAGCGACGGACCGGTCGTCTCCTTCGGCAAGGCGGTGGACGCCCTGCTCACAGCGGCGCAGACGGGTGTCGCCCACCCCTGCGACGCCCGCTTCGGATTCCGTGTGACGGAACTGCTCGCCTCGGTGTGACCCGCGGCGCGGGAAGGGTGACGCGCCGTCAGGCGCCAAACCCTGGCGGGGGGCTTGCGAAGTGCCTATCGTTTTGGGTATGGCAGCGGACTGGTGGTCCATCGAAGTCCTCAACGCCGGCACATCCGCCGCGGCATGGCGCGACGCGTACGCGCCCGCACTTGTGGAGTCCGCGGTCACCAACCGTGCGCTGGCGTGGGAATGGCACACGTTCGGTTGGGGCGTGGTCTTCGAGCTGTGCTTCCGCGAGGAGGAGCACTGGCTCGGCTGGTACACCCTGCCCGGGATCCGGGCGGCGCTCGACGCCGTGCCCGACCCGGTCTCCGGCGTCCTGGCGCACCGCGGCCGCGGCGGCACCAGCGGCGCGTACGTCCCGCGCTCCCCGCGCCGCTCCCCGGGCGCGGCGGCGCGCGCGCTCCCCGAGCCGCCGCCGGCGCCCGGGGGCGGCCCCGTCGTACTGTGCGACGGGATCGGGCGGGTCTGACCCCGCGGGCCGCCGGGCACGGGAAGAAACCCGCTCCGGCGGGACTTGTACGGATCATGAAGGCGATCGTGTACACGGAGGGCGGCGGCCCGGAGGTGCTGCGCCTGACCGAGCGTCCCGTCCCGGAGCCCGCTCCCGGCGAGGTCCGGGTGCGGGTCGAGGTGTCCGGGGTGAATCCCACGGACTGGAAGTCGCGGACGGCCGCGCCGCCCGGCGGCGGCGAACGCGTGCCGAACCAGGACGGCGCCGGCGTGGTCGACGCGGTGGGCGAGGGCGTCGACCCCGCCAGGAACGGCCAGCGGGTGTGGATCTGGGAGGCCGCCTACCAGCGCCCCGGCGGCACCGCGCAGGAGTACGTGACGGTGCCGGAGGCGCAGGCCGTGCCGCTGCCCGACGGGGCCTCCTTCGACCTCGGCGCGAGCATCCCCATCCCCGCGATGACCGCGCACCGCGCCCTGACCCTGCTGGAGGGCGGCCCGCACCGGCTCGGCCCCGGCACGCTCCGCGGCCGCACGGTGCTGGTCGCCGGCGGCGCGGGCGCGGTCGGCAACGCGGCGATCCAGCTGGCGCGGTGGTCGGACGCGACCGTGATCGCCACGGTCAGCGGTCCCCACAAGGCGGGCCTGGCCAGGGCCGCCGGCGCCGACCACGTGGTGAACTACCGGGCGGGCGACGCGGCGGAGGAGATCCTGCGGGCGGCCCCCGACGGCGTCGACATCGTCGCGGAGGTCTCGGTGGCGGTCAACGCGCAGCTCGACCTCGCCGTGCTCGCGCCGAACGGCGTCGTCGCCTACTACGCGGACAACGGCGGCCCCGAGGTGACGCTGCCCGTACGGGAGACCTTCTCCCGCAACCTGCGCTGGCAGGGCGTGCTGGTCTACACGATGCCGGCCGCCGCCAAGCGCGAGGCGATCGCGGCGATCACCGCCGCCCTGACCGTCGGCGCCCTGCGGGTGGGCGAGGAGGCGGGCCTGCCGCTGCACCACTTCCCGCTCGTGCGCACCGCGCAGGCGCACGCCGCGGTCGAGGGCGGTGCGATCGGCAAGGTGCTCATCGACGTGTAGCGCGGGCTTCCCGCCGGCCGGGTGGGGGCACCTCCCGGCGGTAGCCGGGGGAGTCGCGTTTGTTCAAGACCGGGTGCCGCCCGCGTTCCTAGCGTGGGCGGCATGACCGATCTTCACGCGTACCTGACCGAAGCCGCCGCCGAGGCCGCCCGCATCGCCCGCGGCGTGCCGTCCGGCCCGGAGCAGCTCGCCGCCCCGACGCCCTGCGCCGCATGGGACACACGGGCGCTGCTCAACCACTGGATCCTCTACACCTCGCACGGCCTGGAGCACCGCGCCCTGCGCCGGCAGCTCCCCGAGGAGCTGACCGCCCGCGACTTCACCGCCGACCCGGACTGGGCCGGGGCCTACGCACGGCAGCTGGACCGCGCCGTCGCGGCCTGGGCCGATCCCGCCGTCCAGGAGGGCGAGATCGACCTCGGGTACGCGCGGATGCCCGCCGCCGAGATCGCCGCGATGATCGTCAAGGAGCTGGCCGTCCACGGCTGGGACGTCGCCCGGGCGACCGGCCAGGAGTACCGCTGCGGCGACGCCCTCGGGGAGTTCGTCCTCGGTGTCGTCGAACGCCACGCGGAGGTCTACCGCCAGTACGAGGGCTTCGCCGCGCCCGTCGGGCTCCCCGGTCCCGGGGCGCCGGCCTTCGACCGCGCTCTCGCGCTGTCCGGCCGGGACCCCCGGGCCTGACCGGATCAGGCGCCGATGACGTCGGTGGCGAGCAGGCCGAAGAGGAGGGCGCCGATGACGAGGCGGTAGACGATGAAGGCGTTGAAGGAGTGCTTGGCGACGAACTTCAGCAGCCAGGCGATCGAGGCGTAGGCGACCACGAAGGAGACGAGGGTCCCGACGACCAGGGGCGCCGTGTCGATGCCGGCGCCGAGCGCGTCCTTCAGCTCGTACAGACCGGCGCCGACGAGGGCGGGGATGCCGAGGAAGAAGGACAGACGGGTGGCGGCTACCCGGTCCAGGTCGAGGATGAGCGCGGTGGACATCGTCGCGCCGGACCGGGAGAAGCCGGGGAAGAGCAGGGCGAGGATCTGGGAGGAGCCGACGAGCATGGCGTCCTTGAAGGTGGTGTCGTCCTCGCCGCGCTTGTGCCGGCCCATCTGGTCGGCGACCCACATCACACCGCTGCCGACGATCAGCGACCCGGCGACGACCCACAGGGAGGCCAGCGGTCCCTCGATGAGCTTCTTGGCCGCGAGGCCGACCACCACGATCGGGATGGTCGCGAAGATCACCCACCAGGCGAACTTGTAGTCGTGGTGGTAGCGCTCCTCGCGGTTGGCCAGGCCGGTGAACCACGCCTTGCAGATCCGGACGATGTCCTTGAAGAAATAGACGAGGACCGCGGCGATGGCGCCGGACTGGATGACCGCGGAGAAGGCGACGACGGCCTTGTCGTCGACGTCGATGCCCATCAGGCCTTCGGTGATCTTCAGATGGCCGGTGGACGAGATCGGAAGGAACTCCGTGACCCCCTCCACGACGCCGAGCACAGCTGCCTGACCGATACTGATGGCGCTCATGGGACCCATCTCTGCGGAGTACGTGGCGTGCCTGCGACCGTCACGGCCGGAGCCCTACGGAGTGTAAAAGACGGGTAGCGCCCCCCGCGAACCAGGGCGCCGGTCGCACCGGCCGCCGCGCCCCGTGCGGAGCCGGGCGCCCCTTCACGCCCGGCATCCCCCGCGCGGCGGGCCCTTGGGCATACTGGCGCAGGCCAGACGCGTTCAGGAGCCCTTCATGTCAATGATCAACAACCTCCGCAAAGCCGTCCGTTTCGCTCATCCGCGCCACCGGCGCGTGGACCTGAGCCACCCCGGGCGCTCGCCCCTCGGCAGTTCGGTGGTCAACTGCGTCGTCTACCAGGAGGGTCTGCGGCAGGGAGACTGCGCCGCGTACGAGGCGATAGCCCGGGTGCGCAAGTCCGGCCGGGGGTTCGTGTGGATCGGGCTGCACGAGCCGTCCGAGGACGAATTCGCGGGCGTCGCCGAACTGTTCGGGCTGCACCCGCTCGCCGTCGAGGACGCCGTGCACGCCGAGCAGCGGCCCAAGCTGGAGCGGTACGGGGACACCCTCTTCACGATCCTGAAGACCGTCCGCTACGTCGAGCACGACCGGTTGACGGCGACGAGTGAAGTCGTGGACAGCGGCCATGTCATGGTCTTCACCGGTGCCGACTTCGTCATCACCGTGCGGCACGGCGGGCACGGCTCCCTCGGGCCGCTGCGCGAGGGGCTGGAGACCGTCCCCGACCAACTCGCCAAGGGGCCGGCCGCGGTCCTGCACGCCATCACCGACCACGTCGTCGACCAGTACCTCGCCGTCACCGCCGCCGTGCAGCGGGACATCGACGACGTGGAGGCCGACGTCTTCGCCGACTCCCGCGGCCGGGGCACCGACGCCGGGCGGATCTACCAGCTCAAGCGCGAACTGCTGGAGCTCAAGCGGGCGGTGGCGCCGCTCGGCCGGCCCCTGCAGTCCCTGTCGCAGGACCAGCTGCCCGGCATCGACGCCGATCTGCGCGCCTACTTCCGTGACGCCGCCGACCATCTCGCGCGCGCCACCGAGCAGGTCACCGCCTTCGACGAACTGCTCAACTCGATCCTCCAGGCCAATATCGCGCAGGTGACGATGGCTCAGAACGAGGACATGCGCAAGATCAGCGCCTGGGTCGCCATCCTCGCCGTGCCGACCATGATCTGCGGGCTGTACGGCATGAACTTCGAGCACATGCCGGAACTGCGCTGGACCTACGGCTATCCGCTCGCCATCGGGGTCATGGCCGTCGCCTGCTTCGTCATTCACCGCGGGTTCCGGCGCAACGGCTGGCTTTGAGGCCGGCGGCATCGGCGCGCGAACTGCCGGCGGCCGGGCGCGCACCGGTCGAGGCGGTCCCGGTCCCGGTCCCGGTCCCGGCCGCGGATCGGCGACCCCGGTGCGGCGGTGCGGCCGCCCTCGTCCCGTGATTCCGCCCGGGTGAGGAGGAGTTGACCGGCGAGGCCTGGAGACCGCCGGCCTCTCCGACCGCCCCGGCCACTCGATGACGGCACCGGATCGCGCGTCCGCCGGCGCCGGCCGCCGGGGCGCGGGGAGAAGGGCTGTCGTGAGGCTGTTCGCGCGGCGTGCTGTGTGACATATTACTGACGTGAGCAGGCCGACGAACTGCGATGTCGTGGTGGTCGGCGCCGGAATGGTGGGCGCGGCATGCGCCTACTACGCCGCCTCGGCGGGGCTCCGTACGGTCCTGGTGGACCGCGGACCCGTGGCCGGCGGCACCACCGGGGCCGGCGAGGGCAATCTGCTGGTCTCCGACAAGGAGCCGGGTCCGGAGCTGCGGCTCGCCCTGCTGTCCGCGCGGTTGTGGCGCGAACTGGCCGGGGTCCCCGGGCTCGGCCGGGCCGTGGAGTACGAGCCCAAGGGCGGGCTGGTGGTCGCCGCCGACGAGGCGGGCGTGCGCGCGCTCGACGCGTTCGCCGCCGGCCAGCGGCAGGCCGGCGTGGACGCCGTGCCCGTCGCCGCCGACGCGCTGCGCGACCTCGAACCGCACCTCGCGCCCGGCCTCGCGGGCGGCGTCCACTACCCGCAGGACGCCCAGGTGCAGCCCGCGCTCGCCGCCGCCCACCTCGTCCGCGCCGCACGCGACATGGGCGCGGAACTGCGCACCGGGTCCGCCGTCACGGCGCTGCTGCGCGCCGCGGACGGCTCGGTGCGCGGGGTGCGCGTCGGGACGGCGGAGATCCACGCCCCCGCCGTGGTCAACGCCGCGGGCACCTGGGGCGGCGAGATCGCCGCCCTCGCCGGGGTGCGGCTGCCGGTGCTCCCGCGGCGCGGCTTCATCCTCGTCACCGAACCGCTGCCGCCCGGCACCGTCCGCCACAAGGTCTACGCGGCCGACTACGTCGCCGACGTCGCCAGCGACTCGGCCGCCCTCCAGACCTCCGCGGTCGTGGAGTCCACCGCCGCGGGGCCCGTCCTCATCGGTGCCAGCCGCGAACGCGTCGGCTTCGACCGCACGCTCTCCCTCCCCGCCCTGCGCCGGCTGGCCGCCCAGGCGGTCGCGCTCTTCCCGCGGCTCGCCGAGGTCTCCGCGATCCGCGCGTACGCCGGTTTCCGCCCGTATCTGCCGGACCACCTGCCCGCGATCGGCCCCGACCCGCGCGTCCCCGGACTCCACCACGCCTGCGGCCACGAGGGGGCCGGCATCGGACTCGCCCCCGCCACCGGCCACTTGATCGCCCAGGTGCTGACCGGGACGCCGCCCGAACTCGACCTCACGCCCTTCCGCCCCGAGCGCTTCGACGCGATGGAGACCCCGTGACCCGCCGCACGCCGCTCCGCCTCGCCCGCGCCGCACCCGGGCCCGCCTTCACGGTCACCCTCGACGGGCGCGAGATCCCGGTCCTGCCCGGCCGTACGGTCGCCGCCGCGTTGTGGTCGGCCGGTGTCGTCTCCTGGCGTACGACACGGACGGGCGGCGAGCCGCGCGGGGTCTTCTGCGGGATCGGCGTGTGCTTCGACTGCCTGGTCACGGTCAACGGGCGCCCGGGGCAACGGGCCTGTGTGGTCGAGGCGCGGCCCGGCGACGTCATCGAGACGGGGGAGGGGTCGTGAGCGCGCACCTCGTCGTCGTGGGCGCCGGACCCGCCGGGGTCGCGGCCGCGGTGGCGGCGGCCGACGGAGGCCTGCGGGTCACCCTCGTGGATGCCGCGTCCGAGGCGGGCGGCCAGTACTACCGGCAGCCGGCCGCGGGGCTCGGCGCCCGCCGGCCGCAGGCCCTGCACCACGCCTGGCGCACCTGGCGCCGGCTGCGCGACCGGCTGGCGGCCCACATCGCGGCGGAGCGCGTCCGTCACCTGGCGAATCATCAGGTCTGGCTGCTGGAGCCCGGCTTCACCGTGCACACCCTGGAGTCGGGGGCGCTGCGGGCGGACGGGGTCGTCGTCGCCACCGGCGGGTACGAGAAGGTGCTGCCCTTCCCCGGGTGGACCCTGCCCGGGGTGGTCACCGCGGGCGGCGCCCAGGCCATGCTGAAGGGCGGGCTGGTCCTGCCGGGCCGCACCGTCGTCGTCGCCGGGACCGGGCCGCTCCTGCTGCCCGTCGCCGCCGGCCTGGCCGCGGCCGGTGCGCGCGTCGCCGCCCTCGCCGAGGCGGCCGACCCCCTCGCCCTGCTGCGCCGCCCCGGCTCCGTGCCGCCCGGCAAGCTCGCCGAGGGCGCCGGGTACGCCGTCCGGCTCGCCCGCCACGGAGTCCGCCCGCTGCGCCGGCACACCGTCGTCGCCGCCCACGGCACGAGCCGCGTCGAGGCAGTCACCCTTGCCGGGCCCGGCGGCGCCCGGCGCACGGTGCCCTGCGACACCCTCGCCGTCAGCCACGGCATGCTGCCGCACACCGACCTCGCCGACGTCCCGCACACCGACAGCGAGCAGCGCGCCCCCGCGCCGGGCCTGTGGGCCGCGGGCGAGGCCACCGGCATCGGCGGCGCCGCGCTCGCCCTGGCCGAGGGCGAGATCGCTGGCCGCTCCGCAGCCGCCCGCCTGCGCGGCACGGAACCCGACCCCGCCGCCTGGGCCCGCGCCGCCCGCGCCCGCGACCGGCTGCGCCGCTTCGCCGAGGCCCTCGACACCGTCTACCGGGTGCCCGACGACTGGGCCGGCACCGTCGTCACGGACGAGACCGTCGTCTGCCGCTGCGAGGAGGTGCCCGCCGGCGCCGTGCGCACCGCCGTGCGCGACCTCGGCGCCGGGGACCTGCGGACGGTCAAACTGCTGACCCGCGCGGGCATGGGCCACTGCCAGGGACGCGTCTGCGGGCCCGCCGTCGCCGCGGTCGCCGGCTGCCCCTTCACCCCGCCGGCCCGGCCCTTCGCCCGCCCCGTACCGCTCGGCCTGCTCGCCGGCGGCACACCGCCCCCGCAGGGGGCCGGCCACGACCACAGCGCGACCGCAGCAGAGGAAGCCGGACGAGAGGGGACACAGGATGGACCGGAATGAAGGACGGCCGTGGCGGGGGGTGCTCGTCGCGACCGCGTTGCCGCTGCGGGCGTCGGACCTCGCGGTGGACTACGACGCCTACGCCGAGCACTGCCGGTGGCTGGTCGCCGGCGGCTGCGACGGGGTCGTGCCCAACGGCTCGCTCGGCGAGTACCAGGTGCTCACCCCCGCCGAGCGGGCCAAGGTCGTGGAGACCGCGGTCGCGGCGGTCGGCGGGGACCGGGTCATGCCCGGGGTGGCCGCGTACGGGTCCGGTGAGGCGCGCCGGTGGGCCGAGCAGGCGGCGGACGCCGGGTGCGCGTCCGTGATGCTGCTGCCGCCCAACGCGTACCGGGCGGACGAGCGGTCGGTACGTGCCCACTACGCGGAGGTCGCCAAGGCGGGCCTGCCCGTGGTGGCGTACAACAACCCGCACGACACGAAGGTCGACCTGACGCCGCCGCTGCTGGCCGCACTGCACGCCGAGGGCCACATCCGGGCGGTGAAGGAGTTCAGCGGCGACGTGCGCCGGGCGTACGAGATCGCCGAACTCGCCCCGGAACTGGACCTGCTGGTCGGCGCCGACGACGTACTCCTCGAACTGGCCGCCGCCGGCGCCAAGGGCTGGGTCGCCGGCTTCCCCAACGCGCTTCCGCAGGTCACCACCGCGCTGTACCGCGCGGCGGTCGCGGGCGACCCGGCGGCGCAGCCGCTGTACCAGGCGCTGCACCCCCTGCTGCGCTGGGACTCGCGGACGGAGTTCGTGCAGGCGGTGAAGGTGTCGATGGACGTCGCGGGCCGGTACGGCGGCCCCTGCCGCGCGCCGCGCCAACCGCTGCTGCCGGAGCAGGAGAAGGCCGTCCGGGCGGCGACCGAGCAGGCCATCGCGGCCGGCGCGAACTGAGCGGGGGCCCACGATGCGCAGCTCCCTGGTCCTGCACGCCGTCGACTCCCACACCGAGGGCATGCCCACCCGCGTCGTCACCGGCGGGATCGGCACCGTCCCCGGCGCCACGATGAACGAACGCCGGCTGTACTTCCGCGACCACCTCGACCACATCCGCCATCTGCTGATGGACGAACCGCGCGGCCACGCCGCCATGAGCGGGGCGGTCCTCCAGCCGCCCACCCGCCCGGACGCCGACTGGGGCGTCATCTACATCGAGGTCTCCGGCTACCTGCCGATGTGCGGCCACGGCACGATCGGCGTGGCCACCGTCCTCGTCGAGACGGGCATGGTGGCGGTGACCGAGCCGGTCACCACGATCCGCCTGGACACCCCGGCCGGCCTCGTCGTCGCCGAGGTCGCCGTCAGCGGCGGCGCGGCCACCGCCGTGACCCTGCGCAACGTCCCCTCGTTCGCCGTCGCGCTGGACCGCAAGGCCACCCTCGCCGACGGCCGCACGGTGACGTACGACCTCGCCTACGGCGGCAACTTCTACGCGATCCTGCCGCTGGAGGCCTTCGGCCTGCCCTTCGACCGGGCCCGCAAGGACGACATCCTCGCCGCCGGTCTGGCCCTGATGGACGCCATCGAGGCCGACGACCCGCCCGTCCACCCCGAGGACCCCACCATCCGCGGCTGCAAGCACGTCCAGTTGCTCGCCCCCGGCTCCGACGCGGTCCGCTCCCGGCACGCGATGGCCATCCACCCCGGCTGGTTCGACCGCTCCCCGTGCGGCACGGGCACCAGCGCGCGCATGGCGCAGCTGCACGCCCGCGGCGAACTGCCGCTGCACGAGGACTTCGTGAACGAGTCCTTCATCGGCACGCACTTCACCGGCCGGCTGACCGGCACCACCGAGGTGGGCGGGCACCCCGCCGTCCTGCCCTCGATCACCGGACGCGCCTGGATCACCGGCACCGCCCAGTACCTGCTGGACCCGGACGACCCCTTCCCGGCCGGATTCGTCCTGTAGCGGCCCCGCCCCGATACTGGTCGCCGACCCCATGCCCGGACGCCGAGGAGGACCGGCCCGATGACCGCTCACGACGGGCCCGCCCTGCCCTCCCTCGGCGGGCAGCGGCCCAGCTACCGCGAGCGCGTCGCGGACGCCCTGCGCGCCGCGCTCGTGGCGGGCGAACTGCGCCCGGGGGAGGTGCACTCCGCGCCCGCCCTGGCGGGCCGCTTCGGGGTCTCGGCCACCCCGGTGCGCGAGGCCCTGCTCGACCTGGTGAAGGAAGGCCTGGTGGACCCGGTGCCCAACAAGGGCTTCCGGGTCACCGAGGTCTCCGAGCGGCAGCTCGACGAGTACACGCACATCCGCGCCCTCATCGAGATCCCCACCGTCACCGGTCTTGCCGCCGGCGCCGACCCCGCCGCGCTGGAGGAGCTGCGCCCGGCCGCCGAGGCCATCGTCGCCGCCGCCGCGACCGGCGACCTCATCGGCTACGTCGAGGCCGACCGGCGCTTCCACCTCGGCCTGCTCGCGCTGGCCGGCAACGCGCACCTGGTCGAGGTCGTCGGCGACCTGCGCAAGCGCTCCCGCCTGTACGGGCTGACCGCGCTCGCCGAACGCGGTCTGCTGACGGCCTCGGCCGAGGAGCACCTGGAGCTGCTCGACGCCCTGCTCGCCCGCGACGAGGAGGCGGTGCGGGCGGTGATGACGCGTCATCTCGGCCACGTCAGGGGCCTGTGGGCGCGCTGATACGGTGGCCGGACCCCGAACCCCGTGGGTGGGAGCGTGACCCGCATGACCCTGCTCGTTGCACCGGCCGCCGCGCGCGCCGCCGGTGACCGGTAGGGCGGGCGCGTCGTGGGGCCCTTCTTCACCTTGCGCACCGAGCCCGGGGAGCCGCGCGCCGAGGGCTTCATGCCGCTGGCGGAGGTGTACGCGGGGCCCGCGCGGGAGGCCCTGACCGGGCGGGTCGCCGAGGTCGGCCGCCGGCTCGGCACGGACGAACGGCGCGTCGCGGCCTCGCTGGCCCACCAGGGTCTCGCGGCCCGCCTCTGGTCGGTCGCCCTCGGCCCCGCGGCGCTGACCGGGCAGCTGCCCGACGTGGCCGGCCTGTGGTGGCATCCGGAGCGGGCCGTGCCGGACGAGCTGTGGCTGCCGCCGGCGGGGGAGGGGCTGCCGGCCGACCGGCTCGGCGAGGCCGTCCTGCACGGGCACCTCGTACCGCTGACCGAGGCCGTTTGCGCGGTCTCCGGGGTCTCCGCGGGGCTGCTGTGGGGCAACGCGGCCTCGGCGCTGGCCGGGACGCTGCGGGTGCTGCACAGCTGGTGCCTGGGCGAGGGCGGGCGGCCCGAAGCGGCGAGCCGGGCGGCCGCCTTGGTGGCGGCACTGCTGGCCGACCCCTTGCTGCGGGACGCCGGGACCCTCGGCCTGTCCGGACCCGCCGCTCCCGCGTACATGCGGCGCAGCTGCTGCCTGTACTACCGGGTGCCCGGCGGCGGTCTGTGCGGCGACTGCGTACGGCGCTGAGGACGGGCCGGCCGGTCCGGCGGGTGCCGGACGGAAAGACGACCACCCCCCGGGAAGGACGCACCTGGGACCGCAGGTGCGCCCGGTCCGAAGGCTGACGGGCCGGCCGCGTCCTCGCCCTCCATGCTGATGCCCCTGAGTAGTTGTTGCAAGCCCTGTGCAACAAGCGTCGTCCGGACCCGGCCGTCACGGAGGGGTGACACGCGGGGCCAGCGTCGCGGACTCCGCGCCCGACAGCTCGTCCAGCGAGCGCCCGCGCGTCTCGATGCGGAAGGTCCACGTCACGAGGAGGCCCAGCGCGCTGGTCACGGCCACGCCGTACAGCAGCGCACTGGTCCCGGCGGCGTTCAGCAGCACCGGGAAGAGGAAGGTGCCCAGCGCCGCGCCGAGCTTGCCGCAGCCCGCCGCGAAGCCGTGGCCCGCCGCCCGCACGTCGGAGGGGAAGACCTCGGCGGGCAGGGTGAACGTCGTGGCGTTCGGGCCCAGGTTCATGAACGTGTTGAACAGCGCGAAGCCCACGAACACCAGCGGCAGGTGCGCGTCGCCCCCGCCGGGCAGCTGCTCGGCCACCGCCAGCATGCACAGCGCCACGGTCATCATGGCGAAGCCCGCGAGCTGCAGCGGCACCCGCCCGACCCGTTCCACCAGGACGATCGCCAGCACGAAGCCGACCACCAGGAAGACGTCCAGCAGCGCCGTGCCCTCGGTCGAGGCGATGTCGTCCGAGATGAACGTCGCGTTCGCCCCGCCGAGCGCCAGCCCGGCCAGCAGGGTCGGGGTGAAGATCCCCACCCCGTACGTCGCGATGTCCATCAGGAACCACGGCACCGCCGTGAAGACCGTGCGCCGCCTCAGCCGTCGTGAGAACAACTGCGGTTGCAGGAAGGCCTTCAGCCCCTCCGGCGGCGCCTCGCCGCGCTCCCGGTCCGCCTCCGTCACATGGCAGTCCCGCCCGGTCATCCTCCGCGTGATCGCGCAGGCCTCCGCCTCGCGCCCGTTCTGCGCCAGCCAGCGCGGGCTCTCCGGCACGTTCCGCCGCAACCAGATGATCACCAGCGCCGGCACCACCCCGAAGCCCAGCATCAGCCGCCACGACCCGGTCTCCGGCGCCGCCAGCAGGATCACCACACCGGCCGCGGCCCCCAGCACGATCCCCGCCGCCTGGAGGCTGAACGCGCTCACCAGCCACCGTCCGCGGTTGCGCGCGGGAAGGATCTCGGCCACGTAGCTCGCCGCGATCGGGTAGTCCAGCCCCACCGCGACGCCCAGCAGCAGCCGGAAGACGATCAGCGACCAGATGTCCCACGCGCAGGCGCACGCCACCGAGAACACCACGAACAGCCACAGGTCGACCTTGAAGATCCGGCTCCGCCCGATCCGGTCCCCCAGCGGCCCCAGCGCCGCCGCCCCGAACACCGCCCCCACGATCGCCGCCGACGACAGCAGCCCGCGCTCGGCCGCACTTCCCCCGAAGTCCTTGGCGATCAGCGGGTTCGCCACCCCGATGATGAAGAAGTCGAACCCGTCCAGCAGGATCCCCAGCCCCGCCAGCAACCAGAACCTCATGTGCAGCCGCGACATGGGCGCACTGTCCAGCGCCGCACCGAGCGGCCGCGACGTGCGGGGAGAGCTGTTGGTCACCACATGCAAGGAGTCAAGGTCACCCGCTCCGGCCGATCAACGTGCCACGCCCGATGCCCCCCAATGGTCACCGGCAGCCACCCGGCCGGTGGAGTCGACCGGCGTCGCCGGGATCCTGGGGCGAACTCGCGCCCGAAGCCGAAGACTTGCCCGGACGTACGACGGCCGCCGCCCGTGTCCTCCGCATGCGAGAGGACACGGGCGACGGCCCCGAAATGCCTGTGAACGCGCGGGCCGGAGACCCGCGGCCCTGTCACACGTCGAAGTAGAGCTCGAACTCGTGCGGGTGCGGCCGCAGCGCGATCGGCGCGATCTCGTTGACCCGCTTGTAGTCGATCCACGTCTCGATCAGGTCCGGGGTGAAGACCCCGCCCTGGAGGAGGAACTCGTGGTCGGACTCGAGGGACTCCAGGACCGCCGACAGCGAGGTCGGGACCTGCGGGACGCCCGCGTGCTCCTCGGGGGCGAGCTCGTAGAGGTCCTTGTCGACGGGCTCGGCCGGCTCGATCTTGTTCTTGATGCCGTCGAGGCCGGCGAGCAGCAGCGCCGAGAAGGCCAGGTACGGGTTGCCCGAGGAGTCCGGGGCGCGGAACTCGATGCGCTTGGCCTTGGGGTTGGCACCCGTGATCGGGATGCGGATGGCCGCGGAGCGGTTGCGCTGCGAGTAGACCAGGTTGACCGGGGCCTCGAAGCCGGGCACCAGGCGGTGGTAGGAGTTCACCGTGGGGTTGGTGAACGCCAGCAGCGCCGGGGCGTGCCGCAGGATGCCGCCGATGTAGTAGCGGGCGGTGTCCGACAGGCCCGCGTAGCCCTGCTCGTCGTAGAACAGCGGGTCGCCGCCTGCCCACAGCGACTGGTGGACGTGCATGCCGGATCCGTTGTCGCCGAAGATCGGCTTGGGCATGAAGGTCGCGGTCTTGCCGGCCCGCCAGGCGACGTTCTTCACGATGTACTTGAAGAGCATCAGGTCGTCGGCCGCGGCGAGCAGCGTGTTGAACTTGTAGTTGATCTCGGCCTGGCCGGCGGTGCCCACCTCGTGGTGCTGGCGCTCGACCTGGAGGCCGGACTTCATCAGCTCCAGGGTGATCTCGGCGCGCAGGTCGGCGAAGTGGTCGACCGGCGGGACCGGGAAGTAGCCGCCCTTGTACTTGACCTTGTAGCCGCGGTTGTCCTGCTCCGCACCGCTGTTCCAGGCGCCGGCCTCGGAGTCGATGTGGTAGAAGGACTGGTTCGCGCTGGTCTCGAAGCGGGCGCTGTCGAAGACGTAGAACTCGGCCTCGGGGCCGAAGTACGCGGTGTCGGCGATGCCGGAGGAGGCGAGGTAGGCCTCGGCCTTCTTCGCCACGTTCCGCGGGTCACGGCTGTACTGCTCACCGGTGATCGGGTCGTGGATGAAGAAGTTGACGTTGAGCGTGGAGTCCTTGCGGAACGGGTCCAGCTTGGCCGTGGACAGGTCCGCGATCAGCGCCATGTCGGACTCGTGGATGGCCTGGAAGCCGCGGATCGAGGAGCCGTCGAACATCAGCTGCTCGTCCGGGTCGAAGGACTCGACCGGGACGGTGAAGTGCTGCATCACACCGGGCAGGTCGCAGAACCGGACGTCCACGAACTTGACGTCGTTGTCCGAGATGAACTTCTTCACCTCGTCGGCGTTTTGGAACGACATCCAACTCCTCCTTGGCCCGGCCCGGGAGGCCGGATTGCAGCTCATGGGTGCGACCAGTGCGGTGGCGCACGTTGGAGGTGACGATAGGGACCGGGCATTTCCCCGTCGTGACCCATTTGTTTCTTGCAGGTTAACCGAGTGGCCGGGTGTGCGACGGGTCGGGCGCGGGCGGCCCGGGACGGGCGCGTACCGTGGAGCCGTGGACAACAGGGATGTCATCGGATCGTGGATCGAGGGCCCGAAGGCGGCCGCCGAGCGGATGGGCGTGGACTTCGGCTACCGCGGCAAGCGCCTCGGCCTGCCGGAGGAGGGCCCCGGCTCGATCGCCCCGGTCGGGCGGCGGATCGCGGCGCTCTTCATCGACTGGGGCCTGTGCGCGCTGATCGCATACGGCCTGATCGCGCACCGTGACGCGGCCGCGGCCAATCCGTGGACCACGGTCGTCTTCGGTGTCATGAGCGTGCTGCTGCTGGGCACCGTCGGCACCACCCCGGGCAAGCGCCTGCTGGGGCTGCGCGTGATCCGGGAGGACGGCGCCCGGCTCGGCCCCGGCGCGGCGGTGCTGCGCACCTTCCTCCTCCTGCTGGTGGTCCCGGCGGTGGTCTGGGACCGCGACACCCGCGGCATGCACGACCGGGCGGTGAAGGCGGTCCAGGTCCGGATGTGACCACCTGCCACCACACGAGAACGGGCCGTGCCCCGGACGATGGACATCGTCCGGGGCACGGCCCGTTCTGCTGCGTTCCTCGGGCGGTGGCCCGGTCCTCAGCGGCCCTTCGGCATCCGCATGCCCTTGGGCATCGGGCCCTTCGGGACCGGCATGTTGCTCATGAGGTCGCCGAGCGCCCGCAGGCGGTCGTTCACCTCGGTGACCTTGGGACCCGGCAGCACGCGCGGCAGCTTCAGCAGCGTCGCGCGGATCTTCTTCAGGGAGACCTCGCCCTCGCCGTTGCCGACGATGATGTCGGTCACCGGCACGTCGTAGACCACCCGCGACATCTTCTTCTTCTCGGCGGCCAGCAGGCTCTTCACCCGGTTCGGGTTGCCCTCGCCCACCAGGACGATGCCGGCCTTGCCGACCGCGCGGTGCACGACGTCCTGGTTGCGGTTCATCGCCACCGCGGGCGTCACCGACCAGCCCCGGCCGACGTTGTCCAGTACGGCCGCCGCGGCGCCGGGCTGTCCCTCCAGCTGGCCGAAGGCCGCCCGCTCGGCACGCCGTCCGAAGACGACCGCCATCGCGAGGAGGGCCAGCAGGAAGCCCAGGATGCCCGCGTAGATGGGGTGACCGATCGCGAAGCCGATGGCGAGGATGACACCGAAGGTGACGACTCCCACAGCCGCGAGGACGAGTCCGACCTTGGAGTCGACCCGCCTGGTCATCTTGTAGGTCTGGGCGATCTGCTTGAGGCGCCCAGGGTTGTTCTCGGATGTTTCCCTCGCCATGCCGCACAGGATACGTGTCCCGCACGGCGCGGGCCCCACCGGAGGGGTGGGAAACCCACCGGGCGGCGGCCGGGAAGGGGCTAGAAGGTGTCCTGCCGGCCCGTACGGGCGGAGACCAGGGCGTCCATGACGTGCTGGGCCTCGCGGCGGTCCCGGGCGCGCTTGCGGTCCTCGAGCACGGCCGTCCAGGCGTTGCGTCGCGCGGTCGCCTCGGCGCCGCGGAACAGGAAGGACTCCACGGCGCGCAGCGCGCCCGCGGCGGCGCCGGGGATGGTGCTCTGGCGATGGAGCTGTGCGGCCTCGGCCTGCATGGTGGTGTCCCCCTCAGGACGGCTCAAACGCGTCTGGTTGTTCCGCTTATCCAGAGTCACCACATTGTGTTACCAGCCCGTGACTGGCCGGTCAAACCGTCGTGAAACCCGGGCGGTCCCTTTGCGTCGGCCTGCTGCGTCCGCTGCACGTCAGAGACACGAAAGGGGCCCGAGCGGGGCCCCTGACGTGACGAACCGCACGTTCGCCGGCCGAGTGCGGTGGGTGATCAGACCGCCTCGGCGGCCACCGCTCCGCGCCGCTCCATCGCCTGCTGGAACAGGCGTCCCGCCCGGTACGAGGACCGCACCAGGGGGCCGGACATGACACCGGCGAAGCCGATCTCCTCGGCCTCCTCCTTCAGCTCCACGAACTCCTGCGGCTTGACCCAGCGCTCCACCGGGTGGTGGCGCAGGCTCGGCCGCAGGTACTGCGTGATGGTGATCAGCTCGCAGCCCGCGTCGTGCAGGTCCTGGAGGGCCTGGCTGATCTCCGCGCGCTCCTCGCCCATGCCGAGGATCAGATTGGACTTGGTCACCAGGCCGGCTTCGCGGGCCTTGGTGATGACCTCGAGCGAGCGCTCGTAGCGGAAGCCGGGGCGGATGCGCTTGAAGATCCGCGGGACCGTCTCGACGTTGTGCGCGAGCACCTCGGGGCGGGCGCCGAAGACCTCGGCGAGCTGCGCGGGGTCCGCGTTGAAGTCCGGGATGAGCAGCTCGACCTTGGTACGGCCGGCCGCGCGGGCGCCGGTCATGGCGTGGATCTGGCGCACCGTCTCGGCGTACAGCCAGGCGCCGCCGTCCTCCAGGTCGTCGCGGGCGACACCGGTGATCGTGGCGTAGTTCAGGTCCATCGTGACGACGGACTCGCCCACCCGGCGCGGCTCGTCGCGGTCGAGCGCCTGCGGCTTGCCGGTGTCGATCTGGCAGAAGTCGCAGCGGCGCGTGCACTGGTCGCCGCCGATGAGGAAGGTGGCCTCGCGGTCCTCCCAGCATTCGAAGATGTTGGGGCAGCCGGCTTCCTGGCACACCGTGTGCAGGCCCTCGCGCTTCACCAGGCCGTGCAGCTCGGTGTACTCGGGGCCCATCTTCGCCCGGGTCTTGATCCACTCGGGCTTGCGCTCGATGGGGGTCTGGCTGTTGCGGACCTCCAGACGCAGCATCTTGCGGCCTTCAGGTGCCACAGCTGACACGGTCGACTCCCTCTCGCGACTTCATTTCCTCGGTGAACATCAGCCTACGCCCGTGGATTCCCACCTCAGACCGCGCGCGGCAGCGGCTCGGCCGACTCCAGTACGGCCCGCAGGTGCTTCTCCACGACCGGCAGCGCGTCCGTGACGCCGATCTCCCGCCCCAGCTCGTTGCTGAGCGAGGCCACGCCCGCGTCCCGGATGCCGCACGGCACGATCCGGTCGAACCAGGTGTTGTCCGGGTTGCAGTTGAGGGCGAAGCCGTGCATGGTGACGCCCTTGGCGACCCGGATGCCGATCGCGCCCAGCTTGCGGTCCTCGCGGCGCTGGCCGGCGTTGGAGGGGGCGTACTCGGGGCCGGACAGCCGCGGGTCGAACTCGTCGTCGTGCAGACGGGGGTCGAAGTCCAGGGTCAGCCCGGGGATCACCGCGGGGCGGTCCTCGATCGGGTCGCCGAGCACCCACACCCCGCTGCGGCCCTCCACACGGGTCGTCGTCAGGCCGAACTCGGCGCACGCGTTGATCAGCGCCTCCTCCAGCCGGCGCACATGGGCGACGACGTCGACCGGGCGCGGCAGCTTCAGGATCGGGTAGCCGACGAGCTGGCCGGGGCCGTGCCAGGTGATCTTGCCGCCGCGGTCCACGTCGATGACCGGCGTGCCGTCCAGCGGGCGCTCGCTGTCCTCGGTGCGGCGGCCGGCGGTGTACACCGGCGGGTGCTCCAGCAGCAGGCAGGTGTCGGGGACCTCGTCCGCGAAACGCGCGGCGTGCACCCGGCGCTGCTCCTGCCATGCCTCCTGATACTCCACGGCGTCCTTGCCGAAGCCCAGATGGACGAAGTGCAGCTCACTCACGGCCGCTCCCTTGTGATCGCGTGCTGCGGCGCCCGTTCGGTCGACACCGGGCGCCCTGGCAACTGTACGTCCGCCGCGGTCCTGCCTTGCAGCGGGCTGCAGATAGCACCCGAAACGGGCGGAGGGATGGATTCCGGCGTTATGCGGGGGAAGGTTCACCCGTTACAGCGAATGCGAGGCTCCGGTAGTGAGCGTCCCGGTACAGAACGTTACATTCGCGCCGTTCTTGAGATAGCCCGGAAGGCAGGGGACCGCACCACTGATGTCCGACCGTTCCTCGCAGCGCCCCCCCAACCGCCAACTCGCGGCCCTCATCGCCGAAGCCGGCTTCTCCAACGCGGGACTCGCCCGCCGCGTGGACCAGCTCGGCATCGAGCACGGGCTCGACCTGCGGTACGACAAGACCTCCGTCACCCGCTGGCTGCGCGGCCAGCAACCGCGCGGCACCACCCCCGCGCTGATCGCCGAGGTCTTCACCCGGCGGCTCGGGCGGCGGCTGTCCGCCCACGACCTCGGCCTCGACGCCGTGGCCCCGGTCTACGCGGGACTGGAGTTCGCCGCCTCCCCCGAGGAGGCCGTGGAGATCGTGTCCGGGCTGTGGCGCAAGGACACCGGCAGCCCTGCCGACCTGCGCAAGATCGCCTTCACCCCGGCCGGCCTGGTCGTCCCCAGCCGCGACTGGCTCATCGGGCGCGCGGACGACCGCGTCGGGCGCAGCGCCGAACCTGGCCCCGCGGGCGGCGGCGTGCCCCGGCTGCCCGCCCAGCGCACCCGCGGCGACGCGGCGCCCCAGGTGCCGGGAGGCCCGGGCGGGAACCGGGTCACCATGGGCGACCTCGCCGCCCTGCGCTCCGTCGGCGAGCTCTTCCGCTCCCTGGACAACGCCTTCGGCGGCGGCCACGCCCGCCAGGCCCTCGTGCGCTACCTGGAGCACGAGGCAGAACCGATGCTGCGCGGCAGCTACGGCGAGACCATGGGCCGCCGCCTGTTCGCCGCCGTCGCCGACCTGACCCGGCTCGCCGGCTGGACCTCGTACGACATCGGCGCCCACGGGCTCGCCCAGCGCTACTTCGTGCAGTCGCTGCGGCTCGCCCAGGCGGCCGGCGACCGGGTCTACGGCGGCTACGTGCTGGTCACGATGAGCCGCCAGGCGGTCTACCTCGGGCACGGCCGCGAGGCCGTCCAGCTCGCCCGGGTCGCCCAGCAGGGCGTGGGCAGCGCGGCCCCGCCGGCCGTCCAGGCGCTGCTGCACGCGGCCGAGGCCCGCGGGCACGGCCTGCTCGGCGAGGTCCGGGCGTGCACCGCGGCGCTCGTGCGCGCCGAACGCGCCCTGGAGGCCGCCCGCGCCGGGGACGACGTCCCGTCCTGGGCCCGCTTCTTCGACGAGGCCCAGCTCGCCGACGAGTTCGGCCACTGCCACCGCGACCTCCAGCAGTACCGCGCCGCCTCCCAGCACGCGGAGCGCTCCCTGCAACTGCGGCCCGCCGCCTACGCCCGCAGCCGGCTGTTCTGCCGCACCGTGCTCGCCACCGCCCGCCTCGGACTCGGCGAGGTCGACGCGGCCTGCGCGCTGGGCGCCGAGGCCATGCAGGCCGCCGTCGAGATGCGCTCGGTGCGCGCCCTGGAGTACGTGCGGGACTTCGGCCGCCGCCTCGACGCGCACCGCGACGCCTCCTCGGTACGCGCCTTCCACGACCGGGCCGCGGCCCTCGGGGTGCTGGTGGGCTGAGGCGTGCCGGCCGGCCCCGGGGCATTGCTCCAGGGGCCGGCCGGACGGTTTCACGCGGCCAGGGGCTCCGTTCGGGACCCCGGGTGCAGGCCCACGTCGCGCAGCAGCCGCTGCGCCGCGCGGCGCCCGGACAGCATCGCGCCCTGCACCGTGCTGGTGTCCCGGTGGTCGCCGCAGACGTACAGCCCCTGGAGGATGCGCACCGGGCGGCGCAGATCGTGCGGCGCGGGCATGGCGGGCACGGCCTCCGGGTCGTGGTGCACGGCCAGCAGCCGCCAGCCCGCGGTGGAGGTGCCGTAGAGCTCGGCGAGATGCGCGCGCACCGCGTCGTCGTCCGGGTCGGGGACGGCCGCGGCACCGAGCAGCACCGAGGTCACCAGCGTCCGGCCGACCGGCGCGCGGGACGGGTCGACCAGGCTCGCCGGGAGCGAGTGCGAGACCGGCCCGCGCCGGTCCGCGTCCAGGACGAGCGCGGCCTCCCGCAACGGCGCGGTGGGGGCCGCGTGGTGGACCACGGTGACGGCGTGGAACTCCGGCACGCGCAGCCCCGGCAGCAGCTCGGCCGCCGCGCGGGCCCCGGTGGCCACCACCACGGCCCGGCACGGCAGTTCCTCCTTCTCCTCGGTCAGCACCGCGTTGGTGGAGGCCGCCACCGCGCGGGTGCCCAGGCGCAGCGACCCCTCCGGCAGCGCGCCCGCGAGCTGCCGCGGCAGGGCCTCGGCTCCGCCCGCGGGAAGGCAGGTGCGCCCCAGGGCGAAGGCCCGCAGCACCAGGTCGGCGCAGCGGCTGGACGTCGTCAGCCAGGGGTCGCACAGCAGCGCGGAGAGCAGCGGCCGCAGGTACCCGTCGACCGCGCGGGGGGCGAACCCGCGTGCGGCGAGCGCCTCGGCGGCCGTCGTCTCGGGCCGCTCCAGGAGGCGTTCGACCGGGGTGTCGGCGAGACGGTGCAGGGCCGTCCGCAGCCTGGCCTTGTCCAGCGGCGATCCCAGCGGGGCGCGGGCCGCCGCCAGGGCCCCGCGCGGGTCGCCGACGCGGTAGCCGCGGCCCGCGGCCCGCACCAGAACGGCGGGTGAGAACGGCCGCAGCTGGAGGTTGTCCAGACCCGGCGTGCGGAGCAGCTCCGGGTAGGAGGTGTTGAGCAGTTGCGGGCCCCGGTCCAGCAGGAAGCCGTCCACCTCGTCGGTGGCCATGCGCCCACCGGCCCGGTCGGCGGCCTCCAGGACGGTCACGCGGAGCCCTGCGCTGATCAGATGATGCGCCGCCGACAGACCGGCCACGCCGGCCCCGATCACGCATACGTCCGTTGAAGAACCGGTAGAGCGTGCTGTTGAGAGCACGTTGCCCCTCCCCGAGGTCGGCACGTTTCCCCGCTCGCGTCAGCTGGCGCTGGAAGCGTCATGCCCAGAACTTCCCCAACTGATGCCGCCCGAGGGCCGCCTGGTGGCATTCAGTGCCTTTCGTCGGCCAGTGCCGCGCGGATCGCCTCCTCGATGCCGGGGTGGGCGAAGACGAACCCGGTGTCGAGCAGCACGCGCGGCACGGCCCGCGTACTGCCGAGGATCTCGGTGGAGAACTCCCCGACGACGGTGCGCAGGACGGCCGCGGGGACCGGGAACAGCGCGGGCCGGCGCAGCACCCGGGCCATGGCGGCGGTCACCTCGGCGTTGGTCGGCGGCTCGGGCGCGCAGAGGTTGACCGGCCCGGCGACCGTGTCGTGGTCGATCATGTGGCGCAGCGCCGCGACCTGGTCGCGCAGCGAGATGAAGCTCCAGTACTGCCGCCCGCTGCCCAGCCGCCCGCCCACTCCCGCCTTGAACAGCGGGAACAGCCGCCCCCACGCGCCGCCCCGTCCCGAGACGACCAGGCCCGTCCGGGAGAACGCCGTCCGGATGCCCGCGTCCCGCGCCGGGGCCGCGGCGGCCTCCCAGTCGCGGCACACGCCGGGCAGGAACCCGTCCCCGTAGGGCGCGCTCTCGTCGACCCTGCGGTCGCCGGTGTCCCCGTACGCGGTGATCCCGGACCCGCTGACCAGGACGCGCGGCGGTGCGGCGAGGGAGGCCAGTGCCCCGGCGAGCGTCGCGGTGCCCCGTACGCGGCTGTCGTGGACGGTCCGCTTGTACGCCGGGGTCCAGCGGTGGTCGCCCACCCCCGCCCCGGCGAGGTTGACCACGGCCTCGACGCCCTCCAGGGCCGCGGTGTCGATCCCGCCGCCCTCGGGGTCCCAGCGCGCCTCGTCCGCCGCGGAGGGCGGGCGCCTGACGAGGCGTACGACGTCGTGGCCGTCGGCGAGCAGGGAGCGGACCAGGGCGGAGCCGATGAGCCCGGACGAGCCGGTGATGGCGATGCGCATGGGGACATGGTCGCGTGCCGGCGCGCCCCGTTGTGGCAGGGTGACGCTCATGTCCGGGATACATGTGCGCGCCGCCCTGCTCTCCGACGACCCCGACCTCGCCCGGCTGGACCGCGCCACGTGGTCCACGCTGCACGCGGTGACGCCCCCGCCGCGCGAGCACGGGGACTTCTTCGACGGGCACTCCGGGCCGGACGCCCACCTGGTCGCCGAGGTGGACGGGCGGACGGCCGGATACCTCCGGTTCGTGCCGCCGACGCCGCTGGTCTCCAACGGCCATGTACGGCAGATCCAGGGCCTGGCGGTCGACACCTGGGCCCGCGGTCGCGGCGTCGGGCTCGAACTCGTCATGGCGGCACTGGAGGCCGCCCGCGGGCAGGGCGCGCGGCGCATGACGCTGCGGGTGCTGGGCCACAACACCCCGGCCCGGCGGCTGTACGAGGCCGCCGGGTTCGCGGTCGAGGGCGTCCTGCCCGGGGAGTTCCTGCTGGACGGCGCCTACGTGGACGACGTGTGCATGGGGCGGGCGCTGTGACGGCCGCCGCGACCGCGCGGGAGGCTCAGCCGAAGCGCTCCCACAGCCGGGGGAAGCGCTGCGCCACCGCGTCCGCGTTCTCGAAGTCGACGTAGACGCCCTCCGGCTCGGCCGGCTGCGGCGGCAGGTCCAGATCCGGCAGCCGCACCCCGGTCAGCTGCTCGTACGCCTCGTCGGCCGCGTACCCCAGGTCCTCGGCGTCGCCGTCCACCTCGGGGTCGAAGTCCGGGGCCAGCTCCGCCAGCGCGTCGGGATCGTGCACCGCGCCCTCGAAGACATGGCGGCCCTGCCCGATCAGCCAGCACCGGAAGAAGTCGAACGCGTCGTCACCGGCCCCGCCCAGCATGAGATCCGCGGCGCCCCACACGTCCCACCGGTACGCCCGGTTGAAACGGCTCTCGAAGTGCCGCGCGAAATCGACGACGGACTCCGGGTCGAGCTGCGTCAGCCGCTCCACCAGCAGATCGGCGTGCTCCTCCGGGTCCCCGCCGGCCGCCGTCCGGGTACTGTCGACGATCTCCCAGAACTCCGTCTCGTCCATCACCGCTCCAGCATCCTGTCTGCGGCCTGCCCCCGCACGCGGAGAGACGCGGATGCGCCCGTGTCGTGACGTTACTCGCCCCGCGCGGGGGCCTGCGCACGCGGGTGTTGACGCCGCCGCCGGGACGGGCGGCCGGTACGGGAGTTGACGGGGCGGCGGGGGTCAGCCGGCGTAGGCCGCCGCCATCGCGCGGGCGGCCTCGGCGAAGCGGGCGCGCAGCGGGGCGGGGGAGAGGAGTTCGGCGCCGGGGCCGAGGGCGAGGAGCTGGTGGTAGGCGACGTCGAGGGACTCCACGGCCAGGGTGACGGTGACGCGGCCGTCGGCACCGGGCGGCGCGGCGGCGGCCAGGGCGTCGCGGGCCGCGGCCGCGTCGGCGACGTACGGCAGGTGCCGGGCGCCGTCCGGGGTGAGCCGCAGTACGACCTCGGCGCGCAGCACGGAGCGGGCGAACGCGGCCGCCCGCGCCTCCCAGAACGCGGGCAGGTCGAACGCCGGGTCCCTGACGAAGCGTTCGGGCAGGACCTCGGCAGCGGTGAACCGGTCCACCCGGTACACCCGGACCGCCTCCTCGGCCCGCTCGGCTCTCTTGGCTTCCTTGCCGGCCTCAGTCGGCTCGGCTCTCTCGGTCCGCTCGACCCTCTTGGCCTCCTCGGGCCTCTCGGTCCGCTCGGCCGCCTCGGTCCGCTCGGCTTCCTGGGCCCCCGGGGCTTTCTCGGTCCGCTCGGACCCCTCGGCCCCCGGGGCCTTCTCGGCCCCCCGCGCCCCGTCCGCCCGCGCGACCGCGTACCAGACGCCGGCCTTCAGCACGAGCGCGTACGGTTCCAGCTCCCGTGCCACCTCCGTGTCCGCGCGCCGGTACCGCGCCCGCAGCCGGCGGTCGCCCCACACCGCCTCCGCCAGGGCCGGCAGCAGCGGCGGCGTGGCCGGTTCCTGCCACCATCCGGGCGCGTCCAGGTGGAAGCGCTGCGCGGCGGCGCGCGGGGCGTCCCTCAGTTCGGGCAGCAGCGCGGCCGCCACCTTCAGCCGGGCCGCCGATCCCGCGTCGTGCAGTCCCATCGCCTCCAGCGCGGCGGGCACCCCGGACAGGAACAGCGCCTCCGCCTCGGCGCGGGCGAGCCCTGTGAGCCGGGTCCGGTAGCCGTCCACCAGCCGGTAGCCGCCGGCGCGCCCGCGCTCCGCGTACACCGGGACGCCCGCCTCCGACAGGGCCTGCACGTCCCGGCCGACCGTCCGCTCGGAGACCTCCAGTGCCCCGGCGAGTTCGGCCGACGTCATCGAGCCGTGGGACTGCAGCAGGAGGACGAGGTGGATCAGCCGGGCCGCGCGCATGCCGTCGAGGCTAAGCCCTGGGTCCGACACCGCGGCGGGGCCGGCCCGGGACGTCCGGGCCGGCCCCCGGGGGCCCGCTGCGCGCGCCTCGGCGCGGGGGGAAGGTCGACGCAGCGCGCGACCCGCAAGGGCGTGGAGGCCACTGAGGGGGGTGGTCGCCTCCCCGCCCTTGCCGGCGGTGCATGGTGGCCATGCCCCCTCCTGTACGGACGCCGCGCCCCAACCACTCACCGCCGCCCGGGATTTCTCCGGAAACGGCCGAGGCCCCAGCCCGGGAAGGGGCTGGGGCCTCGGCCGTCGTACGGTCCCGCGACGACGTGCGGTCGGTCAGAGACCGAGGTCGCCCTCGAACTCGCCGGCCTCCAGGCGGGCCTTGACGTCGTTCAGGTAGCGGGCGGCGTCCGCGCCGTCGACCAGCTGGTGGTCGTACGACAGGGTCAGGTACGCCACGTCGCGGATCGCGATCGTCTCACCCAGGTCCGGGTGGTTGATCACGATCGGGCGGCGCACGGTGGCCCCGATGCCCAGCTCGGCGACCTGCGGGAAGTTCACGATGATCGTGTCGAACAGCGCACCGCGCGAGCCGGTGTTGCTGATCGTGAACGTGCCGCCGGACAGGTCGTCCGGGCTGATCTTCTTGTTGCGGACCTTGCCGGCCAGCTCGGCGGTCTTCTTGGCGATGCCGGCCAGGCTCAGGTCGCCGGCGCCCTTGATGACCGGGACCATCAGGCCCTGCTCCGAGTCCACCGCGATGCCCACGTTCTCGACGTCGTGGTAGGTGACGGTGCCGTCCTCGTTGATCTTGGCGTTGATGACCGGGTGGGCCTTCAGCGCCTCGGCGGCGGCCTTGACGAAGAACGGCATCGGCGAGAGCTTGACGCCCTCGCGGGCCAGGAAGGACTCCTTGGCCCGGGCCCGCAGCTTCATGATCTTGGTGACGTCCACCTCGACCACGGTCGACAGCTGCGCCTGGCTGTGCAGGGCCTTCATCATGTTCTCGGCGATGACCTTGCGGATGCGGGTCATCTTGACGGTCTGCCCGCGCAGCGCGGCAGCGGCGGCCGGCACCGTGACACCCGCGGACGGGGCGGGCGCGGTCGGCGCGGCGGCGGCGGCCTTGGCGGCCTCCGCGGCGGCCAGGACATCCTGCTTGCGGATCCGGCCACCGACGCCGGTGCCCTTGACCGAGGCCAGGTCCACGCCGTTCTCGGCCGCGAGCTTGCGGACCAGCGGGGTCACGTACGCGCCCTCGTCGGTCGGCGCGGTGGCCGAGGGGGCGGCGGCCGGAGCCGGAGCCTGCGGGGCGACCGGGGCGGGAGCCGGGGCCGGGGCGGGCGCGGGGGCCGGAGCCACCGGGGCCGGGGCGGCCACGGGGGCGGGCGCCGGAGCCGGAGCGGCCACGGGAGCCGGGGCCGGGGCGGGCGCCGGAACCGCGGGGGCCGGAGCCGGAGCGGCGGGAGCGGCGGCCGGGGCCACGGCACCGGCCGCACCGATGACGGCGAGCTTGGCGCCGACCTCGGCGGTCTCGTCCTCGCCGACCAGGATCTCCAGCAGGGTGCCGGCGGCGGGCGACGGGATCTCGGTGTCGACCTTGTCGGTGGAGACCTCGAGCAGCGGCTCGTCGGCCTCGACGGTCTCGCCGACCGACTTCAGCCAGCGGGTGACGGTGCCCTCGGTCACCGACTCGCCCAGCGCCGGCAGGAGCACCGGGGTGCCCTGGGCGGCACCGGCCGGGGCCGGAGCGGGAGCGGCGGCCGGGGCAGCGGCGACGGGCGCCGGAGCCGGGGCCGGGGCCTCCTGCACCGGGGCCGGCGCGGGGGCGGGCTGCGCGGCGGCGGCCGGGGCGGGGGCGGCAGCGGGAGCGCCCGTGCCGTCGTCGATGACGGCCAGCTCGGCGCCGACCTCCACCGTCTCGTCCTCGGCCACCTTGATGGACGAGAGGATGCCCGAGGCGGGCGCCGGGATCTCGGTGTCGACCTTGTCGGTCGACACCTCGAGCAGCGGCTCGTCGGCCTCGACGCGCTCACCCTCGGCCTTGAGCCAGCGGGTGACGGTGCCCTCGGACACGCTCTCGCCGAGCGCCGGCAGGGTTACGGAAACCGCCATGGTTTCGGTTGCTCCTAACGATCTGTGCGGATTGGTCTGCGTGTCCGTGGATCAGTCGTGCGCGTGCAGCGGCTTGCCGGCCAGCGCCAGGTGGGCCTCGCCGAGCGCCTCGTTCTGCGTCGGGTGGGCGTGGATGAGCTGGGCGACCTCGGCGGGCAGGGCCTCCCAGTTGTAGACCAGCTGGGCCTCGCCGACCTGCTCGCCCATACGGTCGCCGACCATGTGGACGCCGACCACGGCGCCGTCGCGGACCTGGACGAGCTTGATCTCGCCGGCCGTCTTGAGGATCTTGCTCTTGCCGTTGCCGGCCAGGCTGTACTTCAGGGTGACGACCTTGTCGGCGCCGTACAGCTCCTTGGCCTTGGCCTCGGAGATGCCCACGGAGGCGACCTCCGGGTGGCAGTACGTGACGCGCGGCACGCCGTCGTAGTCGATCGGCACGGTCTTCAGACCGGCCAGCCGCTCCGCGACGAGGATGCCCTCGGCGAAGCCGACGTGGGCGAGCTGGAGGGTCGGGACCAGGTCGCCGACCGCGGAGATGGTGGGCACGTTCGTGCGCATGTACTCGTCGACGAGGACGTAGCCGCGGTCCATGGCGACCCCGGCCTCCTCGTAGCCCAGGCCCTGCGACACCGGGCCGCGGCCGACGGCGACGAGCAGCAGCTCGGCCTCGAACTCCTTGCCGTCGGCGAGGGTGACCTTGACGCCGTCGGCGGTGTACTCGGCCTTGGAGAAGAAGGTGCCGAGGTTGAACTTGATGCCGCGCTTGCGGAAGGCGCGCTCCAGCAGCTTGGAGCTGTTCTCGTCCTCGACCGGCACGAGGTGGGGCAGGCCCTCGACGATCGTGACGTCGACACCGAAGGACTTCCACGCGGAGGCGAACTCGACGCCGATGACGCCGCCGCCGAGCACGATGGCGGACTTCGGGATCCGGTCCAGGACCAGCGCGTGGTCGGACGAGATGATCCGGTTGCCGTCGATGGCCAGGCCCGGCAGCGACTTCGGCACGGAGCCGGTCGCCAGGAGCACGTGGCGGCCGGTGTAGCGCTGACCGTTGACGTCCACCGTCGTCGGGGAGGACAGCCGGCCCTCGCCGGTCACGTAGGTGACCTTGCGGGAGGCCACCAGGCCCTGCAGACCCTTGTAGAGGCCCGCGATCACGTCGTCCTTGTACTTGTGGACCCCGGCGATGTCGATGCCCTCGAGGGTGGCCTTGACACCGAACTGCTCGGCCTCGCGGGCCTGGTCCGCGATCTCACCGGCGTGCAGCAGAGCCTTCGTGGGGATGCAGCCGCGGTGCAGGCAGGTGCCGCCGAGCTTGTCCTTCTCGATCAGGGCGACGTCCAGACCGAGCTGCGCCGCGCGCAGCGCTGCGGCGTAGCCGCCGCTACCGCCACCGAGGATCACTAGGTCGAAAACGGTGCTGGCGTCGTTCGCCACGTCACGTCCTCCATGCATGGATACGCCGGAGCCGGTCCGTCATGACCGGGCGGCGGCTTTTGTTCGGCCGCTTCTGTTAAACGGGGCCCTGTCGTGCCGAGACAACATCTTCGCACTTGTTCGGGGCGGACGAGGCACCGGGCCGGGGTGTGAGACGTACGGAACGTCCCTGGCCACGACTACTCACCGGTATCCCGTGCGAAATACGGCAGCACTTGGTCCCTTTGCTCGCTCTTGGCGAACGCGTACGGCCCCGGATGCCATACCCGGGGCCGTACGGAATGTGCCGAGGCTTACACCGCGACCGGTCGTGATCAGATGTGACCGGCCGCGACGGGACGGTTACTGGAAGAGCTCGCCCTCGGCGGCCTTCTCGGCCAGCCGCACCAGGGTGCGCACGGCGGAGCCGGTACCACCCTTGGGGGTGTAACCGAACGGGCCGGACTCGTTGAAGGCCGGGCCAGCGATGTCCATGTGGGCCCAGGTGATGCCCTCGCCGACGAACTCCTTCAGGAACAGGCCGGCCGCCAGGCCGCCGCCCATCCGCTCGCCCATGTTCGCGATGTCGGCCGTGGCGGAGTCCATCGCCTTGCGCAGGTCGGTCGGCAGCGGCATCGGCCAGGACTGCTCGCCGACCTCGCCCGCCGTCTCGTGCACCGTGGTGCGGAAGTCGTCGTCGTTGGACATGACACCGAAGATGCGGGTGCCCAGCGCCAGCACCATGGCACCGGTCAGGGTCGCCACGTCGATGATCGCGTCCGGGGTCTCCTCCGAGGCGCGGGTGATCGCGTCGGCCATGACCAGGCGGCCCTCGGCGTCGGTGTTGAGCACCTCGACGGTCTTGCCGCTGTACATCCGCAGCACGTCGCCCGGGCGGGCGGCGGCGCCGGACGGCATGTTCTCGGCGAGCGCGAGCCAGCCGGTGACCGTGACGGGCAGGCCCAGGCGCGCGGCGGCGACCACGGTGGAGAACACGGCGGCGGCACCGCTCATGTCGCACTTCATGGTCTCGTTGTGGCCGGCCGGCTTCAGGGAGATGCCGCCCGAGTCGTAGGTGATGCCCTTGCCGACCAGCGCGAGGTGCTTCGCGTCACGGCCCTTGCCGCCGTTGTGGACGATCTTCACCAGCCGCGGCGGGTTCGCCGAGCCCTGGCCGACGCCCATGATGCCGCCGTAACCGCCCTTGACGAGCGCCTTCTCGTCCAGCACCTCGACCTTGAGGCCGTACTCCTTGGCGGCCTCCTGCACGAAGGCGGCGAAGGCCTTCGGGGTCAGGTCGTTCGGCGGCATGTTGATCAGGTCGCGCGAGCGGTTGACCTCCTCCGCGACGACCGTGGCACGCTCGGCGGCGGCCTTGTAGGCCTTGTCGCGCGGCTTGGCGCCGACCAGCGCCACCTCGGTCAGCGGCGCCTTGCCGTTGCCCGCCTGGTACGCGGTGTACGCGTACGCACCCAGCAGCGCGCCCTCGGCGACCGCCTGGGCGGCCGCGGCGTCCTCCACCGGCAGCGCGAGGGCGGCCTTCTTGGAACCGGCCAGAGTGCGGGCGGCGACACCGGCCGCCTTGCGCAGCACCTCGGTGTCGAAGCCGGCACCGTCCGCGGGGGCCTCACCGAGGCCGACCGCCAGCACGACCGGGGCCTTCAGGCCGGCCGGGGCGGGGAGCTTGGTCACCTCACCCTCAGCGCCCGAGGCGCCCAGCGTCTCGAGCGTCACGGCGAGCCTGCCGTCGAAGGCCTGGTCGACCGCCTCCGCGCCGGGGGCGACCTCGGGGCCCTTCGTCCCCTTGGTCACTCCGACGACGACGGCGTCCGCGCGCAGCGCCGCGGCGGAGGAGGTGCTGAGAGTCAGTGCAGTCACGGTGATGAAGATCCTGTTCCTTCGAAGGCCCGAACTTCTTGGCACCGGGCAACGCCCGGCGGCGCGGGGCGGGGGGTGCAGGACCGACCTTACGCTCACTCCTGACACTTCCGCCCACGGCGTGCGCCCCCGGGCCGAAGGCGCGGGTTTTCCCTACCCGGTGGCCCCGCCCGCGGCCAGCACGACGAGGGCCGCGGTGCACGCCGTCTCGCACAACGCGCCGAAGACGTCGCCCGTGACACCGCCCAGCCGCGCCCGGCAGCGCCGCAGCAGCAACTCCGCGGCGCCCAGGGCGATCAGGGCCGCGGCGGCGAACTGCGCGGCGGCGTACGGGCCGAACGCCAGCCCCGCGGCGGCGCACAGCACCACGATCGCGGCGGCCACCCCCCGTGCCGCCCGCGCCGGGACCGCCCCCGCCACCGCCGCGCCCAGTCCCTCCGGCCGGGCCGCCGGCACGCCGTCCCGGCAGGCGAGCGTCATGGCGGTGCGGGCCGCCACCGACGCCACCGCGAAACCGGCCGCCCCGCGGGCCCACGAGGTCCCGTACGCCCCGGCCACGGCGGCGACTTGGCCGATCAGGACCAGCACCAGGGTGAGCACGCCGAACGGCCCGATGTCCGACTGCCGCATGATGCGCAGCGCGTCCTCGGCGGGCCGGCCGCTGCCCAGGCCGTCGGCGGTGTCGGCGAGTCCGTCCAGATGCAGGCCCCGGGTGAGCGCGGCGGGCACCGCGACCGTGCCCGCGGCGGCGAGCAGCGGTCCGCAGCCGAGCAGCAGCAGCACCCCGCCGGCGGCCGCCCCGCACAGCCCCACGACCAGGCCGGCCAGGGGCGCCCACACCATCCCCGCCCGGGCCGCCGGGCGGTCCCAGCGGGTGACCCGCACGGGCAGCACGGTCAAGGTGCCGAAGGCGAACCGCAGTCCGTCGGCGGGGGTCGCGGCGGCGCGGCTGGCGGTCATGGCGTGCAGGGTAACGGCCGCCCCCCGACCGTATAGTGCGCATACCAGGCCGAACAGGAGCAATCGGTATGAGCGACTGGTGGTACCGCAACATCATCGAGCCGGGAAAGCTGCCACTGCTCCTCGCCCTCTTCGCCTTCGTCGCGACCTTCGTGATCACGCGGACCATCACCCGGCTGATCCGCGCGGGCAAGGGCCCGTTCCGGAACATCTCCTCGGGCGGGACGCACATCCACCACGTGGTGCCCGGCATCATCCTCATGACGATCGGCGGCTTCGGGGCCGTCGCCGCCTCCGCGCAGGGATTCGGGGCGGCACTGGCGGCGGTGGTCTTCGGCATCGGGGCGGGGCTCGTACTGGACGAGTTCGCGCTCGTGCTCTACCTGGACGACGTGTACTGGAGCGAACGCGGCCGCAAGAGCGTGGAGGCCGTCGTGATCACCTTCTCGCTGGTGCTCATGCTGCTCGGCGGGCTCGCCCCCTTCGAGGTCGACTCGCTCTCCGCCGACCAGCAGCAGAACCGCCTCGCGGCGATCGCCACCATCGTCGTCAACTTCCTGTTCGTCCTGGCCGCCCTGGTGAAGGGCAAGTTCCGCACCGCCGTCGTCGGCGTGTTCGTGCCCTTCGTCGCGCTCGTCGGCGCGCTCCGGCTGGCCCGGCCCGACTCCCTCTGGGCGGAGCGCCTGTACGGACGCCGCCCGAAAGCGGCACGCCGTGCCGAACTCCGCGCCGCCAAGCACGCCGCCCGCTGGCGCGCCCCCACCCGCCGCCTCCAGGACTGGCTCGGCGGCTTCTCCGAACGCTGACGGGCGCTCCGCGCGGGCCTTCCCGCCCCACGGCCCGGTCCCTTGCGCCTGCCGCAGGCGCCGGCGGCCGTGCGCAGGCCCCGTCGTCCCCCCGCTCGCGGCGGAGCGTGGCCGCCCGACGCGCGGGTGCCTCGCGCCCGGCCGGTACGGCGCTGTGAACGGTTCCCGGGGCGCGGCTCCCGGTGGGGCCGCGTACGGCAGTTGCGGGCCGCGGGTGCCATGGGCGTCGCGGTCGCGCGTGTGCCCCGGATGTCCCGGCGGGCTCGTCCCTTCCGCCCGGCCGGTACCGCGAGAGGAACGGCCACCGGCCTGCTCGGCTTCCGGTCGCAGTGCGTGCGGGCCGGCGTGCCCCAGGCCGTGCGCGTGCCCTGGTCTTCCCGGCGCGCAGGAATGTGTCCGGCCGACGGGGTACCGGCGTGCTCGGCTCCCGGCCGCAGTGCGTACACGATGGTCTGTCCCGGTCTTTCCGGCTCGCCGCGGAACACGACTGTCCGACCGGGTTGTTCCTTGCGCCCGCCGCAGGTGCCGGCGGCCGTGCGCAGGCCCCGTCGTTCCCCGCTCGCGGCGGAGCGTGGCCGCCCGACGCACGAACTGTCCCGCCGCGCGGCAGGGTACGGCCGCCGTGCCGCGGCAGTGCGTCCCGGCCTGACGCACGAACTGTCCCGCCGCGCGGCAGGGTACGGCCGCCGTGCCGCGGCAGTGCGTCCCGGCCTGCGGCATACGCGGCCGCCCGACGGGCTGGTTCCGTGCGCCTGCCCAGTACGGCTCGAACTGCCACCCGCGCCCGCTCCCGGCCGTGCCACGCGGGCCGCCGGGGGTCAGAGGGTCTCGGACGAGGCCGTGCAGAGTGTCGCGGCGCCCCCCGTGTACCGGTCCTTGCGGCCCGCAGTGGGAGGAGGCTGCCCGACAGGGCTGCCCCATCGCCCCGGCCGGTACGGCGGGACGAACCGCCGCCCGGCGCGCGCGGCAGGCCGCAGGCAGCCTGCCCCGGGTAGGCGGCGGGACGCCGGCGTCAGGGGTGTTCGGGGAGTTCCGCGGAGAGGGCCGCGGCAGCCTTCAGCAGTGGGAGCACCAGCAGTGCGCCCGTGCCCTCGCCGGCGGTGACCTTCAGGTCCAGCTGCGGTTCGATGGACAGCCGGTCCAGCGCCTTGGCCTGTCCCGGCTCCCCGCTGGTCTGGCCGGCCAGCCACCAGTCGGGCGCCCGGAAGGCGATGCGCTGGGCGACGAGCGCGCACGCCGCCGACACCACGCCGTCCAGGACCACGGGCAGCTTGCGCACCGCCGCCTGGAGCAGGAAGCCGGTGATCGCGGCCACGTCGGCACCGCCCACGGCGGCCAGCAGCTCCAACTGGTCGCCCAGGACCGGCCGCGCCCGGCGCAGCGCGTCGCGGATCGCCGCGCACTTGCGCATCCAGGCCACGTCGTCGATGCCGGAGCCCCGGCCCGTCACCACGGAGGCGTCCGTGCCGCAGAGGGCGGCGATCAGCACCCCGGCGACCGTGGTGCCGCCGACGCTCAGATCGCCGAGCAGGACCAGGTCGGTGCCGGAGTCCGCCTCTTCGTCCGCGACGGCCATGCCGGCACGGAACGCGGCCTCGGCCTCCTCGGCCGTCAGCGCGTCCTCGACGTCGATCCGGCCGGAGCCGCGCCGCACGCGGTGCGCCGTGACGTCGGCGGGCAGGTCCTCGGCAGGGGCGTCGACACCGACGTCCACCACCCGGACCGCCGCGCCGTACTGACGCGCCAGCACGTTCACCGGTGACGCACCGTCGAGGACGGCGCGGACCAGGTCCACCGCCGTGCCCTCGGGACGCGCCGACACCTTGAGTGCCGCCACGCCGTGGTCCGCCGCGAACAGCACGGCCTTGGGGTGTTCGATCGGCCGCACGGTGGCGGCGCTCTGCGCCGCGGAGAGCCACTCCGCGAGCTCGGCCAGATTGCCCAGCGCCCCGGCCGGGCGCACCAGGCGCTGCCAGCGGTCGTGTGCGTCACGGCGTACGCCGGCGTCCGGGCGCTCCACGAGGGAGGCGAAGTCATCGAGATTCAGGCCGCTCACGGGATCGAACACTACCGTTCCGGCGGCCCCCGCGCCGAGGTCAGCCCCGCAGCGTCAGCGCCTGTCCGGCCACGACCAGCAGGACGTGCTCCGACTCGGCGGCCACCATCGCGTTCAGGCGGCCCAGTTCGTCACGGAAACGGCGGCCGCTCGCGGTGGCCGGGACCACGCCGGAGCCCACCTCGTTGCTGACGGCGACCACGGTGCGCCGGGTGGCGCGCCATGCCGCGGTCAACTCCGCGACCCGCTCGCGCAGTTCGCGTTCGCCGCGGGCCGCCCAGTGCGTGTCGTCCCAGGCCCCGGCCTCGTCCATGGCGTGCGTCAGCCACAGCGACAGGCAGTCGACCAGGAGCGCGGGGCCGCCGTCCCGCGCGAGCAGCGGGACGAGGTCGCGGGTCTCCCGTGTCTGCCAAGTGCCCGGCCGGCGCTCGCGGTGCAGCGCCACGCGCCGGGCCCACTCCGGGTCGTCGTCCCGTGTGCCGCCGGTGGCCACGTACAGCACGTCGGGGAAGGCCGACAGCCGCCGCTCGGCCTCCGCCGACTTGCCCGAACGGGCACCGCCGAGCACAAGGGTGCGGCGGGGGAGGTCCGGCACCTCGTGGAAGTCGCCGACGGTCAGCGTCGTCCCGTCCGGTACCGCGCGGGCGCCCAGCGCGGCCAGCCGGCGGCGCGTCTCCGGGCCGGGGGGCACCGTGTGGTCCAGGTGCACGGCGATCACGTCCGTGGTGCCGGTGACCGCTCCCGCGGCCCGCAGCCGGGCCAGCGCGTCGGGCCGCGCCACGACGTCCAGCAGCACGGTCCCGTACGGCCGTTCGGTCTTCGCCGGTTCCGCGAGGCCCGCGGGGCCGCACTCCGGTGGCAGGTACAGCAGCCGTTCGCCCCCCGGCGCCGTCACCTCGTACCCGGCGCCGGGCGCGTCCACCGGCACCGACCGCACCTGGTGCCCGGTCGGCAGCGTCAGTTCCTGCCCCGCGGGCAGCCGCGCCGGCGCGGGCAGTCCCGGCGGGATCTCCACCGCGGGCCCGTCGTGCGGATGCGACAGCAGCACCTGGCCCACCGCGGTCAGCGAGTGCCCCGAACGGGCGGCGGCCAGCGCCACGCCGGGCGTCAGATCGAGCAGCAGCACCCCGTCCACGAGGACGGAGGTGGCCGCCCGGGCCCGTTCGCCCACCGCCACCGCGCATGCCGCGCACGGGCAGCCGGGCAGCGGCAGGCCGTCGGGTCCCCCGGTGCCGAGAAGTGTCAGTTCCACGTCCCGATTCTTTCGCGTCCGCGCACGCTACGCTGCCGGGCAGGCACCCCCTGGGACGAGGAGACGGACATGGCGTGGACCTGGCGTTTCGAGAAGACCGACGGCACGGAGGTCGCGCCCGCCGTCGAGCCCGAGGAGTTCACCACACAGGGCGACGCCGAGTCCTGGATCGGCGAGGTCTGGAAGGACCTGCTCCAGGGCGGCGCCGACCAGGTCGTCCTCTTCGAGGACTCCACCAAGATCTACGGCCCCATGAGCCTGCACGGCGACGAGTAGCCCGCGGCGGTGACGACCGCGGCGTGGAGGGCGCGCCATCGCGCCCTCCACGCCGCGTTCTGCCGGGTTGAGCCGGGTTCCGCCGGCTCCGTCAGAGCTCGCCCAGCGTCACGTTCACCGTCTTCTCGTTGCCGTCGCGCACGAAGGTGACGTCCACCTTCTTGCCCGGAGCGGACGGTGCCAGGGCCTCCGAGAGCGCCTGGGAGGTCTGGATCTGGGTGTTGCCGACGCCGATGATGATGTCGCCGGGCTGGATGCCCGCCTTGTCGGCCGGGCCGCCCTTGACGACGGAGATGACGGCGACGCCGGCCGGGCTGAAGTCCGGCCCGAGCACGGTGCGGCCGGTGACGCCGAGGGCGGCGCGCCCGGACGAGGTGACCTTGCCGTCCTTGATGATCTGGTCGGCGATGCGGGTGATCGTCGACGCGGGGATGGCGAAGCCGATGCCCGGCGCCGAGTTGTTCCCGCTGCCCGAGCTCGGGTTGACCGCGCCGAGGGTGGGGATGCCGATGATCTCGCCGGACAGGTTGACCAGCGCCCCGCCGCTGTTGCCCGGGTTGATGGGCGCGGAGGTCTGCACCAGGTTGGCGATGGTCGCCCCGGGCGCGCCGCCGGACGCGGTCTCGGTGACGGTGCGGCCCAGCGCGGAGACGATGCCCTGGGTCACGCTGCCGCTGAGCCCCAGCGGGCTGCCCATGGCGAGCGCGATCTGCCCCACCTCGACCTTGGAGGAGTCCGCGAAGCGGACCGCGCGCAGGTCGGACGGCGGCTTGTCGAGGGCGATCACCGCGAGGTCCTGCTCGGGGTAGCTCGCGACCAGCGTGGCCTTCAGCGGCTCGTTGCCGTTGGCCAGGGTCACCTGGAAGGTGGTGTTCTTCCCGACGACGTGGGCGTTGGTGACGATGTGGCCCTTGGTGTCGTAGACGATGCCGGAGCCGAGCTCCTCCGAGGTCGTGATCTGCACGACCGAGGGCAGCACGTTCTTGACGACGTCCTGGTAGTTGTCCTGGAGGTCGCGGGCGCCGGACGCCTCGGAGACCTCCGGCGCCGCCGAGGTCTTCGCCGCGGGGGACTGGGGGGAGGAGGGCGAGCCGGAGGTGCATCCGGCGAGCATCACGAGTGTCGCGGTCGCCGCGCACAGGGCCCCGAGCGTGCGTCGGGAGGTCGGCAGGGAAACGGTCATGCCGGAAGTGTCGCTTTTGGCGCACTCTGTGGCGTGTAGCCCGCCCCGGTCAGTCCCGTACGCCGCACAGATGCAGCAGTGCCGCCACCGATCGGTACGGATCGGTGCGCCCGGCGAGCTCCTCGGCCGCGAGCAGTTCCTCCGGCACCTCGGCGGGCGTGTCGCCGTCGGCGTCCGGAGCGGTGTCGGTGAAGACCCGCACCCCGTACCAGGCGTGCAGCGGCGCCCCGATGCCGCTGAGGGTGGCGGTGAGGGCCGTGCGCCGGTCGGCGCGGGCGGTGACTCCCAGCCGGTTGGTGTACGTGGCGGGGCCGCCCGAGAGCGCCGCCAGCGCGGCCGGCCAGTCGCCCTGCAGCCCGGGGCGCATCGCCAGGGCGTCGGCGTTCCGCACGAGCAGGGAGAGCAGCCCGCCCGGGGCCAGCACGCGTGCCAGCCCGGCGAGCATCGGGTCGGGCTCGGGCACGTACATGAGCACCCCGTGGCAGAGCACCACGTCGAAGGTGCCGGGCCCGAAGTGCCGGCCGGTCTCCCGGCCGTCGCCCTCGATCAGCGTGACGCGCTCGCGTATGCCCTCGGGTTCGGTGGCCAGTGCCTCGCGCAGCGTGCCCGCCATCGCGGGATCGGCCTCCAGGCCGGTGACGAGGTGGCCGGCGCGGGCCAGCCGCAGGGCCTGGGTGCCCTGCCCGGGGCCGACGTCGAGGACGCGCAGCCGCCGCCCCACCGGGAAGCGGGACGTGATCTGCTCGTCGAGCTGACGGGCCACCAGCTCCTGGCGCACGGTGTTCCGGAGCCCGCCCAGTCCGTCCAGCCAGCGGCCGGCGACGGAGGCGAACCCGCCGTCCGCGCTCAGAACTGCTTGGTGCCGCGCTTGACCTGCGGCTTGGGCAGGCGCAGGCGGCGCATCTGGAGGGACCGCATCAGCGCGTAGGCGACGGCGCCCCGGGTGTTCTGGCCCGGGAAGCGCTGGGCCAGCCGGCGGCGCAGCAGGAGCCCGGTGACGGCCGAGTCGACGACGATCAGCACGATCACCACGAGCCACAGCAGCAGCGAGAGCTGCTTCAGTGCCTCGTTCTGCACGACGCTCAGCACCAGGATGACCACGGCAAGCGGCAGGAAGAACTCGGCGGCGCGGAAGCGGGAGTCCACGTAGTCGCGGGCGTACTTGCGCACCGGGCCCTTGTCGCGCACGGGCAGGTAGCGCTCGTCGCCGTTCATCAGCGCCTCGCGCTGCTTGTTCATGTCGGCGCGCCGGGCGTCGCGTGCCTGCCGGGCCGCCGCCTTGCGGTCGCCGGGGGCGGTCACGACCTTGCGCCGCTGCGACTGCGCCTCGCTGCGCTTCGGGGTCGGCCGGCCCTTGGGGGCCTGGGGGTCACGGGTCTGCTGGTCCTCGACCACCGCGGTGGCTGAGGCCTGCTCATCTTGGGAACGACGTCGGAACACAACACCAAGGTTACGTGGTCCCCGGCCGGACCCCCAGCCCCCCACCTACTCCCTGGGCCTGAGGTCACCGAACCGTGATCGTTCTCAAGGATGAGCGCATCCGCAACAGAACAGTGGGGTAATGGAACCACGCCCCGTACTGTGGGGTCTGTAGATGGTGTGCCGGCCAGCCGACTGAAGGGGGCGCGCGAGGCCCATGAGCGGTGTCATGAAGCGGATGGGGATGATCTTCCGCGCGAAGGCCAACAAGGCCCTTGACCGGGCCGAGGATCCGCGCGAGACCCTCGACTACTCGTACCAGAAGCAGCTGGAGCTGCTGCAGAAGGTGCGCCGGGGGGTGGCGGACGTCGCGACGTCCCGCAAGCGTCTGGAGCTGCAGCTGAACCAGCTGCAGCAGCAGTCCGCGAAGTACGAGGACCAGGGCCGCAAGGCGCTCGCCCTGGGCCGTGAGGACCTGGCCCGCGAGGCGCTGTCGCGCCGGGCCGCGCTCCAGCAGCAGGTCACCGACCTGGAGACGCAGCACCAGACCCTCCAGGGCGAGGAGGAGAAGCTCACCCTGGCCGCCCAGCGGCTGCAGGCCAAGGTGGACGCCTTCCGCACCAAGAAGGAGACCATCAAGGCCACCTACAGCGCCGCCAAGGCCCAGACCCAGATCGGCGAGGCCTTCTCCGGCATCTCCGAGGAGATGGGCGACGTCGGCATGGCGATCCAGCGGGCCGAGGACAAGACCGAGCAGCTGCGCGCCCGCGCGGGTGCCCTGGACGAGCTCCTGGCCTCCGGCGCCCTGGACGACCCGACCGGTATCGCCAAGGACGACATCCAGGCCGAGCTGGACCGGCTGTCCGGCGGCAGCGACGTCGAGCTGGAACTGCAGCGCATGAAGGCCGAGCTCGCCGGGGGTTCCCCCCAGCAGGCCATCGAGGGCGGACAGCCCGGCCAGCCGGGTCGGCAGCAGGCACAGCCCCAGGACCAGCCGCGTTTCGACAAGCAGTGACCACCGGTGGGAAGCAGCGTTGAGGCACCCCTGAGGAGGGCGTCGTGATCGTGAGGATCATGGGGGAGGGCCAGGTGACGGTGGACGAGAGCCACCTCGCCGAACTCGACAAGCTCGACGACGAGCTCCTGGCCGAGATGGAGAACGGCGACGAGACCGCGTTCCGGCGCACGCTGACCGCGCTCCTCGACGCGGTCCGCGGGCTCGGCACACCGCTTCCCGACGACTCCCTGGAGCCGTCCGAGCTGATCCTGCCGGGCCCGGACGCCACCTTGGAGGAGGTCCGGGCGATGCTGTCCGACGGGGGCCTCATCCCCGGCTGACCCCGTCGACCCGGTCCATAGGCGGTCTCCCGCCGATCGGCGCACCCGGCCCGTGCCCCGGCCCCGGTTCCGTACCGGACCGGGGCACGGCCGTACCTCCGGGCCCGTACCGTTGGTGAGCGTGCAGCATCGTTCCATGCGGGACCGGGCCCGCCTGTGGCCGACGGCCCACCCCGTCGCCCTCGACGCCGGACTGGCGGCCGCGGTACTGGCGATCATCCTCGGCAACATGTTCGTCGGACCGCACGCGGAGCGGTACAACGCCTCCGTCACCGACATCGTGCTCAGCGTCGTCGCCTGCGCCGCGCTGCTGCTGCGCCGCCGCAGCCCCCTGGGCGTGCTGGTGTTCACCGGCGCCGTCACCGTGGTCTACCTGCTCACCGCGAGCGGCGACAGCCGGGGCCCGGTGGCCGGCGCCGTCATCGTCGCGCTGTACTCCGCCTCCTCCCGCACCGACCGCGCCACCACGTTCCGCATCGGGCTCGCGTCGTGCCTGGTGCTGACCGCGGTCGCCATGCTCTTCGGGGCCAGGCCCTGGTACTCCGCCGAGAACTTCGCCCTGTTCGCCTGGTCGGGCATGGCCGCGGCGGCCGGGGAGGCCACCCGCAGCCGGCGCGCCTACATCCTCGCCGTCGAGGAACGGGCCGAACGCGCGGAACGGACCCGGGAGGAGGAGGCCAAGCGGCGCGTCGCGGAGGAGCGCATGCGCATCGCCCGCGAACTGCACGACGTGGTCGCCCACCACATCGCCCTGGTCAACGTCCAGGCGGGCGTCGCCGCACACGTGATGGACACCCGGCCCGACCAGGCCAAGCAGGCGCTCGCCCACGTCCGGGAGGCCAGCCGCTCCGCCCTCGACGAACTGCGCGCCACCGTCGGCCTGCTCCGCCAGTCCGGCGATCCCGCGGCGCCCATGGAACCCGCGCCGGGGCTCGGTGTCCTGGACCAGCTCGTGGAGGGCTTCCGGCGCGCCGGGCTGCCGGTCGACGTGGCCGAGGACGGTGCCGGGCCGCTGCCGGCGACCGTCGACCTCACCGCCTACCGGCTGATCCAGGAGTCGCTGACCAACGTCCACAAGCACGCCGGCCGGGGTGCGCGCGCCGAGGTGCGGATCGCCCGCGCCGCGGGCGCCCTGGAGGTCACCGTCGTCGACCGGGGCGGCCGTCCCCCCGCGGTCCCCGCCCCCGCCGGCCCCGGCGGCGGGCACGGCCTCATCGGCATGCGCGAGCGCGCCGCGGCGCTCGGCGGCACCTGCGAGGCCGGTCCCTGCCCGGACGGCGGGTTCCGCGTGCACGCCCGGCTGCCGCTGGCGGTGACCGCCGCGGGAGGGTGAGGGCGTACGGCGGGCAGTGGGAGGATGCCCCCATGATCAGGGTGCTGCTCGCGGACGACCAGGCGCTGCTGCGGGGCGCGTTCCGCGTCCTCGTGGAGTCCGAGCCGGACATGGAGGTCGTCGGGGAGGCCTCCGACGGCGCGGAGGCGGTCGCGATGGCCCGCAGCACGCGGGCCGACGTCGTCCTCATGGACATCCGGATGCCCGGGACGGACGGCCTGGCCGCGACGCGGGCGATCACCGGCGACGAGGACCTGGTGGGGGTCGCGGTGCTGGTGCTGACCACCTTCGAGGCCGACGAGTACGTGGCCCAGGCACTGCGCGCCGGCGCCGCCGGCTTCCTCGGCAAGGGCGCCGAGCCCGACGAACTGCTCGGCGCGATCCGCACTGTCGCCGCCGGGGACGCGCTGCTGTCGCCGTCGGCGACGAAGAGCCTGATCGGCCAGTTTTTGGCCCAGGCGGGTTCGCCGGCTCGTCCCGCGCCCGAGCTGGATGCGCTCACCGCCCGTGAGCGGGAGGTGCTGATCGAGGTGGCGATGGGTCTGCCGAACGACGAGATCGCCGAGCGTCTCGGTGTGAGTCCGCTCACCGTCAAGACCCATGTGAACCGCACGATGGCCAAGCTGGGCGCCCGCGACCGCGCGCAGCTGGTCGTCGCGGCCTACGAGTCCGGCCTGGTCCGCCCGGCCGGGCGCTGATCGCTCGGCGCGATCCGTACCGTCGTCGCCGGGGACGCGCCCACTTGCCGAGCGCCTCGGCGTGAGCCCGCTCACCCGCACCATGGCCGAGCCGGGCGACCGCGACCGTGCGCAGCTGGTCGTCGCGGCGTACGAGTCCGGGCCCGGTGCGCCGGGCCGGACGCCGACTACGCCCGGCGCCGTACCGCAGCCGCAGTACGCCGCAGCCGCACACCACGACCTCGGGCTGAGGAAACCCCCCTTCCGGACAGGAGAAGGTGGGGTGGTCTGATGACAAAGTCCTTGAATCCGCATCCTCTGACCCAGAGAAGAGACCGCACCACGATGTCCTGGCTGTCCAGAATCAGCCTCGCCCAGCGCGCCCTGATCGCGCTCATGGCCGTGGTCGCCGTCGTATTCGGCGCGATCGCGATACCTTCGCTCAAGCAGCAGCTGCTGCCCTCCATCGACCTGCCCATCGTCTCGGTGATCACGACCTTCCAGGGTGCCTCGCCCGACGTCGTCGAGAAGCAGGTCGTCGAGCCGATCGAGGACGGCATCAAGGGTGTCGACGGGATCACCGGCATCACCTCGACGGCCGGCGAGGGCTCGGCCGTGATCATGGCCCAGTTCGACTACGGCAACGACAGCGACAAGCTGGTGGCCAACGTCCAGCAGGCCGTGAACCGGGTCTCCTCGCGTCTGCCGGAGGCCGCGGACCCGCAGGTCATCGCGGGTTCCACGGACGACATCCCGACCGTGGTGCTCGCCGCCACCTCCACCGGCCTGGACCAGCAGGCGCTGGCCGACGGCCTGGACCGCTCCGTGGTCCCGGTCCTCCAGGACATCGACGGCGTCGGCCAGGTCACGGTCACCGGCGTCCAGGACCAGATCGTCACGGTCACGCCGGACGACGCGAAGCTCGCCAGGTCCAAGATCGGCTCCTTCGACGTGGTGCAGGCGCTCCAGGCCGGCGGCCACCCGGTGCCCGCGGGCTCCTTCGACGAGAACGGCAAGAGCCGCACCGTCCAGGTCGGCGGCGAGTACGCCTCGCTGGACGAGATCAAGGACCTGCGCGTCCCGACGACGGACGGCAAGCCCGTGCGCCTCGGTGACGTCGCCACCGTCGTCGAGAAGCCGGACGTCACGGACTCCATCACGCGCACCGACGGCAAGCCGAGCCTCGGCATCGCGGTCACGATGACCCAGGACGGCAGCGCCGTCGCGGTCTCCTCGGCGGTCAAGGACAAGCTGGCGGACATGGAGCGGGACCTCGGCAAGGGCGCGAAGCTCACCGTCGTCAGCGACCAGGGTCCGGCGGTCTCCAAGTCGATCCACGGCCTGACCACCGAGGGCCTGCTCGGCCTGCTCTTCGCGGTCGTCGTCATCCTGGTCTTCCTGGCGTCGCTGCGCTCGACGCTGGTGACCGCGCTCTCCATCCCGCTGTCGGTCGTGCTGACGCTGATCGTGCTGTGGACCCGTGACCTGTCGCTCAACGTGCTCACGCTGGGCGCGCTGACGATCGCCATCGGCCGGGTCGTCGACGACTCCATCGTGGTGCTGGAGAACATCAAGCGGCACCTCGCCTACGGTGAGGAGAAGCACGCGGCGATCATCACCGCCGTGCGCGAGGTCTCCGGCGCGGTCACCGCGTCCACGCTCACCACGGTCGCCGTCTTCCTGCCGATCGGCCTGGTCGGCGGCCTGGTCGGGGCGCTGTTCGGCTCCTTCTCGCTGACCGTGGCGGCGGCGCTGCTCTCCTCGCTGCTGGTGTCGCTGACGGTCGTGCCGGTGTTCTCGTACTGGTTCCTCAAGCCCCCGGCCGACGCCGGCACGGTGGACCCGGACGAGCTCCGCCGTGCGGCCGAGGCGAAGGAGGCCGGCAGCCTCCTGCAGCGGCTGTACGTCCCGGTGCTGCGCTTCGCCACCCGTCGCCGCATCACCAGCATCGTGATCGCGGTGGCGGTGCTGCTGTGCACCTTCGGCCTGGTCCCGTTGCTGAAGACCAACTTCTTCGACCAGGGCGACCAGGACACGCTGACGGTCAAGCAGCAGCTCGCTCCGGGCACCGGCCTGAAGACCTCCGATGCCGCGGCCGGCAAGATCGAGAAGCTGCTCGACGGCATCGACGAGATCCAGGACTACCAGGTCACCGTCGGTTCCTCCGGCTTCCTGGCGGCCTTCGGCGGCGGCACCGGCGCCAACCAGGCCAGCTTCCAGGTCCGTCTGAAGGACGCCGGTGACACCACCGCCGCCCTGGACAAGATCCGCTCCGGCCTGAAGGCGCTCGACGGTGTCGGCACGACCTCGGTCTCCGCGGGCGGCGGCTTCGGCAGCCAGAACCTGTCGGTCGTGGTGAAGGCCGCCGACGGCGACACCCTCGCCAAGGCCGCCGAGCAGGTTCGCGCCGCGGTGGCCGGACTGGACGACGTCACCGACGTCAGCAGCGACCTCGCGCAGTCCGTGCCCCGGATCGAGGTCCACGCCAAGCAGGCGGAGGCCGCGAAGTACGGCCTCAACGACACCACGATCGGTGCCGCCGTCACCCAGGCCGTGAAGGGCACGACCGTCGGCAAGGCGGTCCTGGACGACACCGAGCGCGATGTGCGGGTCACGTCCGAGCAGGACACCACGACGCTGGCCGGCCTCAAGGCCCTCGTCATCCCCACCCCCGCGGGCCCGGTGAAGCTGGACAAGGTCGCCGACGTCGTGGAGGCCCCCGGGCCGGTGCAGAAGACCCGGATCGACGGCGCGCGGGCGGCGACCATCACGGCGACGCCGACGGCCGACAACACCGGCGCCGTCAACACCGCCCTGCAGGCGAAGATCAAGGCGCTCGACCTCCCCAAGGGGGCGACCGCCGCGATCGGCGGCGTCTCCTCGGACCAGGGCGACGCGTTCTCGGGGCTGGCGCTGGCGATGCTCGCCGCCGTCGCCATCGTCTTCATGCTGCTGGTCGGCACCTTCCGCAGCCTGATCCAGCCGCTGGTGCTGCTGGTGTCCATCCCGTTCGCCTCGACCGGCGCGATCGGCCTGCTGCTCGTCACCGGCACCCCGCTGGGTGTGCCGTCGCTGATCGGCATGCTGATGCTCATCGGCATCGTGGTGACGAACGCGATCGTGCTGATGGACCTCATCAACCAGTACCGGGCGCAGGGCTACGGCGTGGTGGAGGCGGTCATCGAGGGCGGCCGGCACCGTCTGCGGCCGATCCTGATGACCGCGCTCGCGACCATCTTCGCGCTGCTGCCGATGGCCCTCGGGGTCACCGGTGAGGGCGGTTTCATCGCCCAGCCGCTCGCCGTGGTCGTCATCGGCGGTCTGCTGTCGTCGACGCTGCTCACGCTGCTGCTCGTGCCGACCCTCTACACGATGGTCGAGCTCCGCAAGGAGCGGCGGGCCAAGCGCAAGGCGCTCAAGCGGGCCGCGAAGTCGGACGGTCCCGGCGCGGGCGAGGCCGAGCCGACGCCCGAGCTGACCAAGGTCTGACACGTGTGAGCAGGGCCTGACGACGGAGGGGCCAGGGGCGAACGCCCCTGGCCCCTCCGTCCGTTGGGGTCCGTACGGCTCTCAGAGGAAGAAGCCCGAGGGGATGTACGGCTGCGGCGGCCGCATCCCGCGCAGGCAGACCCAGCCGGACGTGGTGAGTTCCAGACCGGCCGTCAGGCCGACGTCCACCGCCCACTGCTGCTCGGCCGTCAGATGCGCGACCTTCGCCGGGGTGCCTTCCGGCAGGGACAGCAGCGCGGCCGTGAGCAGCCGGGTCGCCAGGCGGCGCGACGTGGCGGCCAGCAGCCGCACATGCCCGTCCGAGCCGACGTAGCAGTAGCCGCTGCCCGCGAAGTCGTCGACGACCAGCAGCCCGCACTCGGTGAGCAGGTGGTCGTGGTCGGGGCCGTGCGCGCCGCCGCGGGTGCGCCGGTCGACGGAGTCCATCATGTCCCGGTGCTTGACCGAGCCCTCGTGCACCGCCCCGTCCGGCGCGGGCAGGCCGCCCTTGCGGACGGTCCCCTTCAGGCGCATCGCGGGATGCAGCTCGAAGCCCGCCCGGCGGTACGTCGCCGCCGCCCGCGGGTCGGCGGAGCTGCAGATGATGCCGCGCAGGCAGCCGCGCCCGTGACTCAGGGCGGCGGCGAGCAGTTCGCGGCCGACCCCCTGGTGCTGCGCGGACGGCAGCACGGCGAACAGCGACAGCCCCCAAGTCCCTTCGCGGCGCGTCGACATGGAGACGCCCAGCGGCATGCCGGAGGCCTCGTCCACGGCCAGCCAGCAGCCCCCGGGGTCGGTGCGCGCGACGTACCGGTTGCGCCGGCGCAGCAGAGCGGCCCGCTCGGGAGGCATCTCCTCGGGCGGGCCGCCGCCGGGCAGTGCGTCGGAGGCACCGAAGGCGGCGGCCGCCACCACCGCCACCGCATCGGCGTCCTCGTCGGAGTCACGGAGGGGGCGCAGGATCATGCGCCCATCCTGCCCGCTACGGCAGGGCGAGCATCCGCTCCAGCGCGAGCTTGGCGAAGTGCTCGGTCTCCTTGTCGACTTGGATGCGGTTGACGACCTTGCCGTCGGCGAGCGACTCCAGCGTCCACACCAGGTGCGGCAGGTCGATCCGGTTCATCGTCGAGCAGAAGCAGACGGTCTTGTCGAGGAAGACGATCTGCTTGTCGGGGTGCGCCTTGGCCAGCCGGCGCACGAGGTTGAGCTCGGTGCCGATCGCCCAGGACGAGCCGGCCGGGGCCGCGTCCAGCGCCTTGATGATGTACTCGGTCGAGCCGACCTGGTCGGCCGCGGCCACGACCTCGTGCTTGCACTCGGGGTGCACCAGCACGTTGACGCCGGGGATGCGGGCGCGGACGTCCTCGACCGACTCCAGCGAGAAGCGGCCGTGCACCGAGCAGTGGCCGCGCCACAGGATCATCCGGGCGTCGCGCAACTGCTCCGTGGTGAGGCCGCCGTTCGGCTTGTGCGGGTTGTAGACGACGCAGTCGTCCAGGGAGAAGCCCATGTCGCGGACGGCGGTGTTGCGGCCGAGGTGCTGGTCGGGGAGGAAGAGCACCTTGTTCTCCCGGCCCTCGCCCTGCTCGAAGGCCCACTCCAGGGCGCGCTTGGCGTTGCTGGAGGTGCAGATCGTGCCGCCGTGCCGGCCGGTGAACGCCTTGATGTCCGCGGAGGAGTTCATGTACGAGACGGGCACGGTGACATCGGCGACGCCGGCCTCGGTGAGCACGTCCCAGCACTCGGCGACCTGCTCGGCGGTGGCCATGTCGGCCATCGAGCAGCCGGCGGCCAGGTCGGGGAGGATCACCTGCTGGGCGTCGGAGGTCAGGATGTCCGCGGACTCCGCCATGAAGTGCACACCGCAGAAGACGATGTACTCGGCCTCGGGCCGTGCGGCGGCGTCGCGCGCCAGCTTGAAGGAGTCGCCGGTGACGTCGGCGAACTGGATGACCTCGTCGCGCTGGTAGTGGTGACCGAGGACGAAGACCTTGTCGCCGAGCTTGGCCTTGGCGGCGCGGGCCCGTTCCACCAGGTCGGGGTCGGAGGCGGCGGGCAGGTCGCCGGGACAGTCCACACCGCGCTCGCTGCGGGGGTCGGACTCGCGGCCCAGGAGAAGCAGCGCGAGCGGGGTCGGCTGGACGTCCAGCGGTTCGGTGGTGGTGGTCACGGGCCCGGAGCCCTTTCTCTGCGGAACTGCGGCTCAACCTTTTCGTCTATTTGACGCTATCTATCATAACCCGTTCGCGTCAGGATGACGATGGGCATCGCGTCACTGTGACGCATTACCTGGAGCAGCCTCGGTGTGCGAGCATGGATGACGCGAAAGACGGTCGGACCCGGAGGAATGAATCCGGGGAGCCACCGGTTGACCGTCGTGGCAGCAGTCCGTACAACCCGGGAGTGATCAGATGACGGTTCAGGACGAGACCAGCCAGAGCGAGGGCATCCTGCTGTCCGACGCGGCGGCCTCCAAGGTCAAGAGCCTGCTCGAGCAGGAGGGCCGCGAAGACCTCGCACTGCGTGTCGCCGTCCAGCCCGGCGGCTGCTCCGGTCTTCGCTACCAGCTCTTCTTCGACGAGCGTTCGCTCGACGGCGACGTCGTGAAGGACTTCGGCGGCGTCAAGGTCGTCACCGACCGCATGAGCGCCCCGTACCTCGGCGGCGCCTCGATCGACTTTGTCGACACCATCGAGAAGCAGGGCTTCACGATCGACAACCCGAACGCGACCGGCTCCTGCGCCTGCGGCGACTCCTTCCACTGAGTCCCGGCGCGTACGCGCACCCGCACGAAGGCGGCGGACACCCACGGTGTCCGCCGCCTTCGGCGTTCCCCCGGCCGGCCTACGCCCGCGGCACGGTGCTGCCGTCGGAGAGGTCCACGACCTTGCGGTCGCCCAGCGGGGCGTCGAGCGGGACCGTACGGGTGAACTTCTTGGCGATCATGACGCAGGCCTCGCCGGGGTTCGTCTCCACCGAGGTGACCCGCACCTTCACCGCCCGGCCCGAGCCGTCGGCGCTCGCCGCGTAGCTGCTGCACACGCCGCCCCAGAAGCGCAGGGTCAGCTTCGAGCCCTCCACGGTGTACGACTCCACCTTCGTCGTCCCCACCCGCGGCGCGGTGCCGGGGCCGGGGCCGGGACCGCCGGGTGGGCCGGGGAGCGTCTCCGAGGGGGAGGGGACCCGGCTGCGCGGGCCGCCGCGCACGAACCGCGGGTCCACGGCGGGCTGCGCCACCACCGGGGTGCCCCGCACGCCCGGCTGCGTCAGCGTGAAGAGCCACGACGGGACCAGCGCCGGCCGGCCGGACACGAACTGCGCCGACAGCCCGAACTCGGCCTTGCGCACCTCCTGGCCCCGGGGGCCGTACGGCAGGCACGGCAGCTTCCTCGGCAGCGCGGGGTCCTCGCCCGGCGCGCGCGACTCCTTGGGGACCACCGTCGGGCAGTCGCGGAGCCCGTGGTCGCCGCCGGTGCCCGGATGACGCAGGAGCTCCAGCGCCTTCGCGGCCGGCACCACGGGATAGGTGGCGCCCGGGGTGAGCGGCGCCATCCTCCCGAACGCGGTGACGATCCCTTCGTGGCCCACGGTCAGCGACGTGCGCCAGCCCAGCGTCGGCAGGCCCGCGACCCGCGGGTCCGCGGTGACCTTGCGCAGGGCCCCGGCGGACTCGCCCGCGTCGGTGCGGGCGTCCCGCAGTCCCAGTGCCGCGAGCACCGGGGCGGCCGCGCGCAGCGCCCGCTCCCCGCTCACCGCGTGGTCCTCCGGCGCCGGTGCGCGCTTCTGCCGCGGCGCGGTGGTGTAGAGGGAGTACGCCCAGTCGCCGGGCGCCTGCCGGTTCACCCGCAGCGCGGGCCCTGCGCCGTCGGGGGTGCCGCCGGCCTTCCACATGCCGTGGTCGGCGACGACCGTCCCGGGCACACCGAGGGCGCGGGCCAGCCTCTCCACGGCGGCGCGGGAGACGGTGCCGGGGTGCTGTACGGCCGCGGAGGACGGGCCGGTGGGCAGCTTCGCCTTGAGCACCGGATCGCCGACGACCCCGTGGGTGGGGCCGTCGATCTCCAGCGGGGGCGGGGACTCGGCGCTTTCGCCGGGGCCGCCGCCACCGGGCGCCCGCGGGGTGCCGCTCTGCGCACTGGACGTCGCCCAGTAGGCGCCGCCGCCCCCGGCGGCCAGGACGGCCGCGGCGACCGCGACGACGGCCCAGGGCGACCTCCGCCGGCGCTGCGGCAGCGTGTTCTCGCTCTCCACGACGGCTCCTTCGGCTCCGTGCCGATCCGTACCGACCCGTAACGGTGCGTACCGGGCAGGTACAGCATGACGCCCCTGTGGCTCAGGAGCGGGACGTCACTTGGACGGGGCGGGGCGCGTCGCGGTTCCGGTCAGTCCCCGTACTCGGCCATGCCCTCGACGACGTGTGCGGACGCCTCGGGCACGGTGATGCCGTGCAGTCGGGAGGGAGCGACCCGTGGGGCCTCCGGCGTGGCGGGGGTCTCCCAGTGCTGGGCCATCTTGCGGCAGTCGCCGAGCAGCTCGGCGAGCGTCTCAGATTCGCCGAGCTGAGCGGCGGGCAGGGAAGGGGTCATAAGCCGACCCTAGGCATCCTGAATCACATGAGAAAGACCTACTATCGGGTAGTTTCTCCGTGTCGCGTCCGCCGGCTCAGCCGGTAACGTTGGCAGGTCTGTCCCCCCGTCCGCCCCCCGCAGGAGCAGCCAAGCCGTGCGTATCGCAGTCACCGGCTCCATCGCCACCGACCACCTGATGACCTTCCCCGGCCGATTCGCCGACCAGCTCGTCGCCGATCAGCTCCACACGGTCTCCCTCTCCTTCCTGGTCGACACCCTCGACGTGCGCCGCGGAGGCGTCGGCGCGAACATCTGCTTCGGAATGGGCCAACTGGGTGTACGGCCCGTCCTCGTCGGCGCCGCCGGCTCCGACTTCGACGACTACCGGGCGTGGCTGGACCGGCACGGGGTGGACACCGCGTCCGTGCGGATCTCCGAGGTCCTGCACACCGCGCGCTTCGTGTGCACCACCGACGCCGACCACAACCAGATCGGCTCCTTCTACACCGGTGCCATGAGCGAGGCCCGCCTCATCGAGCTGCACTCCGTCGCCGCCCGCGTCGGCGGTCTCGACCTGGTCCTCATCGGCGCCGACGACCCCGAGGCGATGCTCCGCCACACCGAGGAGTGCCGTTCCCGGTCCATCCCGTGGGCCGCGGACTTCTCGCAGCAGATCGCCCGTATGAACGGCGACGAGATCCGGATACTGCTGGACGGCGCGGCCTACCTCTTCTCCAACGAGTACGAGAAGGGCCTCATCGAGTCCAAGACCGGCTGGACCGAGGAGGAGATCCTCGGCCGGGTCGGCACCCGGGTCACCACCCTGGGCTCCCGCGGGGTGCGCATCGAGCGGTCCGGCGAGGAGCCGGTCGTCGTCGGCTGCGCCGAGGAGGAGGCCAAGGTCGACCCGACGGGCGTGGGCGACGCCTTCCGCGCCGGCTTCCTGTCGGGCCTGGCCTGGGGCGTCGGGCACGAGCGCGCCGCGCAGGTCGGCTGCATGCTCGCCACCCTGGTCATCGAGACCCTCGGCACCCAGGAGTACCAGCTGCGCAGGGCGCACTTCATGGACCGCTTCACCAAGGCCTACGGCGACGAGGCCGCCGACGAGGTCCGCGCGCACCTGCGCTGACCGCCGGCACGTCCGCTCCGCCGCGCCCCGCCGTCCCTTCCCGGGCGGCGGGGCGCGGCGCGTGGCGGGCTGTTCAGGACAGCCGGCGCACCCAGTAGGCGACGCCCCGTGGCGCCTCGTGCTCACCGGCGTACTCCTGGCCGCGCATCTCGCACCACGCGGGGATGTCGAGCCGGGCGGCCTCGTCGTCGGACAGCACGGAGACGATCCCGCCGACCGGTACGTCCTCGATGACCTTCGCCAGCTCGATGACCGGGATCGGGCACCGCTTGCCGAGGGAGTCCACCACCAGGTCCGGCAGGCCCTCGCCCGTCGTCGCGGCCGGCCGCGACGACGGCTCGGGAGCGCCGAGGCGTTCGCGGACGGTCCGGACCACGCCGGGCAGCGCCTCCAGGAAGCCCTCGACGTCGCCGGCGACCGCGCCGTGCGGGAGCGAGACGCGGACGTTCCCCTCCGACAGCACGCCCATGGCCTTGAGGACATGGCTGGGCGTCAGGGTGCTCGACGTGCAGGACGACCCGGAGGAGACGGACCAGCCCCCGCGGTCGAGTTCGTGCAGCAGCGCCTCGCCGTCGACGTAAAGGCAGGAGAACGTCACGATGTTGGGCAGCCGCAGCGACGGGTGCCCGACGACCTCGACGTCCGGCACCAGCTCCGGCACCCGGGTGCGGATCCGGTCGACCAGCGCCGACAGCCGCGCCGCCTCCGCGACCGCCTCCGCGCGCGCCGCCCGCAGCGAGGCGGCCGCCGCGACGATCGCCGGAAGGTTCTCGAAGCCGGGGGCGCGGCCGGACTCCCGTTCGTCCGCGGGTCCCTGGGGCGCGAAGCGGGTGCCCTTGCGCACCGCGAGCAGCCCGACCCCGGACGGGCCGCCCCACTTGTGGGCGCTCGCCGCCAGCAGCGACCAGGGCCCCTCGACCGGCCCCCAGCCAAGTGACTGGGCGGCGTCGACCAGCAGCGGCACCCCGGCGGCCCGGCACCGCTCGGCCGCCTCCGCCACCGGCTGCACCGTGCCCACCTCGTGGTTGGCGGACTGCAGGCACGCCAGCGCGGTGTCCGCACGCAGCGCGTCGCCGAAGGCCGCGGCGTCGACCAGGCCCGTGCGGTCCACCGCCACCTCGGTCACCGCGCCGTCCTCCACCGCGTGCAGCACGGAGGAGTGCTCGACCGCGGAGACGACCACGTGATTTCCCACCCGCCGCCGTCCGGCCAGCGTCCCGGAGACACCCGCGTGGACCGCGCGTGTCCCCGAAGGAGTGAAAACGAGTTCGTCCGGCCGGCATCCCACGGCCTCCGCAGCGGCCTCGCGCGCCGCGTCGAGCAGCAGCCGGGCCCGCCTCCCCTCCCGGTAGAGACGGGAGGGGTCGGCCCAGCCCTCGTCGAGGGCGGCGAGCAGGGCCTGTCGGGCGACGGGATGCAACGGAGCGGCGGATGCGGCATCGAAATAGGGCACGTCGGGCACGGTACGCCCCGCCGCTCCCGACGGCGTCTGGGCCTGCGTCAGAACTCCCCGGAACGGGGCGTTCCGCGGGTCCGCGAGGGCGCCCGACACCCCTTCGGGGGCCGCCCCGGCGCGTTGGCACCCCTCCCCGCGCGGCCCAAAAACGAGTCCAGTAGGGTTTGGTCCGCATAAACATCCACACCACTGCCCGCGCCAGGGCGACCGACCAGCACAGGCCGGGAATCCGGACGCGCGGGCGAGACTCTCGGGAAGGCGCTACGTGAGTCCCTACGGCTCCGACCGCTCGTCGCGGCGCCCGATGCGGCGGATTCTGCCGCAGGCGCTGGCCGCGGGCCTGGTCCTTGCGACCGCCACCGGTTGCACATACGAGGACTTCCCCCGCCTCGGCATGCCCAGCCCCGCAACAGCCGAGGCACCGCGGATCCTCTCGCTCTGGCAGGGTTCCTGGGCCGCCGCGTTCGCGGTCGGTGTGCTCGTCTGGGGACTGATCCTCTGGAGCATCATCTTCCACCGGCGCAGCCGCACCAAGGTGGAGGTGCCGCCCCAGATCCGGTACAACATGCCGATCGAGGCGCTCTTCACCACGGTCCCGCTGGTCATCATCTCGGTGCTCTTCTACTTCACCGCCCGGGACGAGTCCAAGCTCCTGGAGACCTCCAAGCGGCCCGACCACGTCATCAACGTGGTCGGCTTCCAGTGGAGCTGGGCGTTCAACTACGTCGAGGACGTGGACGGCAACCCGTCGACGCCCCCGGCCGGCAAGGTGCCCGCCGAGCTCTCCACGATCTCGGCGAAGAAGCTGGACGCGCCCGCCGGCGCGGACGGCGTCTACGACTTCGGCTCCGCGGCCACCAAGGACCCGGACACCGGCAACCCGGGCCCGACCCTGTGGCTGCCGAAGGGCGAGACGGTTCGCTTTGTCCTCACCTCGCGTGACGTCATCCACGACTTCTGGGTGGTCCCCTTCCTGATGAAGATGGACGTCATCCCCGGCCACACCAACGTCTTCCAGGTGACCCCCAACAAGGAGGGCACCTTCATGGGCAAGTGCGCCGAGCTGTGCGGCGTGGACCACTCCCGGATGCTCTTCAACGTCAAGGTCGTCTCTCCGGAGCTGTACCAGCAGCACCTGAAGGACCTGGCGAAGAAGGGCCAGACCGGTTACGTCCCGGCAGGCATTGCCACCACCGGCAACGCCAAGAACGCGGAGACCAAGACCCAGTGAGCATTCTCAACGAACCCCACGGCGCGGCCGCGGCGCACGAAGACACGTACGAGGACGAGCTGCCGCTCCGCACGAAGCAGCCCGGTGTGGCGATCGTGAAGTGGCTGACCACGACCGACCACAAGACGATCGGTTCGCTCTACCTCGCGACCTCGTTCTTCTTCTTCATCATCGGCGGCATCATGGCGCTCATCATGCGCGCCGAGCTTGCCCGCCCCGGCACCCAGGTGGTGTCGAACGAGCAGTTCAACCAGCTCTTCACGATGCACGGCACCGTGATGCTGCTGATGTTCGCGACGCCGCTGTTCGCCGGCTTCGCGAACTGGATCATGCCGCTGCAGATCGGCGCCCCCGACGTCGCCTTCCCGCGGCTGAACATGTTCGCCTACTGGCTCTACCTGTTCGGCTCGCTCATCGCGGTCGCCGGCTTCCTGACCCCGAACGGCGCCGCCGACTTCGGCTGGTTCGCCTACTCCCCGCTCACCGACGCGGTCCGCTCGCCGGGCATCGGCGGTGACCTGTGGATCATGGGTCTGGCCTTCTCCGGCTTCGGCACGATCCTCGGCTCGGTCAACTTCATCACCACGATCATCTGCATGCGCGCCCCCGGCATGACGATGTTCCGGATGCCGATCTTCGTCTGGAACGTGCTGCTCACCGGTGTGCTGGTGCTCTTCGCCTTCCCGGTGCTGGCCGCCGCGCTGCTCGCGCTGGAGGCGGACCGCAAGTTCGGTGCGCATGTCTTCGACGCCGCCAACGGCGGCGCCTTGCTGTGGCAGCACCTCTTCTGGTTCTTCGGGCACCCAGAGGTGTACATCATCGCGCTGCCGTTCTTCGGCATCATCAGTGAGGTCATTCCGGTCTTCTCCCGGAAACCGATGTTCGGTTATGTCAGCCTCATCGCGGCGACCATTTCCATCGCCGGCCTCTCGGCGACCGTGTGGGCGCACCACATGTACGTCACCGGCGGTGTGCTGCTGCCGTTCTTCTCCTTCATGACCTTCCTGATCGCGGTACCGACCGGTGTGAAGTTCTTCAACTGGATCGGCACCATGTGGAAGGGCTCACTGAGTTTCGAGACACCGATGCTCTGGGCCATCGGCTTCCTGATCACCTTCGCCTTCGGTGGTCTGACCGGTGTCATCCTGGCCTCGCCGCCGCTGGACTTCCACGTCTCCGACTCGTACTTCGTGGTGGCGCACTTCCACTACGTGGTCTTCGGAACCGTCGTCTTCGCGATGTTCTCCGGCTTCCACTTCTGGTGGCCGAAGTTCACCGGCAAGATGCTGGACGAGCGCCTCGGCAAGATCACCTTCTGGACGCTGTTCTTCGGCTTCCACGGCACGTTCCTCGTCCAGCACTGGCTGGGTGCCGAGGGCATGCCGCGCCGCTACGCGGACTACCTGGCCGCGGACGGCTTCACCACGCTGAACACCATCTCGACCATCAGCTCCTTCCTGCTGGGCCTGTCGATGCTGCCGTTCTTCTACAACGTGTGGAAGACCGCCAAGTACGGCAAGCCGGTCGAGGTCGACGACCCGTGGGGCTACGGCCGCTCCCTGGAGTGGGCGACCTCCTGCCCGCCGCCGCGGCACAACTTCCTCACGCTGCCGCGCATCCGGTCCGAATCCCCGGCGTTCGATCTCCACCACCCGGAGATCGCCGCTCAGGACCAGCTGGAGAACGTCGGCCCGGCCCCCAAGGCCGTCTCCGGCGGCGATGAGAAGGAGACGGGCAAGTGAAGTTCCAGGGCAGGCTGTTCCTGTGGCTCTCCTTCTTCTTCCTGGCCATGGCCGTCGTGTACGGCCTGTGGTCCAAGGAGCCGGTGGGCACCACGGCGCTCTTCCTCTCCTTCGGCCTGGCCGTGATGATCGGGTTCTACCTGGCCTTCACCGCCCGCCGGGCGGACACCGGGGCGCAGGACCGTGAGGACGCGGACGTCGCCGACGACGCCGGCGAACTCGGCTTCTTCAGCCCGCACAGCTGGCAGCCGCTGCTGCTCGCCTTCGGTGGTGCCACCGCCTTTCTCGGCATCATCTTCGGCTGGTGGCTGATCTACTTCGGCGCGCCCTTCATCCTCTTCGGACTGTGGGGCTGGGTCTTCGAGTACTACCGGGGCGAGAACCGCACCCAGTGATCTCCTGGTGAGCCCTTAGCGCACACGGGCGAGGCCCGGACACCCGAATGGGGTCCGGGCCTCGCCCGTTCGCACGCGCCCGACGCGCACAAATGGTCTCTTATGCATACCGTGTGATCATGGGTCTCTTTTCTCCCCGCCGAATGGCGATCGCACTCGTGACAGCGGTGGTGGCAGCTCCACTGGCGGCCTGTTCGAGTGACGGCGATCCGTTGGCCAAGGCTCCGTACGACGCCTCGGGCGACGTGGTGTGGGCCGCGGGCACGGGCACCAAGAAGGCCGACCCCGGTAAGCCGCTGGAAATCACCGTCAAGGGTGATGGCAAACGCATCACGGATGTGACGGCCACCGACGCCTCGGGCCGGTTCATCCGCGGGCGGCTCTCCGAGGACGGCAGGCACTGGCAGAGCACCTCCGCACTGGGGGCGGGGGCCCACTACACCGTCCGGGTGAGCACCGAGGACAAGGACGGCCGCCAGGGCCGCAAGACGCTGGCGCTCGACACCCGTGCCCCCGACAAACTGCTGCGGGTCACCTTCGGCCCGGAGGCCGGCACCTACGGCGTCGGACAGCCCGTCACCGCCGAACTCAGCGCCCCCGTCAAGGACATCAACGCCCGCATCGCCGTGGAGCGCAGTCTGCACGTCGACTCCTCGCCCTCGGCCGGCCAGGGCGCCTGGTACTGGGTGGACGACCGCACCCTGCACTACCGCCCGCGCGCCTACTGGCCGGCGCACGCCCGGATCGAGGTGCGCAGCACCCTCGACGGTCTGCACATCAAGGGCGGCATGTACGGCGGCCCGGCCAAACCCCTGACGCTGCGCACCGGGGACCGCGTGGAGGCGCTCACGGACGCCTCGACGCACACCATGACCTTCAAGCGCAACGGCCGTGTCGTGCGCACCATCCCGGTCACCACCGGCAAGCCCGGCTTCTCCACCCGCAACGGCATCAAGGTCGTGTTGGGCCAGGAGGCCAACGTACGGATGCGCAGTGAGACCGTCGGCATCGCGTCGGGCAGTTCGGACGCCTACGACCTGCCCGTGCAGTGGGCCACCCGGGTGACATGGAGCGGCGAATACGTGCACGCCGCGCCCTGGTCGGTGGGCTCGCAGGGTGTCGCCAACGTCAGCCACGGCTGCACCGGCATGAGCACCGAGAACGCGCACTGGTTCTTCGAGAACGTGCGGCGCGGGGACATCGTCGTGGTCTCGCACAGCCTGGGGGAGGAGATGGCGCCGTTCGGGAACGGATTCGGCGACTGGAACCTCAGCTGGGCGGACTGGCGCAAGGGCAGCGCCGCCGGGGCGCGGGCCGGTTCCGACCCGGCCGCGGCGGACGACACGGACGACCCGCAGGCCCGCCTGCGGCCCGTCCTGTGACCTCTGCGGCGGCTACGCGCCGACGGACAGCCGCTGCCTGAGCAGCCCCGCCAGGGCGGCGCTCAGCTCGACCGGGTCGACGGGGTGGCTCACCGCCGCGTCGGCCCGGCTCCAGCTCGCCAGCCAGGCGTCCTGGGGGCGCCCGATCAGCACCAGCACGGGCGGGCAGCGGAAGATCTCGTCCTTGACCTGCCGGCACACACCCATGCCGCCCGCCGGCACGGCCTCGCCGTCCAGCACGCACACGTCGACGCCGCCGCTCTCCAGGGCGCTCAGCACCGCGGGAAGGGTCGCGCACTCCAGGTACTCCACGGGCGGCAAGTCCGCCGCGGGGCGGCGTCCGACGGCCAGACGGATCTGCTCCCGGGTGTTCCTGTCGTCGCTGTAGACCAGCACCGTCGCGGTCGTCTGCATCCGTGCCTCCTCGCCTTCGTGGAGTCGCCTGCCTGTGGCCGAACCTTACTCCTGAGCAGGGTCCTTCGAGGAGTGTTAGCTCCTTCGGGCGATCTCCACCGGTGTCCCAAGGGCCTTGACACACCGAATGGCACCCCCCGGAGTGAGCGCGAGATAAGGGACCGACATAATGTCGGTCGTGGCGACAGCAACAGCAGTAGAAACCGGGCACGCGCACCCGTCGGTCAACCGGCCGAACCTCACCAGCGTCGGAACCATCATCTGGCTGAGTTCCGAGCTGATGTTCTTCGCGGCCCTCTTCGCGATGTACTTCACCCTTCGCTCGGTCACGGGTGCCGAGTACTGGAAGGCCCACGCCGATCTCCTGAACGTTCCGTTCTCGGCGGCCAACACCACGATCCTCGTGCTCTCCTCCTTCACCTGCCAGATGGGTGTCTTCGCCGCCGAGCGCGGCGACGTGAAGAAGCTGCGCGCCTGGTTCGTCGTGACCTTCATCATGGGCGCGATCTTCATCGGCGGTCAGATCTTCGAGTACACGAACCTCGTGAAGGAGGACGGCCTTTCGCTCTCCTCCGACCCGTACGGTTCGGTGTTCTACCTGACCACCGGCTTCCACGGTCTGCACGTGACGGGCGGTCTCATCGCCTTCCTGCTGGTCCTGGGACGGACCTACGCGGCCAGGCGGTTCACCCACGAACAGGCCACCGCCGCCATCGTCGTCTCCTACTACTGGCACTTCGTCGATGTCGTCTGGATCGGCCTCTTCGCCACGATCTACCTGATCAAGTAAGCGGACCGCCGCGGCAGACGCGGCCATCGGTCCGTCTCCCAGACCCATCGACGCAAGAGATCCTGACACCGGGGTAATCCGTGAAAAAGCTCTCCGCACGACGGCGCCACCCGATGGCGGCGCTTGTCGTCCTACTTCTCGCGCTCACGGCCATCGGGGGGCTGTACGCGGCGCTCGCGCCCGCGCCCAAGGCGCAGGCCGACGACAGCTCCCAGTCCCTCGCCATCGAAGAGGGCAAGAAGCTGTACGCCGTCGGTTGCTCCAGCTGCCACGGTACGTCGGGCCAGGGAAGCAGTGACGGCCCCAGCCTGGTGGGCGTCGGCTCCGCGGCCGTGGACTTCCAGGTCGGCACCGGCCGTATGCCGGCCCAGCAGCCGGGCGCGCAGATCCCGAGCAAGAAGGTCATCTACTCGCAGAAGCAGATCGACCAGCTCGGCGCCTACATCGCGTCGCTCGGCCCGGGCCCGTCCACGCCCACCAAGGAGCAGACCAACCCGAGCGGCGCGGACACCGCGCGAGGCGGGGAGCTGTTCCGCACCAACTGCGCGCAGTGCCACAACTACCAGGGCAAGGGTGGCGCCCTGACGAACGGCAAGTACGCCCCGTCGCTGTCGGGCGTGAGCAACAAGCACATGTACGAGGCCATGCTCACCGGCCCGCAGAACATGCCGTCGTTCCCCAACAGCACGATGCCCGAGCAGAACAAGCGCGACATCATCGCGTACCTGAACGCCGTCAACGGCGACAAGGCCCCGAGCCCCGGCGGTATGTCGCTGGGCAGCCTCGGCCCGGTCACCGAGGGTCTGTTCGGCTGGATCTTCGGTCTCGGCGTGCTGATCGTCTGTGCGTGCTGGATCGGCGCCCACACCACCAAGGCCAAGAAGTCATGAGTCAGGACATGTCAGAAGAGAACCTGCCTGAGCGTTCGGCTCACGGCGCCGGCGAGGTCGGCCGCGCGGATGAGCACCCGTTCGCGGACCCGGGCCTGCCCGCGCACCTGCCGCGCCGCCAGGACATCGACGAGAAGGCCGCGAAGTCCTCCGAGCGGACCGTGGCGCTGCTGTTCGCGGCGTCGATGATCGCCACGCTCGGCTTCATCGCGAGCTTCGTCGTCATCCCGATCGACAAGATCGTCTACATCTGGCCGCTGGGCCACATCAGCGCGCTCAACTTCGCGCTGGGCATGACGCTGGGCGTCTCCCTCTTCGCCATCGGCGCCGGCGCCGTCCACTGGGCCCGCACCCTGATGGACGACACCGAGCGCCCGGCCGAGCGGCACCCGATCGAGGCCGACCCGGAGACCCGGGCGCAGGTGATGCAGGACTTCGGCGACGGCGCGCGGGAGAGCCAGCTGGGCCGCCGCAAGCTGATCCGCAACACGTTGTTCGGCGCGCTCACCCTGGTCCCGCTCTCCGGCGTCATGCTGCTGCGCGACCTCGGCCCGCTGCCGGAGGAGAAGCTCCGCCACACCCTGTGGGCCAAGGGCAAGCTGCTGGTGAACCAGAACACCAACCAGCCGCTGCGTCCCGAGGACGTCGCCGTCGGCTCCCTCACCTTCGCCGTGCCCGAGGGGCTGGAGGAGGACCAGGAGGACTTCCAGGAGCAGATCGCCAAGTCCGCGCTGATGATCGTCCGCATCGAGCCGCAGGACATCAAGGACAAGCAGGCCCGCGAGTGGGCGCACCAGGGCATCCTGGCCTACTCCAAGATCTGCACCCACGTCGGCTGCCCGATCAGCCTCTACGAGCAGCAGACGCACCACGTGCTCTGCCCGTGCCACCAGTCGACGTTCGACCTGTCCGACGGTGCCCGGGTGATCTTCGGTCCGGCGGGCCACGCCCTGCCGCAGCTGCGGATCAGCGTGAACGACGAGGGCTACCTCGAGGCGCTCGGCGACTTCGAAGAGCCCGTGGGCCCTGCCTTCTGGGAGCGTGGATGAGTACCAACGAGAGCGCGAGCGCCAAGCCGCGCGGCAAGGCGCCCGCCGGCGAGCGGGTCGCCGACTGGGCCGACGGCCGGCTGGGCATTTACAGCCTGGCCAAGGCCAACATGCGGAAGATCTTCCCGGACCACTGGTCCTTCATGCTGGGCGAGATCTCCCTCTACAGCTTCATCATCGTCATCCTGACCGGTGTCTACCTGACGCTGTTCTTCCACCCGGCGATGAACGAGGTCGTCTACGACGGCTCGTACACCCCGCTGCAGGGCATCCGGATGTCCGAGGCGTACGCCTCGACGCTGCACATCAGCTTCGACGTGCGCGGCGGTCTGCTGGTCCGGCAGATCCACCACTGGGCGGCCATCGTCTTCGTGGCCGCGATGCTCGTGCACATGATGCGCGTCTTCTTCACCGGCGCCTTCCGCAAGCCGCGCGAGATCAACTGGCTGTTCGGCTTCCTGCTGCTCTTCCTCGGCATGTTCGACGGCTTCATGGGCTACTCGCTCCCGGACGACCTGCTGTCCGGCACCGGTATCCGCTTCATGGAGGGCGCGGTCCTGTCCGTGCCGATCGTCGGCACGTACCTGTCGTTCTTCCTCTTCGGCGGGGAGTTCCCGGGGCACGACATCGTGCCGCGGTTCTACACGATCCACGTACTGCTGATCCCCGGCATCATGGCGGGCCTGCTGGTGGCCCACCTGATCCTGGTCTTCTACCACAAGCACACGCAGTTCCCCGGTCCCGGCAAGACCGAGAAGAACGTGGTCGGCATGCCGCTGCTGCCGGTCTACACCGCGAAGGCGGGCGGCTTCTTCTTCCTGGTCTTCGGTGTCATCGCGGCCATGTCCGCGCTGGTGTCCGTCAACCCGGTCTGGGCGTACGGGCCGTACCGGCCGGACCAAGTGTCGACCGACGCCCAGCCCGACTGGTACATGGGCTTCTCCGAGGGCCTGATCCGCATCATGCCGGGCTGGGAGATCAGCCTGTGGGGCCACACCCTCGTCCTGGGTGTCTTCATCCCGCTGGTGATCTTCCCGATGGTCCTGGGCTTCATGGGCGTCTACCCGTTCCTGGAGTCCTGGGTCACCGGTGACAAGCGCGAGCACCACCTGCTCGACCGCCCGCGCAACCGCCCGGTCCGCACCGGCATCGGCGCCGCCTGGATCAGCCTCTACCTGATCCTGCTGGTCGGTGGCGGCAACGACCTCTTCGCCACCCGCTTCCACCTGTCGATCAACGCGATCACCTGGGTGGTCCGGATCTCCTTCTTCGTGCTGCCGGTGCTGGTCTTCTTCATCACGAAGCGGATCTGCCTGGGCCTGCAGCGGCGCGACCGCGACAAGGTGCTGCACGGCCGCGAGACCGGCATCATCAAGCGGCTGCCGCACGGCGAGTTCATCGAGATCCACGAACCGCTCGACCAGGCCAAGCTGTTCACGCTCACCTCGCACGAGCAGCCGGTGCCGCTGGCCGGCGGCCCGGAGACGGACGAGAACGGCGTGGAGAGGAAGGTCGGCCCCATCACGCGAGTGCGCGCGATGCTGTCGCGCGGCTACTACGGCGAGGGGACGCAGATCCCCAAGCCGTCGGCCGAGGAGTACGAGGAGATCACGAGCGGCCACGGCCACCACTGATCCCCGAAGCTGTGCCACCGGGCGGGGCCCTGCCCGTCGGAGTCCATCCGACGGACGGGGCCCTTTCCCGTTCCCCCGCGCCGATAGGCTGGGGCCGAAGGTATCCATTGCACGTCAGACCACCCGGAGTGTGGACCATGAGCGTTGTGAACCCCGCTGGAGGCGACACCGCGGCGGGTCGCTCCTGGCCCGGAATCCTGGGAGCCCTGCTGGCGGGACAGGACCTGAGCGCCGCGGAGACGGCCTGGGCGATGGACCGCATCATGAGCGGCGGGGCCACCGACGCCCAGATCGCCGGCTTCATGGTGGCCCTGCGGGCCAAGGGCGAGACCGTGGACGAGGTCAGCGGGCTCGTCGAGGCGATGTACGCGCACGCGCAGCCGCTCGACATCCCCGGGCCCGCCGTGGACATCGTGGGCACCGGCGGCGACCGGGCCAGGACCGTCAACATCTCGACGATGTCCGCCATCGTCATCGCCGGGACCGGGACCAAGGTCGTCAAGCACGGCAACCGCGCGGCCAGCAGCGCCAGCGGGGCCTCCGACGTCCTGGAGAAGCTGGGCATCAACCTGGACCTGTCGCCCCTGCGCGTCGCCCAGGTGGCCGAGGAGACCGGCATCACCTTCTGCTTCGCGGCCAAGTTCCACCCCGCGATGCGCTACGTCGCCTCGGCGCGGCGCGACCTGGGGGTCCCGACCTCCTTCAACATCCTCGGCCCGCTGACCAATCCGGCCCGGGTCGGTGCCTCGGCGGTCGGCTGCTTCGACACCCGGATGGCCGGTCTGATCGCGGGAGTGCTGGCCCGGCGCGGCTCCTCCGCGCTGGTCTTCCGCGGCGACGACGGACTGGACGAGCTGACGGTCACGTCCACCTCCCAGGTGTGGATGGTGCGCGACGGGGCGGTGGAGCAGATCCCGTTCGACCCGCGCGACGTCGGCATCGAGCTGGTCCCGATCGAGGCGTTGCGCGGCGCCGACGCGGCCTACAACGCCGATGTGGCGCGCCGGCTGCTGGCGGGGGAGACCGGCCCCGTGCGCGACGCCGTCCTGCTGAACTCCGCCGCCGCGCTCGTGGCGCTGGAGCCCGCGGAGGGCACCCTGGTGGAGCGGATCGCCGCCGGAATGGCACGGGCGGCGGAGTCCATCGACTCGGGCACGGCCGCCAAGACGCTGGAACGGTGGGCGGCGGCCACCAACGCCTAAGCCGCGCGGGCGTTCACGCGGAAGGGCCGGGGCCGGGTGCCCCGGCCCTTCCGCGTTCCCGCCGCGGGCCGCGGCCGAGGTGGTGCGGGATGTCCGGGATGCGGACCGCGGCTTGCGGCGCCGCCGGTGTGTGGCAGGATGCTGCGCAGGTCACGAGTGACAGCGACACGGCCCCGGCCCGCTGTCCGGCAACCCTCCTTCCGTGGCGGGGTGCCCCGGGTGATGACCAGGCCGCAGGCAGCGAGGTCTGCGGCAAGCGCGGTCATGAGGAGTTCTTCCGTGAGCAAGCGAATGCGCTAGGGCCGAAGGCCCCTTTTCACCCTCCCCGGGCGTGCCCGCTGTGCGGCGGCCCGGTGTTCCGAGGGCTTTCCCGTCAACCCTGACGCACTGTCGCCTCACCCTGCCCACAGGAGACTTCGCCATGTCCGTGCACCCCGCCGCGCCCGCGCCCGTCCGTGCCACCACTCCGCTGCCCGTGCTGGGCCGTGACGTCCTCGTCCCGCTCGTCACCGGCGGCGAGGTCGCCTACGCCGCCCTCGACTACGCGGCGAGCGCGCCCGCGCTCCAGCGCGTCTGGGACGACGTGGCCGCCTACGCGCCCTACTACGGCAGCGTGCACCGGGGCGCGGGGTACCTGTCGCAGCTGTCCACGGACCTGTTCGAGCAAAGCCGCGCGGAGGTGGCCGCGTTCCTCGGCTGCCGGGCCGACGACCAGGTGGTCTTCACCCGCTCGACCACCGACTCGCTCAATCTGCTGGCGTCCGTCGTGCCGGACGGCACCCGGGTCTTCGTCTTCGAGACCGAGCACCATGCCTCCCTGCTGCCCTGGCGGGACGGCGACGTCACCTACCTGAGCGCGCCCCGGACCCCCGCGGAGGCCGTGGCCCTGCTGGAGCGCGCGCTGGCCGCGCGCGAGCCGGGCGGCCCGGCGCTGGTCTGTGTGACGGGTGCGTCGAATGTGACCGGTGAGCTCTGGCCGGTGCGCGAGCTGGCGGCGGCGGCCCACGCGCACGGCGCGCGCATCGTCCTCGACGCGGCGCAGCTCGCGCCGCACCACCCCGTCGACGTGGCCGCGCTCGACGTGGACTGGGTCGCCTTCTCCGGGCACAAGCTGTACGCGCCCTTCGGTTCCGGGGTCCTCGCCGGCCGCGCCGACTGGCTCCGCGAGGCCGAGCCGTACCTCGCGGGCGGCGGTGCCTCCCGCCGCGTCGCCCGCCGCGCGGACGGCGGCGTGGAGGTGGACTGGCACACCACCGAGGCCCGCCACGAGGCCGGCTCGCCCAATGTCATCGGCGTCTACGCCATCGCGTCCGCCTGCCGGGCCCTGCGCGAGGCGGGCTTCGACGGCCTCGTCGAGCGCGAGCAGGCGCTGGTCGCCCGCCTGCGCGAAGGGCTCGCGGGGATCGAGCAGGTGCGGGTGCTGTCCCTGTTCGGGGAGGACGCCCCGCGGGTGGGCGTTCTGTCCTTCGTGGTCGACGGCTGGAACAGCTCCCACTTCGCCGCCGCGCTGTCCGCCGAGTACGGCATCGGCGTCCGCGACGGGCTGTTCTGCGCTCATCCCCTCGTGCGCACCCTGCTGGGCGACCACACGGAACCGGGCGACTGCGGCGGCGACACCACCCTCAACGCCGTCCGTGTCTCCTTCGGCGCGGGCACCCCCGACGAGCACGTCGAGCGCTTCCTCGCCGCGGTCGCCGCGCTCGTCACCGACGGCGCCCAGTGGCGCTACCGCACGGAGAACGGCCGCTGCGTCCCCGCGTAGGGCCGGACTAGGAGTCGAGGCCGATGGCGAAGGCGGCTTCGAGGTCGTGCTGCGAGTAGGTGCGGAAGGCCACGTGCGTGTCGGTGGCCTCGACGCCGGGGATCTTGCTGATCCGGCCGGGGATGACGTCCGCGAGCTGGTCGTGCTGGGCGACCCGGACCATGGCGACCAGGTCGTACGTGCCGGTCACGGAGTAGACCTCGCTGACGCTCTCCAGCGCCGCGATGGACTGCGCGATCTCGGGGATCCGGTCGACGCTGGTCTTGATGAGCACGATCGCGGTGATCACGGCTGTAGGTCTCCTTCGGTCGCCCTGGTGGCGGGCTCCAGCTTAGGCCTTGCCCGGTAGCAGCCCCATGCGCACAGGAAGCCGAAGAGGAAGCCGGTGATGTGCGCCAGGTACGCCACGCCCGGCCCGGACTGCTGGGCCTGCCCGGCCAGCGACTGGAGCACGAACCAGAAGACGAGCACCATCCACGCGGGGAAGCGCAGCGGCAGGAAGAAGAGGAAGGGGAAGAGGCTGGTCACCCGCGCCCGGGGATAGAGGTACAGGTACGCGCCGAGGACGCCGGAGATGGCGCCGGACGCGCCGACCAGCGCCTGGGTGGACGTGGTGTGCGCCAGGGCCCAGCCGTAGGTGGCCAGGTAGCCGCACACCACGTAGAAGACGAGGTAGCGCAGCCGGCCCATGCGGTTCTCGACGTTGTCGCCGAAGACGTAGAAGAACAGCATGTTGCCCAGCAGGTGCACCCAACTCCCGTGCACGAACAGGGCCGTGAGCACCGAGACGAAGGGCGACCGCCCGATGTCGGCGGGCGGGGGGCAGCCGGTCGGCATCACGACCGACGCGGGGGCGACGCGCCCGTGCCAGAGTTCCGCGGGAATGACACCCCACCGGGCGAAGTACGAGGCCTGGGCGCAGGCGAGCTCGTGGCCGGTGCCGTAGACGGGGTTGAGCCCGGAGGCCGGGCCGATGAGGAAGACCGCCACGCACAGCCCGATCAGGGCGTACGTCACCAAGGGTCTGCGGCGGACAGGGTTCTCGTCGTACACCGGGATGACCATGGATCGATCATGACGGACCGGGTTCAACCGGCACAGGACGCCTCGCCGCAGCGCCGGATCCCGCCGAGGCCGTAGGGTGACCGGAACGCAAACGCGCGACCTAGGAGCAGATCCGATGACGGTTCCCCTGCCGACCGCCACGACCCGGTGGCGCTGCACTCTCTGCGGAAACCTGACCCGGTTCGACGTGACGCGCTCCAGCAGGGTCGTCGAGTACGTGCATCTCGACCTCGCCGGGGAACCCTCGGTGGAGGAGCGCGAGGTGCTGAGCGAGACCGTCGAGTCGGTGCGCTGCCGCTGGTGCAACGCCGTGGACCGGGTGGAGCTGGTGGACCGTCCCGACGCGGCGGCTGCGCAGGCCTGACCGCCGCCGGGGACAATGGAGGGGCGCGGCGCGACCTGAGGGGTCGAGGGTGGCCGGGGAGGCGCCGAAGAACTGGACAGGAGTGACTGGTGGACCGGACCGGTGGTAACCCGGGCCACGGCGACGAGGCGGCCGGGCCCGCGGCTCCGGCTGCCCCGGACGGCTCGGCCGCGCCCGAGACCCTCGACCGCCCGCTGCCCGAGGGCGTGCGCCACCGCGTGGTCTCGCTGGCGGCCGACGCCTTCGGCGGGCTGACCCTGGGCGAGCTGCCTGCGGTGCTGCGCCCGTATGCCCGGTTCACCCCGAGTCGCCGCGCCAAGTTCGCGGCCACCGCCATGGCCAGCGCCCTGGAGAGCGATCCCGCGTTCCGGCAGCGGGTCGCCGGACGGCTGCGCGAGGCGGAGCCCGATCTGTGCGAGTCGCTGGACGCCGGCACGCCGCCGCCGGCCGTGGATCCGCTCGACGTGGCCGCGGCCGCCTATCTGCTGCGGCCCGCGGGCTGGGCGAAGCTGGTCGCCGCCGCGGGCGAGGAGGCGCAGCGCGCCAGCGCGGAGCGGGCCGGCGAGGAAGTGCTGCGCGAACTGCGGCAGCTGAAGAGCGAACTCGACGAGGTGCGGGCGCACGCCCGCACCGAGGCCGTCCGGGCCCGCTCCGACCTCGACGCGGCCCGCAAGGAAACGGAGTCGCTGCAACGCAAACTGCGCAGCGCCGGCAGCGATGTGAAGCGTGCCGAGGCGGCGCTGCGCAAGGTCGAGGCCGAGCTGGACGAGACGCGTTCGGCCGCGGCGGCGGACAAGGCGGCCGCGGACGGCGAGGCGCGCCGGCTGCGGGCCCGGCTGGCCGAGGCGGAGTCGGCGGTCGAGGCCGGCCGCCGGGCGGCGCGCGAGGGCCGCACCGTGGAGGAGATGCGGCTGCGGCTGCTGCTCGACACCGTGCTGGACGCCGCGTCCGGACTGCGCCGCGAGTTGGCGCTGCCGCCGCGCGACACCCTGGGCGTGCGCCCGGCCGACACGGTGGACGCGGTGGCGCCGGGGGCGATCAGCCCGAAGGACATCGCGCGCCGCGCCCTGTCGGAGGACGACCCCGCGCTGCTGGACCAGTTGCTCGCGCTGCCGCAGGCCCATCTGGTCATCGACGGCTACAACGTGACGAAGACCGGTTATCCCGCCCTGCCGTTGGAGAAGCAGCGGCTGCGGCTGCTGGGCGGCCTGGCGGTGCTGGCCGCGCAGAGCGGCGCGGAGGTCACCTGCGTCTTCGACGGCGCCGACCTGGACGCCCCGGTGCTGCTCGCCCCGCCGCGCGGGGTGCGGGTGCTGTTCAGCAAGGCCGGTGAGACGGCGGACGAGTTGATCCGGCGTCTGGTTCGGGCGGAACCTCCCGGTCGCCCGATTGTGGTGGTTTCGTCCGACCGTGAGGTCGCGGACGGGGTGGCTCGTGCCGGCGCCCGCCCGGTCGCATCCGTCTTGTTGCTCAAGCGACTTGCCCGGGTGTGACCTGGAGCACATCGTGGGGCGTGTGGGGCGGTTTTTCGGAGCTCTGCGTCAACTCGCCATCACTACGCGTGTGATGTGTGTAAAGAAAACGCGAGTGAATGACTTTTTTCCTTCAGAGATTTGATCCGATCACAAGATGGTCACTAGGGTCAGGCCTCGAACCTCTGCGCAGTCGATCACCCAATCAGGGTGGCAGCGGAGGTCCCGCCGATCCGAAGTGGCGTGCGTACGACGGGGGACGCCGACGCTCGGGGCCGGGGAACCGCGGTTCCCGATGCACGCGGCAGGCGGCTGGAGGAAGAAGGAGCTCGCCCGAGTGGCGTCCCACCGTCGTCCCAAGCAGACCAGTCGCGCACGTGTCACTGTGCTCACCGCGACCGCCGCCGCAGCTGTGGCCCTCTCCGCCCAGGCCGCCCAGGCCGCGCCCGCCAAGCAGTCCGTCAAGAGCGTCAAGGCCAAGGTCGACGCCCTGTACGAGCAGACCGAGCAGGCGACCGAGAAGCTCAACGGCGCGACGGAGAAGCAGGACCAGCTGCAGAAGCAGGTCGAGGTCATCCAGGACGAGGTGGCCCGCCAGCAGGGCGACCTCAACGACCTCCAGGACGACCTCGGCACCCTCGCCAGCGCCCAGTACCGCAGCGGCGGCATCGACCCGACGCTGCAGCTCTTCCTCTCCGCGGACCCGGACAGCTACCTCGACAAGGCGTCCACCCTCGACCAGGTGAGCACCAAGCAGGCCGAGGCGCTCCGCCAGATCGCGGAGAAGAAGCGCACGCTCAACCAGCAGAAGGCCGAGGCGGCGAGCAAGCTCTCCGAGCTCGACCAGACCCGCACAGAGCTGCGCAAGAAGAAGAAGGAAGTCCAGGGCAAGCTCGCGGAGACGCAGAAGCTGCTCAACTCCCTGACCGCCGCCCAGCGTGCCGCGCTCGCCGCCGAGGACGCGCGTTCCAGCCGCAGCAACGAGCGCGTCAACCTGGGCAACGACACCCCGGCCTCCGGTCGCGCCGCCGCCGCCCTCTCGGCCGCCCAGAGCAAGCTCGGCTCGCCGTACGTCTACGGCGCCACCGGCCCGAGCTCCTTCGACTGCTCCGGCCTCACCTCCTGGGCCTACGCCCAGGCCGGCGTCTCCATACCCCGGACCTCGCAGTCCCAGGCGTACGCCGGTTCGCACCTGACGATGAGCCAGCTGATGCCCGGCGACCTGGTGATCTTCTACGGCGACATGCACCACGTGGCCCTCTACGCGGGCAACGGCATGGTCCTGCACGCACCGCGCACCGGCACGGTCGTCCGCTACGAGTCGATCAACAACATGCCGTTCCAGTTCGGCGTGCGCATCTGATCCTCGTCCCCCGGTCACCTCGTGCCCGGGTTGAACCTATCGGGTGATCTCGTACGGTGACGGCCGGGCGATGACCTGCACAAGTGGGGCATCACCCGGCCTCCGTGCGTGTCCGGGTCTTTGAACTCCGCGTGCACGGCTGACTACTGTCGGCCGACGTGCCTTCCCATCGACGCATTCCGCAGCCGGGCCAGGGCCCCCGTACCGCACGGGTCACGGTCCTGACCGCCGCTGCCGCCACCGCCGCCGCGGTGGCCGGCGCCGCCTCCGCGCCCAGCGCGCAGGCCCGGCCCGCGGACAACGCGACCGACGTGGCCACCCGCATCGACCACCTCTACGAGCAGGCCGAGCGGGCGACCGAGCAGTTCAACGCGGCCAAGGAGCGCTCGGAGCAGCTGCGCGGCCAGGTGGAGGTCCTGCAGGACCGCGCCGCACGCGGCCAGGAACGGGTCAACGGGCTCCGCAACGACCTCGGCATGCTCGCCGGCGCCCAGTACCGCAGCGGGGGAGTGGACCCCACGCTCGCCCTGCTGCTCTCCTCGGACCCCGGCACCTACCTCGACCGGGCCGCCACCCTCGACCGGATCAGCAGCCGCGGCAACGCCCGGCTCGGCGAACTGCGCGACGCCCAGCGGGTGCTGGACCAGGAGCGCATGCAGGCCGCAGGCCGGCTGGTGGAGCTGGAGCGGGCCCGCACCACGCTCAACGCCCGCAAGAAGACGGTGCAGCGCAAGCTGATGGCCGCCGCGCGCCTGGTCAACTCCCTCAGCGACGAGGAACGGGCCCAGCTCGCCTCCCGCCTGGAGCAGCGCGCCTCGCGCTCCGGACGGCTGATCGACATCCCGGACCTCGCGGCGTCCTCCGCACGTGCCGCCGCCGCCGTGTCGGCCGTGCGCTCCGTCGTCGGCGCCCCGTACGCCTGGGGCAGCACCGGCCCCGGCGCCTTCGACTGCTCCGGGCTGATGGTCTGGGCGTACCGGCAGGCCGGCGTCGGACTGCCGCGCACCTCCCAGGCGCAGCTGCACGCCGGGCGGCAGGTGCCGCTCAGCCAGGCACGCCCCGGCGACCTGGTCGTCTACCGGGGCGACGCCAGCCATGTCGGCATGTACGTCGGCGGCGGCCAGGTCGTGCACGCCCCCTACCCCGGGGCGCGGGTGCGCTACGACCCGATCGGCATGATGCCGGTCGCGGCGGTGACCCGGCCCGTGTGACCCGGCCCGTGTGACGGTCGCCCGGCCGGTCGCCCGACCGGTTGCCCGGGACCGGGGGAACGTACGATCGGCGGCGTGGCCCGCATCCCCCGTCCCCTCGTCCGCCCTGCCGCCGCCGCGCTGTGCTGCGCGGCGGTACTGGCCGGCTGCGGGCCCACCGGGGACCTCGGCGACCGCCCGGACCGGGAGGCCGTGCAGCGGCTGCTGGACGGGCGGGCGGCGGCCCTGCTGCACCGCGACGAGCCGGCGTACCTCGCCGGGGCGGTACCCGCCCGCCGCGCCGCCGAACGGCAGGTCTTCCGGAATCTGGCGGACGTACCGCTGGCCGCCTGGTCGTACCGGGTCGTCTCGGTGGACGGCGGCGACCGCCCGGCCGCCCGCGTCGAACTGGACTACCGCGTCAAGGGCTACGACAGCGCGCCCGTCGCCGCACAGGAGTCGGTGCGGCTCGGGCAGGACGGCGACGGGCAGTGGCGCGTCGCCGCCGAGGGCGCGGACGGCGACCAGTTGTGGGAGCAGGGCCCGGTGCGGGTGGTGCGCGGCACGCACAGCCTCGTCCTCGGCACCACGGGCACCGCCTCGCTGAAGACGTACGCCGCCGACGCGGACCGGGCGGTCCCCGCCGTGCTGCGGGCCTGGGGCACGCGCGGCTGGGGCGGCAGGATCGTCGTGGAGGTCCCCGCGTCGCTGCGGAACATGGGCGAACTGCTCGGCGCCCCCGCGGACGCCTACCGGGACATCGCCGCCGTCACCACGGGCGAGGCCGGCGGCCCCGCCTCGGACGCGCCCGGCGGACGCGTCATCGTCAACCCCGAGGCCTTCGGGGAGTTGTCCGCCTTCGGCCGCCGCGTCGTGCTCACCCACGAGGCCACCCATGTGGCGACCCGCTCCGCCACCGCACCCGGCACCCCCCTCTGGCTCTCCGAGGGCTTCGCCGACTGGGTCGCCTACCGCGGCACCGGCCGCTCCGCACCGGCCGTCGCCCCCGAACTCGCCCGCGACGTCGCCGCGGGCCACGTGCCCCGGGCGCTGCCCTCCGACGCGGCCTTCGGCACCCGGGCCGCCGGGCTCGCGCAGGCCTACGAAGGCGCCTGGCTGGCCTGCCGGTTCATCGCGGAGGAATGGGGCGACGCCCGGCTCGTCGCCCTGTACCGTGCCGGTGCGGACACACGCCGCGTGCTGGGGATCGGCACCGACGAGCTCACCGCGCGCTGGCGCGCCTACGTCGAGCGGGAGTTGGGATGACCGAGGACTTCAGCCCCGCCGAGACCGAACGCGGCAGGGCGCTGCGCCGGGCCCAGCTGCCGCCCCTGCTCGGCGGCCGCCTCACCGGCCTCGCCCTGCTGCTCCTGCTCGGCCTGACCCCCGCGGGGGCCGCGCTGACCGGCGTGTTCGGCGACGCCTGGGGGCTGCGCGTCCTCGCCGGCGGGCTCCTCCTCGTCCTGCTCCGGCAGGCTGTCGCGCTGCCCTTCTCCGCCCGGGTACGGGTCGTCCGCCACCGCTACGGCCTGGTGACCCAGGGCTGGGGCGGCTGGGCGGCCGACGTCCTGCGCGGCCTGCTGGTCTCCGTGCCGCTCGCCCTCGCCGCCCTGTACGGCTTCTACGGGCTCGGCTGGGCCTGGGCCGCCCTCGGCGCGGCCTGCGCGGCCGTGGCGCTGTCCTGGCTCGCCCCCGTCGTCCTCGAACCGCTCTTCAACCGCTTCCGGCCCATGGACGCCGGGCCGCTGCGGGACGCCCTGCTGGCGCTGGCCGCACGCGACGGCGTCCCGGTGCGCGACGTCCTGGTCGCGGACGCCTCACGGCGCACGACCGCCCTCAACGCCTACGTCTCCGGCTTCGGCAGGACCCGGCGCATCGTCGCCTACGACACCCTGGTGACCACCGCACCGGCCGGCGAGGTGGAACTCGTCGTCGCCCACGAACTCGGCCACGTCAAGCACCGCGACGTGCTGCGCGGCACCCTCCTCGGCGCGCTCGGCGCCGCCGCGGGCGTCTGCGTCCTGGCCGCCTTCCTCGCCGCGGCCTCCCCGTACGCCGCCGACGACCCCCGCGGCCTCTTCCTGCTCGCCGCGGCGGCGGCCGTCGGCTCCGCCCTGGCCGGCCCCCTCGGCTGCGCCGTCAGCCGCAGCGCCGAACGCCGCGCGGACCGGCACGCCCTCGAACTCACCGGTGACCCGGCCGAGTTCATCGCCATGCAGCGCCGCCTGACAGTCGCCAACGTCTCCGACCCCGACCCGCCGCGCGCCCTGCACCTCCTCTTCGGCACCCACCCCACCCCCGTCCAGCGCATCGCCGCCGCCCGCGCGTTCGCGACCCCGCCCGCCTGAGCCGCGCCGCGCCGGGCGCCCGGCCCGACCCGCCGCGCGCCTGCTGGACGCGGGCCCGTCCGCGTGGGCGCGGTCACCAGGTGGGGAGTTCGCGGCCTTCGTCAGGCTCGGACTCGTCGTTGGGGGAGGGGGCTGGGGCCGCGGGCCGTGGCGTTCGGCCGCGCCTGGGGGGCGCGATTGTGTCCGACCCGATCCACTGCGTGCTGCGCACCTGCGGTGGGCCGACGCGCCCGCCTGATCGGTGCCGGGCCCAGGCGGGGTTACCGGCTTTCCCCGGGAAGGGGCCGTGGGGTTCCGCACACGGCGTCCGGCGTCCGGCGGCGCGCCCGGCTCGATCCGCCCTGCGACGCGGCTCGTCCGCCCGGGCACGGTCACCAGGTGAGGAGTTCGCGGCCTTCGTCGGGCTCGGGCTGCGCGGGACGGAGGGCCCTCCGGGGCGGTGGGGAAGGGGCCGGGGCCCACACACGGTGGCCGGCGGCGCCTGACGGTCGCCGATGTCTCCGACCCGGACCCGCCGCGCGCCCTGCACCTGCCCGTCGGGACCCACTGCCCGGCCGCGCAGCGCATCCCGGCCGCCCCGCCTTCGCCGGCTCGTCCGCCTGATCCGGGCCGGGCAAGGCGCCATCACCGGGTGGGGAGTTCGCGGCCTGTGCCGGGCTCCGGACCCGTCCTTGGAGGAGTGGGTTTGCGGGGATGATGGGGAAGGGGCTGGGGACGCGGGCAGTGGCGGTCGGCGCGGGGCGTGCGGCGGAGCCTGGCGGGCGCGATCGTGTCCGGGCCGATCCACTGCGTGCTGTGTACCTGTGCTGTGCGGACCCGCCTGATCTGTGCCGGGTTATGCCGGGTTACCGGGTTTCGCCGGGAAGGGGCCGTGGGGTTCCGTACACGGCGTCCGGCGGCGCGCCTGGCTGTCGAGCAGGGCGCGGTCACCAGGTGGGCCGCGGGGGCCGGGGACGGCGGCCGGTGGCGCTTGGGGCGTTCGGCCCGATCCGCCGTGCGCCCGCTGGACGCAGGCCCGTCCGCCCGGTCGGGGTCACCAGGTGAGGAGTTCGCGGCCTTCGTCGGGCTCGGGTTCGGCCTTGGGGGAGGACACGGGGGCGGTGGGGAAGGGGCCGGGGTCGCGGGCCGTGGAGGTCCACAGGCGGCGGCAGGCGACGACGCAGGCGGCGACCAGCAGGCCGTTGCGGACCACGAGGAGCGTGATGCCGAGGGGGGTGCTGGTGACGACGTCGCCGAAGCGGATCGGGAACTCGTAGAGGGTCACGCCGGTCGCCACGATCACCAGCACCGCCGGCACCGCCATGACGCTCGCGCGCAGCGTGAGGCAGACGGCCGCCATGCCGATCAGCCAGATCATGTACTGCGGGCTGATGACCCGGCTGGTCGTCGTGAACAGCAGGACGGCGGTGAAGGCCGCGTCGAAGGGCGTCGCCGCGTCGAGGGTGCGGGCCCGCAGCCGCCACAGGAGCAGCCACGCGAAGGCCGTCACGGTGAGGGTGAGCGCGATGTCGCTGACCAGGGCGACGTACGGACCGAGGAACTCCACGGAGCCGTAGTTGAGCAGCACTTGGCCCTGCCAGCCGTGGTGCCGGGCGATGTGGAAGACCAGGGAGCCCAGCGACTCGACCTCGGTGCCGCGCTCGCCCTGGAACCGCAGGAAGGCGAAGGCCCCCGGCATCCAGAGCCAGAAGCCCAGCGCGAGGACGCCCGCGCCGGCCACGGCGGCCGTCCACACCCGGCGGTCCCGCACCCCGGTCAGCAGCAGCACGGGCCAGACCTTGAGCATCGCCCCGAAGGCGATGAGCGCGCCGGCGACCCTGGGCCGCCGTACGGTCGCCAGCAGCGCGGCCACGGCGACGGCGGTGACCATCACGTCGTACCGGGCGTACGCGGTCGGTCCCAGCAGCGGCACGCCCACCACCCACACCCACACGCCCGCCTGCCGGCGTCCCTCGCCGCGCGAGCCGTGCAGCAGCATGGCGAAGGTGACCACGTCGGCCACGGACGCCAGCCAGAAGAAGGCGGTGGTGTAGTCGAGGAACGGCAGCAGCCCGGGGGAGAGCACGGCCAGCGCGGCGGCGGGCGGGTACTGCCAGGTGACGTCGTGCAGCGGGAAGGTGCCGGACCGCAGGACGTCGTACCAGCCGTGGTAGATCGCCGAGACGTCGGAGGTGACGTCGATCGGCGACACGCTGAACACCTTGAACACGCACAGCAGCAACGCGATCCGCGTGATCACCCAGGCGAGGGCCGGTCCCACCGGGGACCTCCCGCCATTACTGCCTGCCATGTCCACCTCGTCGTATCGCCTCTGGTGTGATGATGCACGATGCCGGTCGCGCCTGTGGACGGGCCCCGGTTCTCAAGGACGCATCGGCGGCCTCGGTCGGTTGCCGGGGCCCGCAAGCGCTACGCTCGGCGCCGTATGGACAAGACCTTGATCGTCACGAACGACTTCCCGCCCCGCCCCGGCGGCATCCAGGCCTTCGTGCACAGCATGGCGCTGCGCCTGGATCCCGGGCAGGTGGTGGTGTACGCCTCCACGTGGCGGGACGGCTCCGAGGTCGCCCGCTTTGACGCCGAGCAGCCCTTCCCGGTCGTCCGCGACCGTACGTCGATGCTGCTGCCGACCCCGCGCGTGACCGGACGGGCCGTGGAGCTGCTGCGGGAGCACGGCTGCACGTCGGTGTGGTTCGGCGCGGCGGCGCCGCTGGGCCTGATGGCCCCGGCGCTGCGGAAGGCCGGTGCCCGGCGGATCGTGGCGACGACGCACGGCCACGAGGCGGGGTGGGCGCAGCTGCCCGGCAGCCGCCGGCTGCTGCGCCGGATCGGCGAGGGCACCGACACGATCACCTATCTGGGTGAATACACCCGGTCGCGGATCGCGCCCGTGCTGAGCCCGCGGGCCGCGGCGCGCATGGTGCAGCTGCCCCCGGGGGTCGACGAGAAGACCTTCCACCCCGCCTCGGGCGGCGGCGCCGTCCGGGCCCGCCTCGGGCTGGCGGACCGGCCGGTGGTGGTGTGCGTGTCCCGCCTCGTGCCGCGCAAGGGCCAGGACACCCTGATCCTCGCGCTGCCGCGCATCCTGGCCGTGCAGCCGGACACCGTGCTGCTGGTCGTCGGCGGCGGACCGTACGCGAAGGAGCTGAAGCGGCTCGCGGCGGAGACCGGGGTGACCGACTCGGTCGTCTTCACCGGGGCGGTGCCCTGGGAGGACCTGCCCGCGCACTTCGGCGCGGGCGACGTCTTCGCCATGCCCTGCCGCACCCGTCGCGGCGGGCTGGACGTGGAGGGGCTCGGCATCGTCTACCTGGAGGCGTCCGCGACCGGGCTGCCCGTGGTGGCCGGCGACTCCGGCGGAGCGCCGGACGCGGTGCTGGACGGCGAGACCGGCTGGGTGGTGCGCGGGGGTGTGCCGGAGGACGCCGCCGACCGCATCCTGGCCCTGCTCGGCGACGCGGAACTGCGGCAGCGGATGGGCGAGCGCGGACGCAAGTGGGTCGAGGACGCCTGGCGCTGGGACCTGCTGGCCGACCGGCTCAAGGCGCTTCTCTAGCGCGGCCCGCAGGCCCCGCGGCCGGTCCGCCCCCGGAATACCGGTGGCCGCCGTCCGCGCGAGGCGTACGGCGGCCACCGCCGACGGTCGTCAGGGACCGCCGGTGCTCAGGTGGTGTAGATCGCGGCGATCTCGTCCGCGAACTCCCGCAGCACCACGTTGCGCTTCAGCTTCAGCGACGGCGTCACGTGCCCGGACTCCTCGGTGAACTGGGTCGCCAGGACGCGGAACTTCTTCACCGCCTCCGCCTTGGACACCGCGGCGTTGCCGTCGTCGACCGCCGACTGCACCTCGGCCAGCAGGTCCGGGTCCTCCCGCAGCGCCGCGGCCGTGCGGCCGGCCTTGCCGTGCTGCTCGGCCCAGCGGGGCAGGAACTCCTCGTCCAGGGTCACCAGCGCGCCGATGAACGGCTTGCCGTCGCCGACCACCATGCACTCCGCGATCAGCGCGTGGGCGCGGATGCGGTCCTCGATCACCGCCGGGGCGACGTTCTTGCCGCCCGCGGTCACGATGATCTCCTTCTTGCGGCCGGTGATGGTGATGTAGCCGTCCTCGTCCAGCGCGCCGATGTCGCCGCTGTGGAACCAGCCGTCCGTGACGGCCTCCGCCGTCGCCGCCTCGTTGTTCCAGTAGCCGCTGAACAGGTGCTCGCCGTGGAGCAGCACCTCGCCGTCGTCGGCGATGCGGACGGTGGAACCCGGCAGCGGCTGGCCGACGGTGCCGATCTTCGTACGGTCCCAGGGGTTGAAGGCCGTGGCCGCGCAGGACTCCGTCAGGCCGTAGCCCTCCAGGACGGTGAAGCCGATGCCCCGGTAGAAGTGGCCGAGCCGCTCGCCGAGCGGCGCGCCGCCGGAGATGGAGTACTCGGCGCGGCCGCCGAGCACGGCGCGCAGCTTGCTGTAGACCAGCCGGTCGAAGACCTTGTGCTTGAAGCGCAGGCCCAGCGAGGGCCCGTTCGCCGAGTCCAGGGCGCGGCTGAACTCGATCGCGACGTCGGACGCCTTGTCGAAGATCTTGCCCTTGCCGCCCGCCTGCGCCTGTGCGCGGGCGGAGTTGTACACCTTCTCGAACACGCGCGGCACGCCCAGCAGCATCGTCGGCCGGAACGAGGACAGCTCGCCGGTCAGGTTCTTGATGTCGCTGACGTGCCCGAGCTTGATCGGGGCCATCACACTGGCCACCTCGACCAGCCGGCCGAAGACGTGCGCCAGCGGCAGGAAGAGCAGCACCGAGGAGTCGCCGGTCCGGAACAGCGGCTTCAGCCGCTCCACCACGTTGCCGCACTCGGCGAAGAAGGCGCGGTGGCTGAGCACGCACCCCTTGGGGCGGCCGGTGGTGCCCGAGGTGTAGACGATGGTCGCGGGCGAGTCGGCCTTGGCGTACGCGCCGCGCTCGTCGACCGTCGCCTCGGCGATGTCGGTCCCGGCGGCGGTCAGCGTCTCCACGGCGCCGCCCTCGATGCGCCACACGTGCTTCAGCTGCGGCAGGCGCTCGCGGACGGACTCCACCGACTTCTCGTGCGCCTCGGTCTCCACGATCGCGGCGACCGCGCCGGAGTCGGACAGGATCCACTCGACCTGCTCGGCCGAGGAGGTCTCGTAGACCGGAACGGTGACGGCGCCCGCGCTCCACACGGCGAAGTCGAACAGCGTCCACTCGTAGCGGGTGCGGGAGATCAGGGCGACCCGGTCGCCGGGCTGCACGCCCGAGGCGATCAGGCCCTTGGCGGCCGCGCGCACCTCGGCGAGGAACGCGGTGGCGGTGACGTCCGCCCAGTCACCGGCGGGGGTCTTGCGGGCGATGACGGCGACGTCCGGGTGCTGAGCGGCGTTGCGGCGGATGAGATCCGTCAGATTGCCGTCCGCGGGGACCTCGTAGAGTGCCGGAAGGCTGAACTCGCGCAAGACTGCTGCTCCTCATCGGCGCCGGCGGCGGTGCTGGCTGCGGCCACTGCGGGGGTGAACAGTGGTGCGGACTGCCCGGACGTTACCCACCGGTAAAGCTCCAGCGGTAGGGGGTGCCGTGTAGATGTTTTGTGTGTCACATCGTGGTCACATTCCGGTGGTCCGCTGCGGCCCAGCGCGTATCCACTGGTGGAAAGCCTAGTCGAGGTACCCGACAACCCGCAGGTAACAAGGGCCCCGCCGGCACCGCCCGCGGGCCCGGCCCGGCGGCCTAGAGTGATCGGCATGCGTGTCCACGTCGTCAGCGATGTCCACGGCGCCGCCGAGGCGCTCGCCAAGGCCGGGGAGGGGGCCGACGCCCTCGTCTGCCTCGGCGACCTCGTCCTGTTCATGGACTACGCGGACCACTCGCGCGGCATCTTCCCCGACCTGTTCGGCGCGGCGAACGCCTCCCGCATGGTCGCCCTGCGCACCGCCCTGCGCTGGGACGAGGCCCGCGCCCTGGACCGGGAGCTGTGGGGCGGCCTGGGCACCGACCGGCGCACCGCCATCGAGGCCGCCGTGCGCCGCCAGTACGCCGAACTGTTCGCCGCCTTCCCCACGCCGACGTACGCCACGTACGGGAACGTCGACATCCCCGCGCTGTGGCCCGAGTACGCCGGGCCGGGCACGACCGTGCTCGACGGCGCCACCGCCGAGATCGGCGGCCTGGTCTTCGGGTTCGTCGGCGGCGGCCTGCGCACCGCCTACCGCACCCCGTACGAGATCGACGACGAGACCTACGCCGCCAAGGTGGCCGCCCTCGGCGAGGTCGACGTGCTCTGCTCGCACATCCCGCCCGCCGTGCCCGAGCTCTGCTACGACACGGTCGCCCGCCGCTTCGAGCGCGGCAGCGAGGCTCTGCTGGACGCGATCCGCAGCACCCGGCCCCGGTACGCCCTGTTCGGCCACGTCCACCAGCCGCTGGTGCCCCGGATGCGCATCGGCACGACCGAATGCGTGAACGTCGGTCACTTCAACTCGACGAGAACGCCGTGGGCACTGCAATGGTGACGGCCCCGGAGGTCTGCGGGCGTCCGACCAGGCGGTAGCCTTCAGCGGCAGGCACACGACAGCAGGTACATGACGCGACGTCCCGGAGGGGCCACGGCGATGGCGGAACACACGAGGTCCAGCATCACGATCGACGCGGCCCCGGCCGATGTCATGGGTGTCATCTCCGACTTCGCCCGCTACCCGGAGTGGACCGGGGAGGTGAAGGAGGCCGAGATCCTCGCCGCCGACCCCGAGGGCCGCGCCGAGCAGGTCCGCCTCCTCCTCGACGCCGGTGCGATCAAGGACGACCACACCCTCGCCTACACCTGGGTCGGCACCAGCGAGGTGCGCTGGACGCTGGTCAAGTCCCAGATGCTCCGCACCCTGGACGGCGCCTACCTCCTCGTCCCCGTCGAGGACGGCAAGCGCACCGAGGTCACCTACCAGCTGACCGTCGACGTCAAGATCCCCATGCTCGGCATGATCAAGCGCAAGGCCGAGAAGGTCATCATCGACCGTGCCCTCGCCGGCCTGAAGAAGCGCGTCGAGTCCCAGGACTGACGTGCGCACGGTCCTGGTCACCGGTGCCGGCGGGGCGGGCCGCACCACCGTCGCGGCCGCCACCGCCGTGACCGCCGCCGCCCCCGGGCGCCGGGTGCTGCTCCTGTCCGCGGACCGCGGCGGGGCGCTGGAACGCGTTCTCGGCACGGACGCCGCCGCAGGCCCCGTCCCCGTCGCTGTCCCCTCCGTGCCGGGGCTGTGGGCCGCCCGGATCGACCCCGCTGCCTCCTTCCGGGCCGACGCCATGGAGCTCCAGGGCCGGGTCGGCGCACTGCTCGAACTGCTCGGCGCCGCGCCGCTGGACCCCGAGGAGCTCACCGAACTCCCCGGCGCGGAACCGCTCGCCCTGCTCCGCGCCCTGCGCGACACGGCGGACGGCTGGGACCTGGTCGTGGCCGACCTCCCGCCGGTGCGCGCGGCGCTCGCCGCACTCGCCCTGCCGGAGCAACTGCGCCGCTACCTCGCCCGGCTGCTGCCCGAACAGCGCCAGGCCGCCCGTGCCCTGCGCCCGGTCCTCGCCCAGCTGGCCGGTGTCCCCGCGCCGGGCCCCTGGGCGTACGAGGCCGCCGCCCGCGCCGATCGCGAGCTGGCCGCCGCCCAGGCCGTGGTGGAGGACGCGGCGACGACCGTACGGCTGGTCGTCGAGCCCGGCGCGCACGCCGCCGAGGCGGTGCGCCACGCCCGGGCCGGACTGGCCCTGCACGGGCACCGGCTGGAGGCCGTCGTGGCCAACCGGCTGCTGCCCGCGCACTCGCCCGACCCGTGGCTCGCCGAACTGTCGGGCGTGCAGCGCAAGGAACTGCGCGCCCTGCGCGCCGAGATCGCGGACACGGGCACCGCCCTGCACGAACTGCCGCACCTGGGACGCGAACCGCGCGGGACCGGGGACCTGGCACGGCTCGGGGCCGAGCCGCCCGCCCCGGCCGCCGAGGGCCCCGCCGCGCCGCCCTGGACCACCGAGGACCGGCTCGCCGCCGAGGGCCACTTCCTGTGGCGGCTGCCGCTGCCGGGCGCGCTGCGGGACACCGTGGACCTCGTCCGCCGCGGCGACGAGCTCGTGGTGGACGCCGAAGGCCACCGGCGCATCCTGCCGCTGCCGTCCGCGCTGCGCCGCTGCACCGTGGAGGGGGCCGCCCTGCGCGACGGCGCGCTGCAGGTCCGGTTCGTTCCCGATCCGGCGCTTTGGCCCCGATGACGGCGATGGCCCCCTGAACGCACCGGCTTCATTCGGGTAACGTCGTAGTCAAAAGCCGGAGCGCCCCACGGAGCCCACCATGAGCGAATCCACGGACCGTACCGACCGCCCCGCGGCCGATCACGACGCCTGGGCCAAGGCGAGCGCGGAGGACATCGCGGCGGAGAAGGCCCGCCGCCGCCAGCAGTCCGGGCAGGAGCCGGGCAGTGCGGCGGAGGAACTGCGACGGCTCGCCGAGGCCGTGACCGAGCGGATCTCCCTGCTGCGCAGCCCCGCCGCCGAGATGGCCGCCCAGGGGCTCATCGCCCAGGTGAGGCAGGCGGTCGAGCCCGTCGTCGAACGCAACCCCGAGGTCTTCGACCACCTCGCGGCGGCCGGCGCCGAACTGATGGCCGCCTACCGGGCCGCCGTCGGAGGCCATGAACGGCGCTGGACCTCCGGCGACGCCGGCCCGTCCAGCGAACGCATTGACCTGGACTGAACACGAACTGAACAAAGGGCGGAACGGGGCGGACCCCGCCCTCCGGTACGGTTGGACGCAGCGGGGATCGACCGAATACTGAGGGACACATGGGACTCACCATCGGCGTCGACATCGGCGGCACGAAGATCGCGGCCGGCGTGGTCGACGAGGAAGGCTCGATTCTCGAAATCGTCAAGGTGCCGACTCCGTCGACTTCCGAAGGCGTGGTCGACGCCATCGCCGCAGCCGTCCACGACGTCAGCACGAGCCACACGGTCGAGGCCGTGGGCATCGGCGCCGCCGGCTACGTCGACGACAAGCGGGCCACCGTGCTCTTCGCGCCCAACATCCGCTGGCGGCACGAGCCGCTGAAGGACAAGGTCGAGCAGCGCGTCGGACTTCCCGTCGTGGTCGAGAACGACGCCAACGCCGCCGCCTGGGGCGAGTACCGCTTCGGCGCCGGCCAGGGCCACGACGACGTCATCTGCATCACGCTCGGCACCGGACTCGGTGGCGGCATCATCATCGGCAACAAGCTGCGCCGCGGCCGCTTCGGCGTGGCAGGCGAGTTCGGCCACATCCGCATGGTCCCGGACGGACTGCTGTGCGGCTGCGGCAGCCAGGGCTGCTGGGAGCAGTACGCCTCCGGCCGCGCCCTGGTGCGCTACGCCAAGCAGCGCGCCGTGGCCCAGCCCGAGAACGCGGCGCTGCTGCTCTCGCTCGGCGACGGCACACCCGAGGGCATCCAGGGCCAGCACATCAGCCAGGCCGCGCGCGGCGGCGACAGCGTGGCGGTGGACTCGTTCCGCGAACTCGCCCGCTGGGCCGGCGCCGGACTCGCCGACCTCGCGTCGCTCTTCGACCCCTCCGCCTTCATCGTCGGCGGCGGTGTCTCGGACGAGGGCGAACTCGTCCTCGACCCGATCCGCAAGTCCTTCCGCCGCTGGCTGGTGGGTGGTCAGCTGCGGCCGCACGCCCAGGTCCTCGCCGCCCAACTGGGCGGCAAGGCCGGTCTCGTCGGCGCCGCCGACCTGGCCCGCCAGGGCTGAGCCGCGCAACCGGCCGCCCGTTGAGCACCGGTGCCCCCGTACCCCGCTTCCGCGGAGTGCGGGGGCACCGCTGTGCCGGGCGAGTAGGGTGACGGCGTGAGCGAGGTCCCGCGGCCGGATCTGCCGGCGTCCCGTACGGAGCCGGACGGCTCCGCCGTCGTCCGCGTCCTGAGCTGGAACGTCCGCTCGATGAGGGACGACAAGGCCGCCCTCGGCCGGGTCATCCGGGCCTGCGCGCCCGACATCGCGCTGATCCAGGAGGCACCCCGCTTCTTCCGCTGGCGCAAGGCGGTCGCCCGGCTTGCCCGGGACTCGGGGATGGTGACGGTCACCGGCGGGGCGACCGCCGCGGGCCCGCTGGTGCTCTCCTCGCTGCGGGTCCACGTGGAGCGCACCGAGGACGTCCTGCTGCCGCGCACCCCCGGGCTGCACCAGCGCGGCTTCGCGACCGCCGTGGTCCGGATCGGCGGCGCCCGGCTGTCCGTGCTGAGCTGCCATCTGTCGCTGCGGGCCCAGGAGCGCTACGCGCAGGGCGGGATGCTGCTGGACCGCCTCGCCGCGATGGGCGAGCCCCACGCGGTGGCCGGCGGCGACCTCAACGACCGCCCGGACGGCCGCACTTTCCGCCGGCTCGCCGGTCAACTCCAGGACGCCTGGGCGGTCCGGCCCTGGGGCGGCGAGTACACCTCCACGCCCGGCGACCCGCACCAGCGCATCGACGCCGTCTTCGCCACCTCCGGCATCGAGGTCCTCGGCTGCGGTGTCCCCGAGGCGCTGCGCGGCGTCACCCGCGCAGACCTGAGGGCGGCCACGGACCATCTTCCGGTCCTGGCCGCCCTCAGGGTGCCGTCGGTGCGTTGACCGGGCTCAGACGACCGCGCCGCCGCCCGGCAGGTCGTCGTCCTCGTCGCCGCCCGGCCGCATCCGCGTGACCAGGGTGGCGAAGCCGCCCAGGAAGCCTCCGATGCCGACGGTGATGGCCCACCACGGCATCTCCTCCTGGAAGAGGACGAACGCGAAGATCAGCAGCGGACCGCCCAGCGCCGCCAGCCAGGCGAACTTGGTGGTGACGTCGGCGTTCGGCAGCGGCGGCGGCTCCGGCGGCACGAAGTGGCCCTCGTCCTCGTCCTCGTCGAGTTCGTAGTCGCGGGGACCGGAGAGCACGGGGTGGATGACGATGGAGGTGGTCTCGGGCGTCGTCGGCACCACGACGGGGCCGGGCTTGCCGGAACCCTCGGCGACGTCCTCGGCCTCGGGCCAGGACGCCGTGCCGGGCTCCGGGTCGTCGTCGTACCCCGCCACGATCTCGGCCCAGGCGGCGGCCTCGTCGACCGGCTTGGGCTCGGGCTCGCCGCCCTCGGGCAGCGGACGGCGGTCGTCCTCGGGCTCAGCCACGGGCGGCGTCCTCCTTCTCGTTGCTCTCGTCGTCGCCCGCGGACGGCCCGGCGCCGGTCAGCCGGCGCACGAACTCCCAGGACTGCTCGAAGATCGTCTCTGCGTCGTGGTCGAGGGTGGCGACGTGGTAGCTGCGTTCCAGCACGGTCTCCGTCACGTCCGTCGACGACACGCGGCTGAGCACGAGCGCCGAGTTGGACGGGTGGACGACGTGGTCGACCCGGCTGCGCAGGAGCAGCAGCGGCTGGGTCACCTGGGGCAGGTCGCGCCGCACGAGGGTCCAGAAGCGGCTCAGGGAGTGCACCGCGTGCAGCGGGGTGCGGTCGTAGCCCACCTCCGTGGAGCCCTCCTTCGCGATGTCGCTGGCGATGCCGGGCACCGAGGGCACGAAGTGCCTCAGCACCGGCACGGCCTTGAGTTGATGGCTGTCGGCCTTGACCGAGGGGTTCACGAGGGCGATACCGCTGACCGCCGCGCCGTGCTGGGCGGCGAGGCGCAGCGTCAGCGCACCGCCCATGGACATTCCGAAGACAAACACGCGTTCACAGCGTCCGGACAGGGCGCGGAATTCCCGGTCGACCTCGGCGTACCAGTCCTGCCACCCGGTGACCTGCATGTCCTGCCAGCGCGTGCCGTGCCCCGGCAGCAGCGGCGCCGACACGCTCAGACCACGCCCGGCCAGGTACTCGCCCCACGGGCGCATGGACTGCGGAGTGCCGGTGAAGCCGTGGCACAGCAGGACGCCGATGTCGCCGCCGTCGTGGCGATAGGACTCGGCCCCGGGCATGAGCGGCACCGTAGGTCTCCTGTTCGGTGGAATGCGCGGAAAGCGATACCTCACAGTACGCGGACGGCTCACACCGGGGGAGAGCCCTGCCCGATCTGGCGTTAAGGTCTTCCCGTCAGACACAGGAGGTCATCGGTTGTTGTACGGCGTGATGAAGATCGCGATCGGCCACCCCCTGCGCGCCGCCTTCCGGCCGTGGGTGGAGGGCATGGAGAACATCCCCAAGCGGGGACCCGCGATACTGGCGAGCAACCATCTGTCCTTCTCCGACTCCTTCTTCCTGCCGGCCGTGCTCGACCGCAAGGTCACCTTCATCGCCAAGGCCGAGTACTTCACCACGCCGGGCGTCAAGGGCAAGCTCACCGCGGCCTTCTTCAAGGGCGTCGGCCAGCTTCCGGTGGACCGCTCGGGCGCGCGCGGTGCCGGCGAGGCGGCCATCCGCAGCGGGATAAAGGTCATCGAGTCCGGCGAGCTCTTCGGCATCTACCCCGAGGGCACCCGGTCGCCCGACGGGCGGCTCTACCGCGGCAAGCCCGGCGGCCTGGCCCGGATCGCCCTCGCCACGGGCGCCCCGGTGATCCCGGTCGCCATGATCGACACCGAGAAGATCCAGCCGCCGGGCCAGGTCATGCCCAAGCTGATGCGTCCCGGCATCAGGATCGGCAAGCCGCTGGACTTCAGCCGCTACCAGGGCATGGAGCAGGACCGTTTTATCCTGCGCTCGGTCACCGACGAGGTGATGTACGAGATCATGAAGCTCTCCGGCCAGGAGTACGTGGACGTCTACGCCTCCGCCGCCAAGCGCCAGATCGCCGAGGCGGCGAAGAAGCAGCAGGCAGAACCCGGGGCATAGCCCCGGCCCGGGGGAACGGGGGAGGCCCATGGCCAGGGACACGGCCCGCGGCACGGTCGCGCGCCCGGCGGCGGGGACGGCCGGGCGCCCGAAGGGGCGTGTCGTCCGCATGTCGGTCGAGCAGCCGCTGTGGCGCGCCCTGACGGGCTACCGGCTGCTCACCGCCGGCTATGCCGTCGCGCTGTTCGCCGTCGGCTACGACGGCCACGCCCGGCCGGTGCCGGGCATCGCGTTCATGGCGGTGCTCGTGGTGTGGACGCTGGCCACGCTCGGCATGGTCAGCTCGCCGCAGCGGTGCACCCGGGGCTTCCTCTTCGTGGACCTCGGCATCGCGCTCACCGGCATCCTGTTCACCCCCGTCGTCGAGACGCACCAGCGCATCGTCGAGGGCGGGCCCACCCTGCCCTCGATATGGACCGCGGGCTCGGTCCTCGCCTTCGCCATCAAGGGCGGCTGGCGCTGGGCGGCGGCCGCCTCCTGCCTGGTCGGCGGCGCCAACCTGGTCGAACGCGGCGCCCCGGCCCGCGACACCGTGCACAACGTGCTGCTGGTGGCCATCGCCAGCATCGCGATCGGCTACGTCGTCGAGGTCGCCCGCGCCAGTGAGCGCACCCTCGCCCGCGCCCTGCAGATCGAGGCCGCCACCCGGGAGCGGGAGCGGCTGGCCCGGGACATCCACGACAACGTCCTCCAGGTGCTCGCGATGGTGCAGCGGCGGGGCACCGAGATCGGCGGCCAGGCCGAGGCGCTCGGCATCATGGCCGGTGAGCAGGAGGCCGCCCTGCGCGCCCTGATCGGCGGCGGCTCCGCGGCGCTGTCCGGGGTCCCCGCTCCGCGCCAGGCCGGAGCGGACGACGCGGCCCCGGACCCCGATGCGCCCCGCGACCTGCGGGCCCTGCTCACCCCGTACGGCAGCACCCGTGTCACCGTCGCCGCCCCCGGCACCCCCGTCCTGCTGCCCGCGCACGCGGCCGCCGAACTCGCCGCCGCGGTGGGCGCCGCCTTGGAGAACGTGCGCAAGCACGCGGGGGAGCGGGCGCACGCGTGGATCCTGCTGGAGGACGCGCCCGACGCGGTCCTCGTCAGCGTCCGCGACGACGGGCCCGGCATCCCCGAGGGCCGGCTCGCCGACGCGGAGGCCGAGGGGCGGCTCGGCGTCGCCCAGTCCATCAGGGGGCGGCTGCGCGACCTCGGCGGCGCGGCGGAGCTGGTGTCGGTGCCCGGCCAGGGGACAGAAGTCGAGTTGAGGCTCGGCAAATGAGGGAGGAGATTGGGGTCATGGCCGTAAAGGTGATGGTGGTGGACGACCACCCCATGTGGCGGGACGCGGTCGCGCGCGACCTCACCGAGGCGGGATACGTCGTGGTGGCGACGGCGGGCGACGGCCCGGAGGCGGTGCGCCGCGCCAAGGCCGCGCAGCCCGAGGTGCTGGTCCTCGACCTCAACCTGCCGGGCCTGTCCGGCGTCCAGGTCTGCAAGGACGTCATCGCCGACAACCCGGCCCTGCGGGTGCTGGTGCTGTCGGCGAGCGGGGAGCACGAGGACGTCCTGGAGGCCGTGAAGTCCGGTGCCACCGGCTATCTGCTGAAGTCCGCCGGCCGGGACGAACTCCTCGGTGCCGTCAGCCGCACCGCCGTCGGCGACCCCGTCTTCACCCCCGGCCTGGCCGGCCTCGTCCTCGGCGAGTACCGGCGCCTGGCCTCGGACCCCGCGCCCGTGGCGGCCGACCGGCCCGAGGCGCCGCGGCTCACCGACCGCGAGACCGAGGTACTGCGCCTGGTGGCCAAGGGGCTGAGCTACAAGCAGATCGCCGAACGGCTCGTCATCTCGCACCGCACCGTGCAGAACCATGTGCAGAACACCCTGGGCAAGCTCCAGTTGCACAACCGCGTCGAGCTGGTCCGCTACGCCATCGAACGCGGACTCGACGAGGAGTAACCCCGCCGGCGCCCTCATGGCACTGCTCCGCCTGCCGCACTCGGACGAGTGAATCCGGCCTTCCAACCTGCCCGCGTGCCAAGGGATTTCACCGAACGGCCCATCCCGTATGTGACACCGGTCACGCTAGCGTCTTCGGCGCAGGCAAATGGTGCGAACGGGAAGGGGAAGGATCATGCGAGTTGGCGTCCTGACCGGCGGCGGTGACTGCCCCGGGCTCAACGCGGTCATCCGTGCCGTCGTGCGCAAGGGTGTCCAGGAGTACGCATACGAGTTCGTCGGCTTCAGGGACGGCTGGCGCGGGCCGCTGGAAGGGGACACCGTGCCCCTCGACATCCCGGCCGTCCGCGGGATCCTGCCGCGCGGCGGTACGATCCTCGGCTCCTCGCGCACGAATCCGCTCAAGACGGAGAACGGCGTGCGCCGGGTCAAGGAGAACCTCGCCAAGTACGAGGTGGACGCGCTCGTCGCGATCGGCGGCGAGGACACCCTCGGGGTGGCGACCGCCCTGTCGGACGAGTACGGGGTCCCCTGCGTCGGCGTACCGAAGACCATCGACAACGACCTCGCCGCCACCGACTACACCTTCGGCTTCGACACGGCGGTCAACATCGCCACCGAGGCCATCGACCGCCTCCACACCACCGCCGAGTCGCACATGCGCGTCCTGGTGGTCGAGGTCATGGGCCGGCACGCGGGCTGGATCGCCCTGCACTCGGGCCTGGCCGGCGGCGCCAACGTCATCCTGGTGCCCGAGCAGCGCTTCGACCTGGACCAGGTCTGCGCCTGGGTGGAGAGCCGTTTCAAGATCCGCTACGCGCCGATCGTGGTCATCGCCGAAGGGGCGATGCCCAAGGACGGCGACGTGGTGCTGAAGGACGGCAGCCTCGACTCCTTCGGCCATGTCCGACTGTCCGGCGTCGGCGAGTGGCTGGCCAAGGAGATCGAGAGCCGCACCGGCAAGGAGGCCCGCACCACGGTCCTCGGCCACGTCCAGCGCGGCGGCACCCCCAGTGCCTTCGACCGCTGGCTGGCCACCCGCTTCGGCCTGCACGCCATCGACGCGGTCCGCGACCGGGACTTCGGGAAGATGGTCGCCCTGCGCGGCACGGACATCGTCCGGGTCCCGCTGGCGGACGCCACCAAGCAGCTCAAGACGGTCGACCCGAAGCTGTACGCCGAGGCCGGTGTCTTCTTCGGGTAAACAGCTCGTTTCCCCGGCGTCCCCTGGGCTTTCCCCGCTTGCCATGGGCGAACACGCGGCCGTACATTCCCTCCACCCGGCTTGTCCGGCCGCTTCGTTTTTCCCCCTTGAGCACATGAGGAGCGCCCGGCATGACGGGTGTACTGGCGGTCGCAGGCGGCACCGCATCCGGCAAGTCCACGCTGGCCGAAGCCCTGTCGCTGACCTGTACCGAGACCATCGCACTGATCCACCTGGACGACCACTACGTGCCCGCGCACGACCCGCGCAGGGGCGTGTGGACGGTCAGCGCCGGCGGGCACGAGGTCCTGGACTGGAACCATCCGGGCTCCATCGACGAGACCGCCGTCGGTGAGGCGATCGACGCGGCCCGGCTGCTGCCCGGGGTGCGCCTGGTCGTCGTCGAGGGGCTGTTCGCGCTCACCCTCCCGGCCGTCCTGTCACGGGCGGCCTGGCGGGTGTACGTGGACGCCCCCGACGACGTCCGCCTGGCGCGCAAGATCCTGCGGAAGATCGAGGTCCAGCGGCAGGACCCGCTGCTGTCGCTGCGGAACTACCTGCAGACCGGCCGGGACCGGCACGCCGCCCATGTGGCGCCCTCCCGGGCCCGGGCCGACCTGGTGGTCGACGGGACCGCCGACGGCCCCGAGATGCTGGCCGCCGTCCTCGGACTGGTCGGCGCCACCCTGGCGCCGGCCCCCGAGCCCGTCGCCCCCGTACGCCCCCGGCGGTCCCGCGCTGCCGCGCCCCGGACGCGGCAGCTGCCCGCGGCCGCCGTCTGACGGCCCTCACACGTCGTAGGCGTCGATGTGCACGTCCGCGGTGCCGTCGGCACCGCCCTCCGGGCAGAGGTCGGCGACGCAGGTGGAGGGGTCCGCTTCCGTGAGCCGGGGATACGCGGCGGTCAGCAGTGCCCCGGCCCGGTCGTGCGGCAGCCGGAAGTCGACCGAGCAGCCCGGGCAGCTGATGTCCGTGGCCTCGCTTGGTATCGCGCCGCCGAGGAACGACCCGGTTTCCGCGCAGTCCATCTGGTGCGGTTGCATTGCCGCCCGGAACAAGGACCCGGCCCGAACGATGAGGGCCGGCAGGAACAGCGGAGCCGCCGCGAGGAGCACCCCGAACCTCATGGGGCCGTCGGCGCGGGACGGGACGGGACGGGCGTGCGCGGACTCCATGTGCCGTTCAACGTCCCCGCCCACCCCGTCCACCCCGTCCGTTCGCCCGGGCCGGGCCGACCCGGCCTCAGCCGGCGGTCACCAGCGACGCCAGGAGCTCCGTCACGATCGCCGTGCCGTTCAGGGTGAGCACGGACTCGGGATGGAACTGCACCCCGGCGAAGCCCGGTCCGCGCATCGCGTGCACGTCGCCCGTGGCCGGGTCGCGGCTCAGCTCGACCCGGTGCATGGCCAGCTCCTCCGCCGCCTTGTCGCCGCAGCGCGCGGTGAAGGAGTTGTAGAAGCCGACCGTCTCCGTGCGCCCGAACAGGTCGACCGCCGTCTGCGCGCCCTGGAACGGGACGTCCTTGCGCACGATGTCGAGACCCAGCTCCGCGGCGATCAGCTCCTGGCCGAGGCACACGCCCAGCAGCCCGTGCCGGTGGTCCCGCACCAGTTCCGCGGCGAGTGCGCGCAGGAACGCCATCTTGGGGTCCCTGGTGTCCGCCGGGTTTCCCGGCCCCGGGCCGAGTACGACCGGGCCGCGGTGTGCGCGCACGGCCTCGCGCAGGCCCGGCGCGTCGTAGCGGCGCACCGTCACCTCCAGCCCCGACGAGCGCAGGACGTGCGCCAGCATCGCGGTGAAGGTGTCCTCGCCGTCGACCACGAAGGCGTGCCGTCCGGCGAGCGGGCCCGGCTCGCCCTCGCCGGCGGGGGCCTGCATCCGCAGCCAGAACGGCGCGAGGTTGCGGCGGCGTCCCGCCAGCGCGGCCTGCACCCGCGTGTCGTCGCCGAGCCGGCGCCGCGGCCCTCCCGGCTCGCGGGCGGCGCCCGGCCGGACCCCCAGGGCCGCCAGGACGCCCGCCGCCTTGGCGTGGGTCTCGGCGACCTCGCCGTACGGGTCCGAGCGGCGGACCAGCGTCGCCCCCACCGGCACCCCGAGACCTCCCGCGGCGTCGATGTCCGCGGTGCGGATCAGGATGGGGGAGTCCAGGGTCTGGACGCCGCCGCCGTCCCGGCCGATCAGCGCCAGCGCGCCCGCGTAGTAGCCCCGGCCCCCGGGCTCGTACCGCTCGATGACCCGGCAGGCGTTCTGCACCGGGGAACCGGTCACCGTCGCGGCGAACATCGTCTCGCGCAGCACGTCGCGGACGTCCATGGTGCTGCGGCCGCGCAGCTCGTACTCGGTGTGCGCCAGGTGCGCCATCTCCTTCAGGCGCGGGCCGACGACGACGCCGCCGAGGTCGCCGACGGTGCACATCATCTTCAGTTCCTCGTCGACCACCATGGTCAGCTCCTCCACCTCCTTCACGTCGCGCAGGAAGGAGAGCAGCCCGTCCATGTCCGGCCCCTGCGGCGGGTAGCGGTAGGTGCCGCTGATCGGGTTCATCACGACCGTGCCGCCCGCCATCCGGACGTGCACCTCCGGGCTCGCCCCGGCCAGGGTCCGCTCCGGCGTGCGCACCACGAACGTCCAGTAGGCGCCGCGCTCGCCGTCCAGCAGTTGCCGGAACAGCGCGAGCGCGTCCGCCGCGGAGAAGCCGGGGATCCGTCCGCGGAAGGTCCGGCGGATCACGAAGTTCGCGCCCTCGCCGCGGCCGATCTCGTCCTCGATCACCCGCTCCACGATCCCGGCGTAGGCGTCGTCGTCCACGTCGAAGCCGCCGTGCTCCACGTGCACCTGGTGGGCGGGCAGCGCCCGCTCCAGCTCCGGCAGCGGGATCTCGTACGCCTCCTGCGGGTGCAGGACCACCAGCGGCGTCCCGTCGTCCCGCGCCTCGAACCCGCGCTCCCTGATCTGCCGGTACGGCACCAGCGCCAGCGCGTCGGCGACCGGGCGGCCGCCCTCCGGCGCCCCCTTCGGCAGGGCGATGTCCGTCAGCCGCTCCACCGTGGAGACGGGGCCGAGCAGCACCTCGACCGTGTCCGTGTCGCGCCCCGGCGTCCTGCGCCGGATCAGCGCGAACGGCGGGCATGCCGGGTCCAGCAGCCGCTCCACGAGCGCTGCTGAGGTAAGCGGGTTCTTCTCGTCGTCCACGGCGGGTCCTTCCGATCGTCCGGTCATCCGTCAAGGGGGACCACCAGGGAAGGGACGGCCGCACAGACGCCGAAGGCCGCCCTTCGGGCGGCCTTCGCGTCGGTCAAGTGGTACGCGTCGCTAGTGGGCCGCCGGATCCGCGGTCCACCACCACTGCAGGTGCGTCTGCTGTGCGTACATGTTGTGCACGATAACGCATTCCGCCGCCGCGCACCCTGCTCACCTCCGGCCGGCGCCCGACGAGGCGAGTGCCCACAGCGACGCCCACTGCCGCGCCGTGAGGTCCTTGGGCAGCGCGGCCGGCGCGGGGCGCTCGGCGCGCAGCCACACGTGCAGCTCCCGGCGGTCGAACCGGCCGGTGCGCGCGAGGACTTCGCGCACGCCGCGCCCCGGTCCGGTGAAGACCCGCTGGACGAACGCCTGGTAGGGGCGCCGCTCGCCCGGGGGGACGAGCGGGTCCGTGCGCCGGGCGACGGTCAGCAGGCCGCCGTCGACGGACGGCACCGGGCGGAAGGCCCGCGCGGGCACCCGGGAGTGCAGGACGAAGTCGTACCAGGGCCACCAGGAGGCGGTCATCATGCTGGCCCCGCCGACGCCCGCGCGGCGGCGGGCGACCTCCCACTGGACGAGCAGGACGGCGGACTCCCAGCCGCCGGCGGACAGCAGCCGCCGCATGATCGGGGTGGTGAGGTGGAACGGGAGGTTGCCGACGACGACATGCGGTTCGCTCGGCAGGCGGTACCGCAGGACGTCGGCGTTGACGATCCGCACGCCCGGCGGCAGCCGCCGGGCCAGGCGCCGTGCGCGCCGGGGGTCGATCTCGACGGCCGTCAGGGGGCGGCCGGTCCGGCTCAGGGGGACGGTCAGCGCGCCGTCGCCGGGCCCGATCTCGACGATGGGGCCGCTGGTGCGGGCGACGAGGGCCTCGATGGAGGCGAGGACCGTACGGTCGGTGAGGAAGTTCTGGCCGAGCTCGTGCCGGCCGCCCACCAGGGACTGGTGGTCAGACATGGGTGTGTACTCCGCGACATGTGGAATGGCTCCGACGGTGGACCCGATGCCGCGGCGGTGTGCGCCGCGGCTATGCCCGGCGCGTCCGAATCCAGTGCCAACCCATGCACGGCACGCTATCGGGGGCGGCCGCCCCGGCGCACCCGGTTTTCCGCGGCGCTGTTCGCGGTGCCCCCGTGGACGCTCGCGTATGGGAACGAGCCTTCCGGCCATGTCCCGTCTCACCGTGTCGGCCTTTCACTGGTGCCATGACGTCCCGAGACGCAGTCCTCGCGGCGGCCGCGGTCGCCACCGGCCTGATGGCCGGCCTCTTCTTCGCCTTCTCCGTCGCCGTCATGCCCGGCCTCGCCAGGACCGGCGACCGGACCCTGGTCGAGGCCATGCAGCGGATCAACGCGGCCATCCAGAACGGCTGGTTCCTGCTGGTCTTCGCGGGCGCCCTGCTGCTCGGTGCCGCGGGTGCGGTGCTCTGCGTCCGCGACGGCGCGCGCACGGTCCTGCCCTGGGTGGTCGCGGGTACGGTCTGCTACCTGCTCGTGCTCGTCGTCACCTTCGCCGTCAGCATCCCGCTCAACGACCGGCTGGACGCCGCCGGCCCGCCCGGTGCGATGACCGATCCCGCCGCCGTCCGCGAGCGCTTCGAAGCCGCCTGGGTGCGCTGGAACCTGGTGCGCACCCTGCTGTGCACCGGCGCCCTCGGCTGCCTCGCCTGGGCGCTCGTCCTCAGCGGACGGGCCGGCGCGGCCGGTTCCTGAGGCCGTACGCGATGTGGAATCGCCGTCTCATTCACTGGTCCGGTGCGCCGAGCACCGGACACAACCACGTAATGTGGGGTGCGTGACCGTGAACGCTGATTCCCTCGCCGGGCGCAACACCTGGCGCTCTCTGCCCGCGGCCCAGCAGCCCGAGTACCCCGACACCGAGGCGCTGAGCCGAGTGATCGCGGAACTCGAGTCCTATCCCCCTCTCGTCTTTGCCGGCGAGTGCGACCAGCTGCGCGACCGCATGGGGGCCGTGGCCCGCGGTGAGGCGTTCCTGCTCCAGGGCGGCGACTGCGCCGAGGCCTTCGACCACGTCGGCGCCGACCAGATCCGCAGCAAGCTCAAGACCCTGCTCCAGATGGGCGCGGTCCTCACCTACGCCGCCTCCGTGCCGGTGGTGAAGGTGGGCCGGATCGCCGGCCAGTACAGCAAGCCGCGCTCCAAGCCGACGGAGACCCGCGACGGAGTGACCCTGCCGACGTACCGCGGCGACTCGGTCAACGGCTTCGACTTCACCGAGGCCTCCCGCGTGCCGGACCCGGACCGGCTGAAGCGGATGTACCACGCGTCCTCCGCCACCTTGAACCTGGTGCGCGCCTTCACCACCGGCGGCTACGCGGACCTGCGCCAGGTGCACGCCTGGAACCAGGACTTCGTCAAGTCCTCGCCGTCCGGGCAGCGTTACGAGGCCCTGGCCCGGGAGATCGACCGCGCGCTGAACTTCATGCACGCCTGCGGCGCGGACCCGGAGGAGTTCAAGACCGTCGAGTTCTACTCCTCGCACGAGGCGCTGCTGCTCGACTACGAGAGCGCGCTGACCCGCGTCGACTCGCGGACCGGCCAGTTGTACGACGTCTCCGCGCACATGGTGTGGGTGGGCGAGCGCACCCGGCAGATGGACCACGCGCACATCGAGTTCGCGTCCCGGATCCGGAACCCGCTCGGTGTGAAGCTCGGCCCGACGACCACGCCCGAGGAGGCGCTGGCACTGATCGACCGGCTGGACCCGGACCGCGAGCCGGGCCGGCTGACGTTCGTCACGCGCATGGGCGCGGGCAAGGTGCGCGACCTGCTGCCGAACCTGGTGGAGAAGGTCACCGCCTCCGGCGCCCAGGTGGCGTGGGTGTGCGACCCGATGCACGGCAACACCTTCGAGGCGGCCTCCGGCCACAAGACCCGCCGCTTCGACGACGTCCTGGACGAGGTCAAGGGCTTCTTCGAGGTGCACCACGCCCTCGGTACCCACCCCGGCGGCATCCATGTCGAGCTGACCGGCGAGGACGTCACCGAGTGCGTCGGCGGCGGCGACGAGATCTTCGTCGACGACCTGCACCAGCGCTACGAGACGGCCTGCGACCCGCGGCTCAACCGCAGCCAGTCGCTCGACCTGGCCTTCCTGGTGGCCGAGATGTACCGCGGGCAGTGACCCGCTGACACCGCCCGCAGGCGGACACGCGAAGGGGCGCGGATCACATCGATCCGCGCCCCTTCGACGGTTTTCAGCCACTCGATGGCCGGGTAAGGTTAGGTTAACCTGAGCCGGAACCGAGAAACGGGGGTGAGAGCGCGTGTACGTCTGCTCATGCTTCGGCATCACCGAAGAGCAGGTCAAGCAGCATGCGGACGCCGGGCGCTGCACCCCGCGGCAGATAGCCTCCGCCTGCAAGGCGGGCACCGACTGCGGCTCCTGCGTACGCCGCATCCAGGCGCTTCTCGGCCGCGGCGAGAGCTGGGCGGGCCGCGGCGTGCCCGCCGTCGGGAGCTCCGCACCGGCGCCGCGCCCCACCGCCCTGCCGGTCGCGCCGCCCGTGCCCGCGCCGCTGCCGGCCGCGGCGAGCGCCGCCTGACCGGACGGTTCAGCTGTCCGGCTGCTCGATGAGCTGGGCGATGTACAGCGGTTCCCCGAGCTTCTCGACGAGTTCGAGCTGCGTGTCGAGGTAGTCGATGTGGTGCTCCTCGTCCGCGAGGATGTCCTCGAAGATGTTGGCCGAGGTGATGTCCCCCTTGGCCCGCATGACCTCGATGCCGCGCCGGAGCCGGTCGATCGCCTCCACCTCGACCTGGCGGTCGGCCTGGAACATCTCCGTCACGGTCTGTCCCACCCGCACATGGAAGAGCCGCTGGTAGTTGGGCAGGCCTTCCAGGAACAGGATGCGGTCGGTCAGCACCTCGGCGTGCTTCATCTCGTCGAACGACTCGTGCCGCGTGTACTTGGCGAGCTTCGTCCAGCCGAAGTTCTCCTGCATCTTGGCGTGCAGGAAGTACTGGTTGATGGCGGTGAGCTCGCCCGTCAGCTGCTCGTTCAGGAACTCGATGACCTCGGGGTCGCCCTGCATGGCAAACCCGTCCTTTCCGGAGAAATCGACACGATGCGCGCATCCTCGCACCGCCGGGCGGGGCCGATCCAGTAAGTCCACACTTACCCCGGTCGACCGATTCATCCGTAAAGAAGCGATATGCCCCACAGGTGGTCGGTAGCACGGCATCCGGTCTGTCACCATGGACGCATGGGTCCGTCCGAACGCCACGAGGGAGCGCTTCCCCCGGGGCAGCGGCTCCAGCGGGGCTGGCCGGTCACCCACTACGGCCCGGTGCCGAGGTTCAAGCCCGACCGGTGGGACTTCCAGGTCTTCGGCGCCACGGCCGACGGCGCCAAGCACGCCTGGAACCACGAGGAGTTCTCGGCGCTGCCGTACGCGACGGTCATGGCCGATTTCCACTGCGTCACCAAGTTCAGCATGCTCGGCGTCGAGTGGGGCGGGGTCGCCGCGGCCGAGATGCTGCGGCTCGCGCCGCCCGCACCCGAGGCCACGCATGTGATGGTGTGGGCCGAGTACGGCTTCAGCTCCAACCTGCGGCTGTCGGACTTCGCCGCAGGCACGTCCATATTCGCGACCCATCGCGGCGGCGAGCCGCTGACCGCCGAGCACGGCTTCCCGGCCCGGCTGGTCGTGCCCCACCTCTACGCCTGGAAGGGCCCCAAGTGGGTCAGGGGCGTGGAGTACATGACCGCCGACCGCCGCGGCTTCTGGGAGGAGCGCGGCTACCACAACGTCGGCGACCCCTGGTCCGAGCAGCGCTACTCGTACCAGGAGGAGCCCGGAGACGGGCCGGAGCTGTAGCCCCCGCCCCGGTGCTCAGTGGTACCGGTGGACGACCGCGTGGCCCTTGCCGCGGCCGAGCAGCCACTTGTTGACGGGCGTGGTGACCAGGAACGCCACCACGAAGGACAGCGCCAGGCTGATCCAGAAGAGCGCGTCGGCGAGCGTCGCGTCCATGGCGCCCGGGAAGACCGCGATCGTCCCGTTGTCGGCGAGCTCCATGAAGACGATCGAGACGGTGTCGGCGGCCAGCGCCACCCGCAGCGCGGTACGGAAGTCCACGCCCGCGCGCAGGACCCCGCGCATCGTGAGCGCGTAGCCGAAGACGAAGGCCAGCACGATGGCCAGGACCATGGTCGGCACGTTGTGCCAGCCGAGCGCGGTGCCGACGGCCATGCCGAGGATCTCGCCGATCGCACAGCCGGTCAGGCAGTGCAGGGTCGCGCGCGCGGCGTCGGGCCAGCCCGAGGGCGCCGCCGGGTGGTGGTGCGCGGAGGAGGCGTGCGGCTCGTGTGCGTGCTCGAGGTGCTGCATTGTGCATCTCCCTCGTGTGCGCGTCCGGTGGCGGGGGTCCCGCTCGGTCGCAGATCTCCAACAACATACCCCCACGGGGTATTCCCGCCCACGGGTGTCACGCGTCCCGGAGCGCCTGGAGCGTGGCCACGTCCCTGGCCATCCCCGTCTTGTCCGGGCCGTCCGGGGTCTCCACGATCAGCGGGACACCGGCGGCCGCGGGGTGGCCGAACAGCTCGGCGAAGGCCGGGGCGCCGATGTGACCGGCGCCGATGTTCTCGTGACGGTCCTTGTGCGCGCCGACGACGTCCTTGGAGTCATTGGCGTGGACCAGGCGCAGCCGGCCCGGACCGACCGTGGCGACCAGTTCGTCCAGCACGGCCTTCACCCCGCCGGCCGCCGCCAGGTCGTGCCCGGCCGCGAAGACGTGGCAGGTGTCCAGGCAGACCCCGAGCCGCGGATGGCGGTCGAGCGCCTCGAAGTACGGGCCCAGGTCCTCCACCAGCGCGCACAGCGAGGAGCCCTGGCCCGCCGTGGGTTCCAGCAGCAGCCACGGGTCGTCCTCGTGCGTCAGCTCGTCCAGCAGCGGCAGCATCCGCTCCCGCACCTGCGCCAGGCCGTCTCCCGGGGGCGTCCCCCGGTCGCGGACCCGGTGTGCACGACCGTGCCGAGCGCCCCGATGCCGCGGCCCCGGCGCAGCGAGTGCCGCAGCGAGTCCACCGAGTGGTCGACGGTGGCCGCGGTGTGCGAACCGAAGTTGATCAAGTAGGGGGCGTGGACGTAGGCCGGGATCCCCTCCGCCGCGCAGTGCTCGCGGAAGAGCTCGTCCTGCCGTGGATCGCCGGCCGGAGTGGCCCAGCCGCGCGGGTTGGCGACGAAGACCTGCACGGCCTCCGCGCCCAGCCGCGCGGCCGCCGCGAGGCCCGTGGCGGTCAGGCCCCCGGCGACCGGCACATGCCCGCCGACCGGATTGCGCACGACGGCGGCCGCACGGGAGTCGGTCAGCTCACCCACAGTGTGATCGTGCTCCCCTTCGGTGCCTGGCTGCCCCCGGCAGGGGACTGGTTGCTGACCTGACCCGTGAAGAAGAAGCGGATCACGCGGACGTCGAACCCGGCGGCCTTCAGTTCCTGACGGGCGACGTCGGCGTCCTTGCCCTGGACGTCCGGGACCTCGATCATCTGCTGGCCCTTGGACACGGTCAGGGTGACCGTGTCGCCGGCCGCCAGCTGCTGCCCCGCCTGCGTGCCCTGCGCGGCGACCGCACCCTCGTCGGCCTGGTCGGAGAAGACCCGCTGCGGCGCGACCTTCACCCGCAGACCGGCCTCCTGCAACGCCCTGCGGGCGACCTCCAGCGGTGCGCCGACGACATCGGGAACGTCCACCGGCGCGCCCTTGCTGACCACGAGCGCCACCGCGGAGTCCGGCTTGCGGGTCGTCCCGCCGCCCGGGTCGGTGGAGATCACGTCGCCCTGCCGGACGCCGTCGCTGAACTCCCGGGTCACCCGGCCCGCCGTCAGGCCGGCCGACGCCAGCTCCTCCCGGGCCCGGGCCAGCGACTTGCCCGTCACGTCCGGGACCTTCACCTGCGCCGGGCCCTTGGAGACGGTGACGGTGACCGTGCCGTCGTCGCGGATGCGCGTCCCCGGGCCCGGATCGGTGCCGCTGACCTTGCCCTTCGGGGTGGCCGCGTCGAACGCCTCGACGACCTCGACCTGGAGCCCGGCGGCCCGCAACTGCGCCTCGGCGTCCGCCCGCGCCAGGTTCAGCACCGCGGGCGTCCTCGTGAACTGGCCGTCGTTGATGTACCAGACGCCCGCGCCGATGCCCGCGACGAGCAGCAGGACGACCACCACGGCGATCATGCCCGGCCGGGCCCGCAGCCTCGGAGCACCGGCGGACGCGTGCCCGGGGCCGGGGACGGGCTGCCGCCGCGTCGGCTCCGCCGGCATCTCCAGCCGTGTCGTGCGGTGCACCACGGCGGTCGCCTCCTCCGTGCCCGCCACCGGCGGCGCGGGGGCGTGCGCCGCGGGCGGAACGGCGTCCAGCTGCGCGGGGGTCAGGGCGGCGCACGTGGTGTGCAGCCGGGCCAGCAGCTCCACCGCGTCCGCCGGACGCAGCGCGGGCTCGCGGGCCGCCGCGTTCGCCACCAGGGCGTCCAGCGCCGGCGCCAGTCCCGGCACGGTCGCCGAGGGCGCCGGGATGTCCTCGTTCAGATGCTGGTAGATCACCTGCATCGGTGTCCCGCCCACCCGGGGCTTGCCGCCGGTGAGCATCTCGTAGAGCAGCACACCGCAGGCGTACACGTCGCTGCGCGGATCGGTCGTGCCGCTCTCGATCTGCTCCGGGGCCATGTAGGACACGGTGCCCAGCACGACGCCGGTGGTCGAGGTCGTCGTGGTGTGCGCGCCCACGGCCCTGACCAGGCCGAAGTCCGCCACCTTCACCCGGCCGTCGTCGCCGATGAGGACGTTCTCCGGCTTCATGTCGCGGTGCACCAGGCCCGCCCGGTGCGCCGCGCCCAGCGCCGCGAGCACGGGCTCCAGGACGTCCAGCGCCGCGCGCGGAGGCAGCGCGCCCCGGTCCCGCAGCAGGTCCCTGAGCGTGCAGCCCGCGATGTACTCCATCGCCAGGTACACGTAGGTGCCGTCGGCGCCCTGGTCGTAGATCTGCACCACATTGGCGTGGTCCAGCCGCGCCACGGACTTCGCCTCGCGGATGAAGCGCTCCACGAAGCCGGGCTCGGCCGCCAGCGCCGGGTGCATCACCTTCAGCGCGAGCACACGGTCCAGGCGGGTGTCCAGCGCTCGGTAGACCGTCGCCATCCCGCCGACCGCGATCCGGGCCTCCACCCGGTAGCGGCCGTCGAGCGTGCGCCCGACCAGCGGGTCTTGAAGGGTCATATCCACAAAGGTGCAGTTTACGGTGTTCGCCATAGCCGCTTTGGGCTAATGCGGCAACGTAGTGACGCGGCGCACCGCGCGCGGGGGCACGGGGGCACGGCGGCGCGGTGCCTCAGGCGCCGAAGGCCGGCCGCTCCGGGTCGAACGCCGCGACGCCCTCGGCGGGCGAGGAGGCCAGGGCGTGCCGTCGCCGCGGGATGCGGCCCGCGCGGTGGGCGAGCCGGCCGGCCTCCACGGCGTGGCGCATCGCCTCGGCCATGAGCACCGGCTCCTGGGCCCGGGTGACCGCGGAGGCGAGCATGACCGCGGCGCACCCCAGCTCCATCGCGAACGCCGCGTCGGAGGCCGTGCCCGCCCCCGCGTCGAGGATCACCGGCACGGAGGCCCGCTCCACGATCAGCTCGAAGTTGTGCGGGTTGCGGATGCCGAGGCCGGAGCCGATGGGCGACCCCAGCGGCATGACCGCCGCGCAGCCGAGGTCCTCCAGGCGGCGCGCCAGCACAGGGTCGTCATTGGTGTACGGCAGCACCGTGAAGCCGTCGTCGACCAGCGTCTCGGCCGCGTCCAGCAGCTCCACCGGGTCGGGCAGCAGCGTGCGTTCGTCCGCGATCACCTCCAGCTTCACCCAGTCCGTGCCCAGGGCCTCCCGGGCCAGCCGGGCGGTGAGGACGGCCTCGCCCGCCGTCCGGCAGCCGGCGGTGTTGGGCAGGACGCGGACGCCGTGGCGGGTCAGCACCGACAGCACGGAGCCCTTGACCGTGGGGTCGAGCCGCCGCATGGCGACCGTGGTGAGCTCGGTGCCGGAGGCGAGCAGTGCCTGCTCCAGTACCTCCAGGCTCGGCGCGCCCCCGGTCCCCATGATCAGGCGGGAGCCGAAGGCCGTTCCGGCGATGGTCAGCGGGTCGTCGGCCATGGCGGTCAGCCTCCCTGCACAGCGGTCAGGACCTCGACGCGGTCGCCCTCGGACAGCGCGGTTGCGGGCCACTGCCCGCGCGGCACCACGGTCTCGTTGAGCGCGGCGGCGACACCGGAGGGGGCGGTGGTCAGACCGGCGACCAGCCGGTCGAGCGTGAGTCCCGGCGTCACCTCGTGCGGCTCGCCGTTGACGGAGACGGTCATCGCGGTCATGCGTACTGCTCCTGAGGGGTGAATCGGCCGGGGGAGAAGGGACGGGCCACCTCGGGCGGTTCGCCGCCCGTCAGCACCTCCGCCATCACGTCGCCCGTGAGCGGGGTGAGGAGCACGCCGTTGCGGTGGTGGCCGGTGGCGACGAGCAGGCCGTCCAGTGCGGTGCGGCCCAGCATCGGGGCGTTGTCGGGGGAGCCGGGCCGCAGTCCCGCGACCGTCTCCACCAGGGGCAGTTCGGTGAGGCCCGGCACCAGCTCGTGGGCGTCGCGCAGCAGCTCGTACACGCCGCCGGCCGTGACGGTGGTGTCCCAGCCCATCTCCTCGCTGGTGGCGCCGACGACCAGCTCGCCGTTCTCCCGCGGCACGAGGTAGACATGCGCGCCGCGCACCACGGCCCGCACCGTGCGGGAGAGGAAGGGCGCGTACGCCGCCGGCACCCGCAGCCGCAGGACCTGGCCCTTCACCGGGCGCACGGGCGGCAGCAGGTGTTCGGGCAGCCCGCCGAGCAGGCCGCTGCGGCTCCCGGCGGCCAGCACGGTCTGCCCGGCGGCCAGCACCGTTCCGTCGTCGAGCACCACCCCGCGCGCCCGGTCGCCCGTGACGTCCACCCCGGCCACCGCCGCACGGCGGAACACCACCCCGGACAGTTCGCAGGCCCGCAGCAGCGCCGCCACCAGCCGCCGCGGATCGACCTGGTGGTCGCCGTCGACACGCAGCCCGCCGCGCACACCGGGCGCGAGCATCGGCTCCAGGCGACGGCACTCCCGCCCGCTCAGCCACTCCGCGCTCAGTCCCAAGGAGGTCTGGAAGGCGTGCAGTTCGCGCAGCTCCGCCCGGTCGTCGGCGTCCAGGGCGACGGCGAGCGTGCCGCACGCCCGGTAGCCGAGGTCCAGGCCCGTGGTCTCCTCCAGCTCGGCCGCGAACGCCGGATAGCGGCGGATCGCGGCGAGGTTGAGGTCGAGCAGGGCCTGCTCGCCGTACTGCAGCTCGGTGACGGGGGCCAGCATCCCCGCGGCCACCTGGGCGGCGCCGCCGCCCGGCTCGGGATCGGCGACCACCGTGCGCAGTCCGCGCAGGGCCGCCCTCCAGGCGGTGACCAGTCCGATGATCCCGCCGCCGACGACGACCGCGTCGGCCGGGTGGGACGCGTCATGACGTTGCACGGTGTTCCGCTCCTCCCTTCGCCGGCATGACCCGGATCAGGTTCGTACGGTCGGCGGCCGGCCAGCCGCCCTCTCAGCCCGGTGCGCCGGGCTCCCGCGAGTGCTTCGAGCGCCACTTTAGTACGCACTCCTGAGGGCGAGTAGGGCGCCGCTACCGGAGCGCGCGCCACCCGGGGTTACGGTGATCAGCGTGACCAGCAGCAGCGAGCAGCGAGCCGTCGTCGTCGGGGCCGGGATGGCCGGGGTGCAGACCGCCGTGTCCCTGCGCGAGCAGGGGTGGGGCGGCACGATCACGCTGCTCGGCGCGGAGCGGCATCCCCCGTACGACCGGCCGCCGCTGTCCAAGGGGGTCCTCTTCGGCGCCGACGAGGGCCCGGGCGCGCTGCTGGAGGTGGACTTCGGCGGCATCGGCGTCGAGCTGCTGCTCGGCAGGCACGCGAGCGCGCTGCGCCCGGACGAGCGCCAACTGCTCACCGACGCAGGCCCGGTGGAGTACGACACGCTCGTCGTGGCGAGCGGCGCCGAGCCGATCGTGCTGCCCGGCAGCGCGGGGGTGCCCGGCGTGCACATGCTGCGCACCCTGGACGACGCCGCCCGGCTGCGCCCGGTCCTGGAGGCGCGGAAGACGGTCGTCGTGGTCGGCGCGGGCTGGATCGGCGCCGAGTTCGCCACGGCCGCCCGGAACGCCGGCTGCGCCGTGACCGTCGTCGAGGCCGCCGACCGGCCGCTGGCGGGCGTGCTGCCCGAGCGGATCGCCGACCGGATGCGCGGCTGGTACGCGGAGGCGGGCGTCGAACTGCGCACGGGCGCCGCGGTCGCCGCTGTCGAACCCGGCCTCGTCCGGCTCGCCGACGGCGACGAGATCGCCGCCGAGGCCGTCGTCGTCGGCATCGGCGCCCGGCCGGCGACGGACTGGCTCGCCGGCTCCGGGGTCGACCTCGGCCCGGACCGGGCGGTCCTCGTCGACGACCGGCTGCGCACCTCCGTGCCCGGCGTGTACGCCGTCGGGGACTGCGCCTCCTTCCCCTCCGCCCGGTACGGCCGGCGGCTGCTCATCCACCACTGGGACAACGCCGTCCAGGGGCCCCGCACCGCGGCCGCCAACATCCTGGGCGGCGACGAGGCCTACGACCCCGTCCCGTACTTCTGGTCCGAGCAGTTCGGGCGCTTCGTGCAGTACGCGGGCTACCACGGCGCATCCGACGAGATGCTGCTGCGGGGCGACCCGGACGGCCCCGCCTGGTCGGTGCTGTGGCTGCGCGGCGACGTGCTCGTCGCGCTGTTCGCGGTGGGCCGCCCACGCGACCTGGCCCAGGCCCGCAAGCTCATCGCCCGGGAGGCCCGGGTCGACCGGACCCTGCTCGCCGACCCCGCCGTCCAGCTGCGGGCCGCCGTCCTCTGACCGGTTCGGACAGCCGGCCCGGCCTGCCGCCGGGGGCCCCGCATGCCCCTGGTGGACGCCACGAGTACCGCGGTACGGGTCCGGGATGGCACGCTTGTCCTGTGACCGAGATCGACGCAAAGATTGATGCCCTCGTACCCTCCTGGCTGACCGTCCCCGACATCGCCGAGCAGTTCGACGTGGAGGTGACCCGGGTCCGCCAGATGATCAAGGAAGGGCTGCTCATCGCGGTGCGCCGCGGGGAGAACAGGGTGCTCATGGTCCCCGCCGACTTCATCGGCGACGGGAAGATCGTGAAGGGCCTCACCGGCACGCTGAACCTGCTCAAGGACGACGGGTTCAGCGACGAGGAAGCCCTGGAGTGGCTGTTCACCCCGGACGAGAGCCTGCCCGGCACCCCGGTGCAGGCGCTGCGCGAGAACCGCGGGACCGAGGTGAAGCGCCGGGCCCAGGCGCTGGCCGTCTGACCTGCCCGGACACCCCGGACACCACCGCGTTCGTACCGACCGCACGCACCGCACCCGAGGGGGACCCACCGCATGACCGTCCACGCGCGCCTCGCCGACGCCCGGCTCTACCTGTGCACCGACGCCCGCCGGCGCCAGGGCGGCATCGGGGAGTTCGCGGCGTTCGCGGACACCGTGCTGGCCTCCGGGGTCGACATCGTGCAGCTGCGCGACAAGGGCATCGAGGCCCGCGAGGAGCTGGAGTACCTCGCGGTCCTCGGTGACGCGTGCCGGCGGCACGGTGCGCTCCTGGCGGTGAACGACCGCGCGGACGTCGCCCACGCGGCCGGTGCCGACGTCCTGCACCTGGGGCAGGGCGACCTGCCGGTCCGGGCCGCGCGGGCGATCCTCGGCTCCGGCGCCGGCTCCCCGTTCGTCGGTCGGTCGTGCCACTCCGAGTCCGAGGCGGCCGCGGCCGCCGTGGAGCCCGGTGCGGACTACTTCTGCACCGGGCCCGTGTGGCCCACCCCGACCAAGCCGGGCCGCCCCGCGCCGGGGCTCGGCCTCGTCCGGTACGCGGCGGGGCTCGGCACGGACCGGCCGTGGTTCGCGATCGGCGGCATCGACCTGGACAACGTCGAGCAGGTGCTGGACGCCGGCGCCCGGCGGATCGTCGTCGTCCGTGCCGTCACCGAGGCCGAGGACCCCGGCGCGGCCGCCGCGGAGCTGGCCAAGCGCGTGCGCTCGTACACCGGCTGAGCGGACCGGCCGCGTCCGGCCTGTCCAGGGAGTGAACATTTCCCCGCGTCCTGTTGGGGCGCCCCGCCCCCCGCGGCTAGCCTGAGGCGCATGGCCCTCGGAACCGCCTCCACCAGGACCGATCACGCGGTCACCATTCGCGAGCTGCTGGCCTCGGGACAGCGCTCGTACTCCTTCGAGTTCATGGCACCGAGGACCGAGAAGGGCGAACGGACGCTCTGGGACGCCATCCGCCGCATCGAGGCGGTCGGCCCCACCTTCGTCTCCGTCACCTATGGCGCGGGCGGCACCTCGCGGTCCGGCACCGTCCGGGCGACCGAGCGCATCGCCTCCGACACCACCCTCACGCCCGTGGCGCACCTGACCGCGGTCGACCACTCCGTCGCCGAGCTGCGCAACATCATCGGCCAGTACGCCGACGCCGGGATCCGCAACATGCTCGCGCTGCGCGGCGACCCGCCCGGCGACCCGATGGGGGAGTGGCAGCGGCACCCCGAGGGTGTGGACTACGCCTACGAACTCGTCCGGCTCATCAAGGAGTCGGGCGACTTCTGCGTCGGCGTCGCGGCCTTCACGGAGATGCACCCGCGCTCGACCGACTGGGAGAGTGATACGCGTCACTTCATCGCCAAGTGCCGTGCCGGCGCCGACTACGCCATCACCCAGATGTTCTTCGACGCGGAGGACTACCTGCGGCTGCGTGACCGGGTCGGTAAGGGCGGTTGCGAGACGCCCATCATTCCGGAGATCATGCCGGTCACGAACGTGCGCCAGATCGAGCGCTTCGCGCAGCTGGGCAACGCGCCTTTCCCGCCGGAGCTCGCGGACCGTATCCTCGCGGTCAAGGACGATCCGGCCGCGGTGCGGGCGATCGGGGTCGAGTACGCGACGGAGATGTGCCGGCGGCTGATGGCCGAGGACATTCCCGGGCTGCACTTCATTACCCTTAATCACTCCACGGCGTCGTTGGAAATCTACGAGAATCTGGGACTGCACCAGAGGTCGTGAGGGCGGAGCCGCCGCCCCGGTGGGCCGACGACGGTGAACGGTGAGGAAGTGCTCTCATGGCCTACACAGTGCTCTACATCGCCTTCGGCGTGGTCGCGCTGTGGCTGCTCGGCGAAGTGCTGCTCCAGTACAAGGCCCGGCTCAGGTGGCGACTGCTCGCCTTCGCGGGATTCATGGGCGTCGTCCTCGGCGTCTACCTGCCGTCCGTCGTCGTGATCGTCCTGGGTGCGCTCGCCTTCGGCGCCGGTCAGACCTTCGTCACGCTCTCCTACCGGCGGGGCTTCGTCGAGGGATGGGCCCTCAACGTCCCCAAGGGCGACCGCGACGGCGGCGGCGCCGACGACGGCGACGATGACGACGAGCCCGCGCCGGCCTCGCGCCGCGGACGCCGCGGCCGGGGCGCGCGCGGCGAGGCCGCGGAGGGCCACGACGGCTACACCGCCGAGCCGGTGACCCAGGATCCGGCCGGGGACCCCGGCGCCGGTGTCCCGGACGGCGCGGCCGCCGGGCAGTCGTACGACGTCTACGCGGGCCCGCAGCAGGGTGCACAGGGCGTCCCGGGCGCGCAGGGCATGGACTCCACGCAGGTCTACCAGCCGATGCCGCTGCACGAGGACAGCGGCGAGTACCCGGCGTACAACGCGCAGCCGCAGCCCGGGTACACCGCCGCCGATCCGTACAACGGCGGCGGCTACGAGGGCTACGGCACCACCGGCTACGGCGACTGGAACAACGGGGCGCAGCAGCAGCCCGCTGCGGCCTCGTACGACGCCTACGGGCAGCCGCAGCAGACCGGCGGCTGGGAGACCCAGCAGGCGTACGGGACCTACGGCGGCTACCAGGACCCGTACCAGCAGGGTCAGGGCGCCGGCGGGCAGCAGCAGGGGTACGGCTACGACACGCCCGCGGGCGGTGTCTGGGTGCCGCAGCAGGGCGCCGAGCAGCAGCCGTACATCCCGCAGCAGCAGAACTCCTACGACCAGCAGCAACAGCAACAGCAACAGCAGCAGCCGCACGAGCAGCAGGGCCAGCCGGGCCAGGGGCAGTACGACCCGTACGACCCCTACCGCTACAACTAGCGGGGCCTCAGCGGCTGCCGCCGGGGCCGCCCGCGATCAGGTCGGCGGTGATGGCCCCGGACATGCCCGTGTGCGCGAGCCCGCCCCCGGGGTGGGACCAGCCACCGACGACGTGCAGTCCGGGCACCGGAGTGCGGTTGTCGGGGTGCAGGTGCGCCCCGTCGGCGCCGGCCAGGGCGGGACGGGGGATCCGGCCGCCCGGGAGCCCCGTTTCCCGCTCGGTGTCCGCCGGGGTGTGCACCCGGCGCCACAGCAGGCGGTCCGCGAGGTCCGGCAGGGCGGCCGCGGCCGCCGACAGCACCGCGTCGGCGTACCGGTCGTCGAGGCCGGGGGCGTTCCAGTCCTGCCCGCCGGCGCCGCCCTGCGGGGGCACGGTCGCGCTGACGGTGACCGCCTCCGACGCGTCGTCGGGGCGCAGGGTGTCGTCGTCGGGCCGCAGCACCGTGACGGTCATCCGCTCGTACAGCTCGCCGCGTGCCAGGGCCGCCGCCTCCGCCGCCTGGTCGGGGGCGTGGACGACCGTGCGGTGTGCGGTGCCGCCGGGCCGCGCACCGCGCAGCGCCAGGCACACCGTCAGCCGGCCGGGGCCCTCGCCGTCCAGGCCGGGCGGGACGGCTTCCCCGGAGCCGGGCAGCAGTGCCGACAGCACCCGGGGCGCGACGCCCGCGACGACCTGGTCGGCCTCCACCCTTGTGCCGTCGGCGAGTTCGAGTCCCGCGGCGCGGCCGTCCTTCTCCACGACCGCCGCGACGCCCGTGCCGAAGTGGAACTCCACCCGCCGTTTCCGGCACCGCTCGTACACGGCGTCCGCCAGCGCACGCATCCCGCCGCGCACGTACCAGGAGCCGAAGGTCTGCTCGATGTACGGCAGCACGGCGGCGCTCGCCGGGGCCGTGCGCGGGTCGAAGCCGTGGGCCAGGGCGTAGGAGCCGAGCAGGGCGGCGAGGCGCGGGTCGCGCAGTTCGCGGGCGGCGGTCTCGGCCAGCGTCGGCGCGCCCCGCCGGAACAGGCCGCGGCGGACCGGCGCCGCCGGGTACGGGTCACGGCCGAGGGCGGCCGGGCCGACCGCGAGCGCGTCCTCCAGCAGCGGCCTGCGGGTGGCGTCCCACACGTCGCGGGCGCGCACCAGCAGTTCGCTCCAGCGCTCGCCCGCGCCCTCGCCCAGCGCGGCGTCCAGCGCGGCCACCACACCGCCGCGCGAGGCGTTGGGCAGGACGGCCTCCGTGCCGTCCGCGAAGAGATGGCGGCCGGCGGGCTCCACCTGGGACAGCGCGACGCTCTCCTCCAGGCTCTTCCTGCCGGTCTTCAGGAACAGGTCGCGGTAGACCGCGGGGAGATGCAGCAGACCGGGCCCGGTGTCGAAACCGAAGCCGTCCCGCTCGTACCGGCGGACGGCGCCGCCGTGCGACGCCGCGCGCTCGTACACCGCCACCCGATGCCCGCCCGTGGCGAGCCGGGCGGCCGCCGCCATGGCGCCCATACCCGCGCCGATCACCGCAATCCGTGCCATGTCCAGGACCCTATCCCCAGCCGCTGACAGTCCCTTGGCCGGACCGGCGCTGACGGCGCCGCTCCCTCCAGCGCCGCCAGGAGCGGCGGATCCGGGACATCACGAAGAACACCGTCGTGACGCCGACCGCGAGCAGCGTCGCCGCGACGACCGCCGCCGCGACCGGGTGGAACAGCGCGAGCACGATGACCCCGGAGACGCCGACGTCCTCCGCGAGACTGACCACGATGTTGCTCGCGGGCTCAGGCGAGGTGTTGACCCCCAACCGCACTCCGGCCTTGACCAGATGGCTGACCAGGGCCGTCGTGCCGCCGACCGCCCCGGCCGCCAGCTCGGGCAGCGAGCCGTTCTGCCCCGCCAGCAGAGCGGCCACGACGGCGCCCGCGACCGGCCGGATCGCCGTGTGGACGGCGTCCCACGCGGTGTCGACGTAGGGGATCTTGTCCGCCACCGCCTCGCACAGGAAGAGCACGCCGGCCACGACCAGCACATCCGTGCGCTCCAGTGCCGGGGGCACCTCGTCGCTGATCCCGGTGGCGCCCATCAGGCCGAGAAGGAAGACCACGGCATAGGCGTTGATCCCGCTCGCCCAGCCGCTGGTGAATACGAGCGGAAGAACCGACATGGGCGCTGATGCTAGCGAAGCCGCGCGGGGCGCTGAGCGGTACCGCCCACGAGTGAGTATCCGTACCTAGACGCGCACTTGAGTACCTGCGCGGATGAGCGCGACCCCGCCGGGACGCCAAGGTGGTGTCAACGGACGGGCAAGGCGCCGGGACCGCCGGCACGGGGCGGCGGAACGGCGCGGCGCACGGACGGGAACGGGGGGCACCACGGGGGAGCGCCACCCCGGCACGACCCGGCGGGGGACCGGGTCGCACCGGGGCGGCGCGCCCCCTTCGCCGCTAGGTGCGGGCCCGGCCCGCGACCCGGCCCTGCAGCAGCCGGGACAGGGCGGCGTGCACGTCGTCGATCGACCGCTCCGGCTGGAACGACAGCCAGTCCAGCGCCGCCACCAGCACCATCCCGAACAGGGCGGCCGCCGTCAGCGGCACGTCGATCTCGTCGCTCAACTCGCCCGCCTCGACGGCCGCCTGGAGTGTCCGCTCCACGACGGCCACGGCCTCCTTGCGCAGCACCATGAGCGTGTCCTGCCACGCCCGGTTGGTGCGCCACAACTCGGCGACGTACAGCTGCGTGAAGGACGGGTACTCCGCGATGAAGGCCAGGCCCGCGCGGATCATCGCGTCGATCGCGTCCACCTGGGTGCCGCCGCGGGCGGTCACGGTCTCGCCCGCCTCCTTCAGAGAGGTGGTCAGCAGACCGACGCCGTGCCGCAGCAGCTCCTCGAAGAGCTCGTTCTTGCTGGCGAAGTTGTAGTAGACCGTGCCCTTGGCCACGCCGGCGCGATCGGCGATCTCGTCCACCGTGGTGGCGGAGAAGCCCTGCTCGGCGATGAGGGTGACCGCGGCCTGGAAGAGCTTCTGCCGGGTGGCCTGCCGTCGTGCACTGTTCATGACGTCGATTGTCTACGGCCGCGCAGCCCCGGCGTCACAGGGACAGCTCCGGGTGCAGCCGGGCCGGCGTCCAGACCTGCTTGCGGCGCGCCGACCACGCGGTGAGCGCCAGCGCGCCCGCGGTGAACAGCGCCAGCACCAGGCAGGCCCGCCACACCGGCCACAGGCCCCCGCCCGTGATGAGGTGCCGCAGCCCCTCGACGACGTAGCTCATCGGCAGGAACGGGTGGACGGCGTTGAAGAAGCCCGGGCTGGTCTGCACGGGGTAGGTGCCGCCGGCCGAGGTCAGCTGGAGCATGAGCAGTGCCAGCACCAGGACGCGGCCCGCCGGGCCGAAGCGGGCGTTGAGCCACTGCACGATCGCGCCGAAGCAGGCGGTCACCAGCACCAGGAAGCCGATCGTGCCCCCTGCGCGGGCCATCCGCAGGCCGACGGCCCAGTGCAGTACGGCCATCAGCGCGAGCGTCTGGAGGACGCCGACGGCGACGACCGGCAGCCAGCCCGCCACCGCGATGCGCCACGCGGGGGCGCCCGCCGCCATGGCGCGCTTGTTCAGCGGTGGCAGCAGCATGTAGGCGACCATGGCACCCACCCAGAGGGACAGCGGGATGAAGTACGGGGCGAAACCGGTGCCGTAGTTGGGCGCCTTGTGCAGTGCGCCGGAGGCCAGCCGCACGGGGTCGGCCATCACCTTGGTGCGGTCCTCGCGCTCCTCGGTGCCGTAGTCGGGGATCCGCGCGGCGCCGTCGTGGAGGCCGTCGGCGAGCCGGCCGCTGCCGTCGGTGAGCCGGGTCAGGCCGCTGGTGAGCCGGTTGCTGCCGTCCGACAGCCGGTACATGCCGCCGGCCAGGCCGTCCGCGCCGGAGGACAGCCCGGTCAGTCCGCTGTCGAGGCTCCCGGCGCCCGCCGTGGCGGTGTGCAGGCCCTTGGAGACCTTCCAGGCGCCGGCGTTGAGCTCGTTGACGCTGTCGACGGCACTTTGCAGGCGGTCGCCCAGGTGCGGGTCGGACAGGTCCGCGGCGACCGAGTGCAGCGTGCCCCGGTCGTCGCGGAGTCCGTCCAGTCGGGCGTCGTGGGTGCGCACATAGGTGTCGAGCCGGCCGGCGACCCGCACGACCTCGTCCGCGGCGGCCCCGGCCTTGTCCAGCGCCCGGCACTCGGGGGTGACGGCGCCGAGCGGGCACTGCTGCGCATAGGCGCCGTGCACCTGGGCGGCGGCGGCCTTCGCGTCGCTCGCGGCGCGCTGCGCCTGCCCCGGCAGGTCGCCCAGACCGTCCTTCGCGTCCTGGGAACCCCGTGCGACCAGCCGCGCCACCGCGTTGATCTCCTTGACGTGCTTCTTGACGAAGGCGAGTTCGTCGGACGCGCCGTTGACCTCGTCGGCGAGCCTCTGGGTGCCCGCCGCGACGCGGACGGCGCCGGTGTCCAGCGCGTCCAGTCCGCCGGCGAGGGCGTGGCTGCCCTTCTTCGCGTCGCGCAGTCCGTTCGCCAGCCGCCGGGCACCGTCCTCGGCGCTGCTGATGCCGTCGCCGAGCTCCTTGGAACCCGTCCGGGCCGAACCGGCCCCCTTGGTGACGTCGTCCGCGCCGTCCGCGGCCTGCACCGTCCGGTCGTGGAGGTCGGAGAAGGAGACGAAGATCTTGTCGTAGAAGCCGCGCGACGCCTTGGCTGAGGCGGCGGAGCGCACCTCGGAGAAGACCGTCCGGGAGATCTGGCCGACGATGTAGTTGTTCGCGTCGTTCGTGCGCACCTGGAGCGCGCCGCTCTCGGGACGCCGGCCCGCGCTGGAGCCGATGCGGGAGCTGAAGTCCGGCGGGACGGTCAGCGAGAGGTAATAGGTGCCGTCCTCGACACCCCGGGCGGCCTCGGCGACGCTGGTCTCGTGCCAGTCGAACGTGGCGCTGCCGCGCAGCCCTTCGGCGATGGAATCGCCCGCGGCGAGCCGCTGCCCGTCCACGGTGGCGCCCTTGTCGGCGTTCACCAGGGCGACGGGGATCCTGTCCAGCCGCCCGTACGGGTCCCAGAACGACCACAGGTACAAGGCGCCGTAGAGCAGCGGCAGGAGCAGCAGCGCCACCATGGCCGCGCGGGGCAGCCGCCCCCTGCCGAACCTCCTCAGCTCAAGCGCTGCCAGCCTCGGCGTGCGCATGGGCCGCCCCCTTCCCGCTCGTGGCGCCGGCGTTCCCACCGGCCCCGGTCTCGATGTCGTCCTTTGCCGCGCTCCCGGTGCGGGTCGCGGCCACGGGTGGGCGCGGACGGACCACCAGGGCGTCCTCGGGCGCCCGCGTGCAGACCGCCAGCACGGTGGTGCCGCCCGCGGCGATGCCGCGCAGCATCGCCCATGCCTCGTCGCGTTCGGCCGGACCCAGCTTGTGGTCGACGTCGTCGACGGCCAGGACCTCGGGGCGGCCGAGGAGCGCGAGCGCGGTGCCCAGGCGCAGGGCTTCCAGGCGTTCCAGGTCGCGGGCGGCGGTCCGTTCGGCCTTGGGCAGGGCGGCGGGATCCAGTCCGGCCGCCTCCAGTGCCCCGGCGACCCGCAGCCGTCCCTCCGCCTCCCGCTCCGCGCGGGGCCGCGCCCAGCCGCGCAGCGACTCGCCGAAGCGCCGTTGCAGCAGCTGCCGTTCGCGCAGGTGCTCGCCCACGGTGAGCGCGGGGTCGAGCTCGCAGACCCCGTCGACGGGGCCGAGGGCGGCGACCCGGCGTACGGCGGCGAGCTGCCGCGGCAGCCGGTGCCCGGCCACCTCGGCGTGTCCCTCGCCGGCCCGCATGCGCCCGGTCAGCGCGAGCAGCAGACAGGTGCGGCCGGTCCCCGAGGCTCCCTCGACGGCGATCAGACTGCCCGCCGGTGCCGTGAAGGTGACATCCCGGAATGTCCAGCCCCGGGGCCCCTCGAGCCCGAACCCCTCCGCGGTGATCACTCGCCCGCCCCCGTTCCCGTCCCTGTTTTTGAACTGACCAGTCAGTGCAAAAACTGTAGCGCACTCCGCCTGCCCTCATTGAATGCACAGGTCAGGGCGATTGTCAGAGGGGTGCTTCACGATGAGTTGCGAAGGCCAGGAACTGTCGGACACGTCGTACGAAGACAGGAGGTACGTGATGACCGCGCCAGCTCGCAGGACCGCCGCCGGCGGCGGTGCCACCGACGTCCATCCCGTTCTGCGCAGGGCGGGTGCCCCCGCCGCCGCGCTCGATCTGCTCGCCCAGGCCGCGCGGGGACTCCAGGAGGCCGCCGCGCTGGAGACCGCCAACGACCGCTACGCCACCGCCCATTTGGCCGCACTGCGCACCGCGGCCGCCGTGCTCGCCGTGCACGGCCGCCCGGAGCCGACGAAGCGGCGCCGGCAGCGGATCCGCAGCGCGTGGGAGGTGCTGCCCGAGGTCGCGCCCGAACTGGCCGAGTGGGGCGCCCTGTTCGAGGCGGGCGCCGGGCGCAGGGCCCTGGCCGAGGCGGGCATACAGGGGGCCGTGACCCGGAGGGACGCCGACGACCTGGTCCGCGCCGCCGGGATGTTCCTGCGGCTCGTCGAGCGCCTGCTCGCGCTGCAGCCCGTCCTGCCGCGGCAGCAGGTGGACCGCCCGGCTTGATCGGGAGGCTTCGCGCGGCCCACTAGAGTGGGTGCCAGGCCGGGCCGACCGGTCCCGAGCCCCGACCGCCCGCGAGGAGCCGTCCGCATGTCCCGTCCAGGAGGGACCGAACCGCTGCGTCCCCGCGCAGCCCTGCGTACTGCCGTGGTCTGGGAGGTGCTGCGCGAGGCGCTGGACCGGCAGGCCAAGGCCGCCGGCCGGGACGTCCTCGACGTGCTCGACACGGGCGGGGGCACCGGCAACTTCGCCGTGCCGGTGGCCAGTCTGGGTCACCGCGTCACCGTCGTCGACCCCAGCCCCGACGCGCTCTTCGCCCTGGAGCGGCGCGCCGCCGAGGCCGGTGTCACCGAACGGGTCCACGGTGTCCAGGGCGACGCCCACGGGCTCCTGGACGTCGTGCCCGCCGGCAGCCAGGACGTGGTGCTCTGCCACGGCGTACTGGAGTACGTGGACGATCCCGCCGAGGGCATCCGCAACGCCGTCGGCAGCCTGCGCCCCTCCGGCACCCTGAGCCTGCTCGCCGCCGGCCGCCACGGGGCCGTGCTCGCGCGCGCCATCGCCGGTCACTTCGCCGAGGCCCGGCACACCCTCGACGACGCCGACGGCCGCTGGGGCGAGGGCGATCCGGTGCCGCGCCGCTTCACCGCCGGCGAACTGACCGCGCTGGTCGCCGACGCGGGCCTGCGGGTCGGCGCGGTGCACGGCGTGCGGGTCTTCGCCGATCTGGTCCCCGGCGTGCTGGTGGACACCGAACCGGGCGCCCAGGAAGCACTCCTGCGACTGGAACTCGCCGCCGCGGAGCAACCCGCGTTCCACGCGGTGGCCACCCAGTTGCACGTGCTGGCCGAGCGCGGCTGACACCGTCCCCCGGCCCGGGGCCCCTTACACCTTCCGGTCACTCAGCGGGAGGAGTCCGTCACACGCCCCCCGAGAAGCGGTTCCGGGCCGTATGCTGGCATGACGTGGCGTTCGACGGGGAAAACCTCCCCCGTCGGATTGGCGCAGTGGGGCGGGTTTCACGGGGGCGATTCCCTGCCTATCCTGGAAGGGTCGTAACGGTCGCTCCCCCGCGACCGACGAGTAGGAGGACTCCGTGCCGCTCTCGGAGCACGAGCAGCGCATGCTCGAGCAAATGGAGCGAGCGCTGTACGCCGAAGATCCCAAGTTCGCGTCGGCGCTTGAGGGAAGCGGGCTGCGCACCTACACCAGGCGGCGGGTCTACCTGGCTGTGGCGGGCTTCCTGGTGGGCATCGGACTGCTGATGGCCGGCATGATCGCCCAGCAGCCCTGGATCAGTGTCGTGGGATTCCTGGTCATGCTCGGCTGCGCCGTCCTCGCCGTCACCGGCTGGCGTCGCGCCGCACGGCCGGGCTCCACTGCGGCGCCCGCTGGACACTCCCATCCGGGCAACCCGGGCCGCGCGCGACGCCAGTCGCGCCGCGGAATGATGGACCGTATCGAGGAGCGGTGGCAGCGCCGCCGCGACGAACAAGGCCAGTGAAGCACGGCCCGACCGACCCAGCGCCTTCCACTGACTTCGCCCATGGGGGCGGGATCCCGACCGGGACCCGCCCCCATTCGCGTCCCCGGGCCGGCACCACAGCAAGCCCCCGCGGCCGCTCACCCGCCGTGGAGGGCCGGTAACGGAAAAAGGGGGCGGCATTCCCCGTCGGGAATGCCGCCCCCCTTCCGTACGCGGGCTAGGAAGCGCCGCGCCGCAGCGGTCGGCGCATCAGGTCACCGGCGCTCCGGAAGCGGTCGGAGGCCCGGGTGGTCCGGTCCGTCCAGGCCTCGCTGATCCGCCACAGGAGACGGACCGACGAGCGCGGCAGCAGCAGCGCCCGCAGCCGGCCGGTGCCGTCCGCCGAGCGCCGCAGGCCGTCCGCCACCAGGCGCACATCGGCCGCGCTGCCCAGGGCCGAGGTCGGCCGCGGCGAGAACAGCGCCTGCTCCACGGCGTCACCGAGCCGCCGGGCCGCCTCCTGCGAGGGGCCCTCCAGCCCGCCGTCCCGGACGAGCCGGGCCACCACGGCGCGCGGTGTCTCGGACTCGTTGGGCCGCAGGCCGTGGTCCCAGGCCGTGTCGACGAGCTCCTGCCACACCGCCAGCGTGCGTGCCCCCTCACGGGCGCCCGGCTCGGCGAGGTCCCGCCCGGTCAGCCGCAGCCACGCCTCCTCGGCCGCCGGGTCGTGCCGGCCGGACAGCCGCCGTGCCCGCACCCGGTGCCGCCACAGCAGCGGCACGAGGAGCACGAGGACCAGCAGCACGAGCACGCTCGCGACCCAGAACCACACACTGCCCAGCAGGTCCCGCACGCCCTGCCAGAAACCGCCTGCCGGGGGAGCGCTGTCGGCGGACCCGGCCAGCGGGTCGCAGTCGCCGAGCTGGATGTCCTTGGCCGCGCAGGTCGGCGTGGCGGTCGGGCCGTGCTCCGGCGCGACCGTCGGGTCCTGCTGGGGGGTGTCGGTGCCGGCGCCCGCCGGGTCCGGGGCCGTGGTCTGCGCGGTGTAGTCCGGGGTGGTGCCCCGGGTCGGGGTGGGCTCGAAGCGGGTCCACCCGATGCCCTCGAAGTACAGCTCGGGCCAGGCGTGCGCGTCCTTCAGCCCCACCGAGTACGTGCCGTCGGACTGGGGCGTGCCCGGGGTGAAGCCGACGGCCACCCGGGCCGGGATGCCGAGCGTCCGGGACATCGCCGCCATGGTGAAGGCGAAGTGGATGCAGAAGCCTTCCTTGTTCTTCAGGAAGCGCGTGATCGCCTGCACACCCGTGCCGGAGCGCACTGACGTGTCGTACGTGAAGGCGCCCGAGGTGAACCAGCGTTGCAGCGCCACGGCCCGCTCGTAGTCGTTGGTGGCGTCCTTGGTGATGTCCAGCGCGGTGCGGTTGACCTCCTCCGGCAGCGAGTCCGGCACCTTGGTGTACTCCGCGCGCAGCTTCGCCGGGGCCGGCGGGGCGGCGGCCAGCTGCTGGGCCGTCGGCTGCAGCCGCAGGCTGGTGACCTGGTAGCTGGCACCTGAGGTGTTCTGCCCGCGGTCGCCGATGATGGTCCGGCCCTCGGGCTCGTACCGCCAGCGGCCGTCGACGTGCACCTGCTGGGCGGGGTACGGCATCGGCAGCCACATCTGCACATAGCCGCGGTCCGCGACGATCGAGGTCTCGGTCAGGGAGGTCGCTGTCTGCGGACCGAGGCCCTGCGGGGCGGGCAGCACCTTGGGCACGTCGGTGAGGGCGCGTTGCGAGGGCTCCCACTTGTCGCCCGTGAACCGGTCGAGGGACACGATCCGCAGATACATGTCGCCGGTCGACTGGCTGTTGGTGCGGTAGCGGAGCACCTCCCGGTCCTGGGGCTGGTTCAGGTTGTCCTGGAGGGCGACCACCGGGTTGACCGCAGCGATGGTCCCGCCACCGCCCCCGCCGCCCTGGCCCGCGCCCGTCGCCTGGAGCAGTCCGCCGCCCAGCCCGGGGGCCAGGCCCGCCAGGAGTGCCACGCCCAGCGCGACCGCCCCGATGCGGTGCCCGGTGCGCACCGGCGCCACCGCACCGCCGCCCGATACCGCCGCGGGGCCGCCCCCGCCGCGCGCCGCGCCGCCCGGCCCGCCGAAGATCCTGCCCCAGCGCGCGAGCCGGTCCCGGCCCTCGGCGAGCAGGAGCAGCAGATAGCCCACGCCGGCGAGCAGGAAGAGCCACCACTTGCTCGCGCCCCCGGACAGCCCGGCCGCGACCGAGTACAGCGCCAGCAGCGGCAGTCCCGCCGGGGCCGCGCTGCCGTAGGTGACCGCCAGCGCGTCCACGACCAGCCCGATCACCAGGACGCCGCCCACCAGCAGCAGGCGGATGCCCTCGGTGACCGGCGCCGGGATGGCGAACTGGCCCACGTCCTGCACGCCCGCCGTCAGCAGCCGTCCGAACTCGGTGAAGGCCGGGGGCCCGGGGAACACCCCGAGCACGGCCTGGTCGTGGACGAAGATCAGGGTGAGCGCCAGCAGCGACACGATGCCCTGCGCCGCGATCGTCAGCGGCCTGGCCAGCGGCACCCGCCGGGCCGCGGCGCCGACGCCGGTCTGCAGCAGGACCAGGGCCATGGCCTGGACGACCCACGAGCTCGGTGTCGCCAGGGGCGTCAGCGCGAAGGAGGTCAGGATCGTCGCCAGCGCCGCGAACGCCGCGATCCGTCCGCGTCCGCTCATCATCGGGTTCCCGCCTCCTCCTGGGCGCGGCGCCGGTCGGCGCGCTGCCACAGCTCCGCCAGACCGTCGCCGTGGGAGACCGGCAGCACCGTCCAGCCGGCCTCGTGCAGCAGCCGCACGCTGCGCGCGGTGCCGTCCCGGTCGCTCACCGCCCCCGCCGGCAGGTCCGGCAGGTCCGTGCCGTGGTACGTCTCGCCGGTGTCCGCCCCGCCCCAGGCCTCGCGGCTCATCAGGAAGGCGACGGCGCCGCCGGCCCGCTGGCGCATCCGGGCGGCCATCGCGGCCTGCTCCTCGTCCAGGTCGCCGAAGAAGGCCACGAGCAGCCCCTCGCTGCCGGTCCGCAGCACGTCGAGCGCGCGCGACAGCCCGGCGCCGTCGGAGTGGTCGATCACGGCCAGTGTGTCGAGCAGTATCCCGGCGGCGTCCGAGGTGTCCGCGCCGAAGCCCTCGTGCCCGGGCACGGTGCTGCCGTTGTCGGTCAGCAGCCGTACCGTGTAGCCCCGCTCCAGCATGTGCACCGCGACGGACGCGGCTCCGGAGACCGCCCACTCGAAGGCCGAGTCGGGCCCGGCACCGAAGTAGGCCACTGCCCGGGTGTCCAGCAGGACGGTGCAGTGGGCCCGGTGCGGCTGCTCCTCGCGGCGCACCATGAGCTCGCCGTACTTGGCGGTGGAGCGCCAGTGCACGCGGCGCAGGTCGTCCCCGTGGCGGTAGCCGCGCGGGATCACGTCGTCCTCGCCGGCCAGCGCCAGTGCCCGGGTGCGGCTCTCGCCGTAGCCGGAGGAGTCGCCCTTGAGCTTGACCGCGGGCAGCGGCTCGACCCGGGGCACCACCGTCAGGGTGTCCTGCGCGCTGAAGGACCGGGTCAGCTCGCACATGCCGAAGGGGTCCGTCAGCCGCAGCTGCAACGGCCCCAGCGGGTAGCGGCCCCGCAGGTCGGAGCGGACCCGGTAGGAGACCTCCCGGTGGCCGCCGGGCTCCACGCGGTCCAGCACGAACCGCGGCCGGGGCCCCAGCACGTACGGCACCCGGTCCTGGAGCATCAGCAGCCCGGTGGGCAGCCGCGACACGTTGTCCATCCGCAGGTGGACCCGGGCCTCGGACATCGCCGGCACCCGCGACGGCGTCAGCCGGCGGCTGCCCGCGACGCGGTACCGCGTCCGGTGGAGCACGGCCACGCACAGCAGCGGCAGTACGGCCAGCAGCAGCCCGACGCGCAGCAGGTCGGTCTGGCCGAGCACGAACGCGCAGACCGCGGCGGCCACGCCCGCCGCGAGGAAGGAGCGGCCGCGGGTCGTGAGACCGCCCAGGGCGGCGCGGAGGCCGCCTTCACGCTCGGTCACGTGATGCCTCCTGCGCCCCGCCCTGTCTCGGATTCATCGGCTGCCGTACGGGTCGGGGACCGGGGTGCGCTGCACGATCTCGGCGACGACCTGTTCCGGCGTGCGCCGGTTCAACTGCGCCTGCGCCGTGGGCAGCAGACGGTGCGCCAGGACCGTGGAGGCCAGCGACTGGACGTCGTCGGGCAGGACGAAGTCCCGGCCGTCCAGGGCCGCCGCCGCGCGGGCGGCGCGCACCAGGTGCAGCGTCGCGCGGGGGGAGGCACCCAGGCGCAGGTCGGGGTGGTCGCGGGTGGCGGCGACCAGGGAGACGGCGTAGTGCCGCACCGCGGCCGACACGTGCACGGTGCGCACGGCCTCGACCAGCTTGACGATCTCGTGGGCGTGGGCCACCGGCTGGAGGTCGTCCAGCGGGCTGACACCCGCGTGCACGTCCAGCATCTCCAGCTCCGCCTCCATGCTCGGGTAGCCGATGGAGACCCGGGCCATGAAGCGGTCCCGCTGCGCCTCGGGCAGCGGATACGTTCCCTCCATCTCCACCGGGTTCTGGGTGGCGATGACCATGAAGGGGCTCGGCAGCGGGTACGTGCTGCCGTCGATGGTGACCTGCCGCTCCTCCATCGACTCCAGCAGCGCCGACTGCGTCTTGGGCGACGCGCGGTTGATCTCGTCGCCCACGACGATCTGCGCGAAGATCGCGCCCGGCTTGAACTCGAAGTCGCGGCGCTGCTGGTCGAAGACGCTGACACCGGTGATGTCCGACGGCAGCAGGTCCGGCGTGAACTGGATGCGCCGGACCGAGCAGTCGATCGACCGGGCCAGCGCCTTGGAGAGCATCGTCTTGCCGACGCCGGGGACGTCCTCGATCAGGAGGTGTCCCTCGGCGAGCAGCACCGTCAGGGCAGTCCGTACGACCTCGGGCTTGCCCTCGATCACGTTCTCCACCGACCGTCGTACGCGGTCCGCCGTGGCGGTCAGATCGCTGAGGCTTGCTCGCGACTCATAGGTCGTCACCCGGTTCTCCTCGGCCCGTTCCTGGGGTCGCGGTCATCCCTGGACCGGCCCTCCCCGTGTTTAAGGAGCATTCTCCCCTTCAACTATGCTCCGCGTCACTCGGCTTCCGTTACTCGTTCGTGATTTCCCGGAGCAGGCCGGTGTGGACGTCGAAGACAAATCCCCGCACATCATCCGCATGTGCCAGGAACGGCGAGGTCCGCACACGCTGTATGGACTGCCGGACGTCCTGGTCCACGTCGCGGAACGCCTCCACGGCCCACGTCGGGCGCTGGCCCACCTCTTCCTCCAGCTCCGTGCGGAAGTCCTCGGTGAGCGACTCCAGGCCGCAGCCGGTGTGGTGGATCAGCACCACCGAGCGGGTGCCGAGGGCGCGCTGGCTGATGGTGAGCGAACGGATGGTGTCGTCGGTGACCACGCCGCCCGCGTTGCGGATCGTGTGGCAGTCGCCGAGCTCCAGGCCGAGCGCGGCGTGCAGGTCGATCCGGGCGTCCATGCAGGCGACCACGGCGACCTGGAGGACCGGACGGGCGTCCATCCCGGGGTCGGTGAACCGCGCAGCGTAGCCGCGGTTCGCCTCGACCAGGCGATCGGTGACGGAGGAGGTGGCGGTGCCGGCGCCGGTGGCGGGCTGCTGCGCGTTTGTCGACATGGGACGACCGTAGACGGCGCGGGGCCGACACACCCGCTGCCGGGTCCGGCAAAACTCGGTCAAACACCCGCAGTGTGAGGTAAGCCACAGGCGTCGGCGTGGATCGCCCATGCGAGTGATTCCGTCGCGGCCGCACCCCTGTACGCCCGTGCCGGGGCGGGCTTCTCGTTGACCGTGGGGCCCCGTGGAGTAAAGTGGCGCGAAGTGGGTCGCCAGCCAGTGGCCGGTCAAGCGGGAGGTGCGGATGTTCCTCGGGACGTACGCGCCGCGGCTGGACGACAAGAGCCGGCTGGTCCTGCCCGCGAAGTTCCGCGAGCAGTTCGCCGACGGCCTGGTCATCACCAAGGGGCAGGAGCGCTGCCTCTGCGTCTGGCCCGCGGCGGGCTTCCGCGCCTTCACCGAAGAGCTCGGCAGGGTGCCGGTCACTTCGAAGGCGGCCCGGGACTACATGCGCGTGCTGTTCGCCGGGGCCCACGACGAGGTGCCCGACAAGCAGGGCCGCATCACCCTTCCGCAGCCGCTGCGCGACTACGCCGGCCTGCGCAGGGACTGCGCCGTCATCGGCGCCAACACCCGGGTGGAGGTGTGGGACGCCACCGCCTGGGAGGAGTACCTGGCCGCCCAGGAGGACGCCTTCTCCGCGTTGTCGCAGGAGGTGCCCCCCGGCCTACTGTGAGCCCGCCCCGTCCCGACCCCCGCACCGAGCCTTCCGAGGAGCCGCGCACACCCTCTGATCTAGCCTGATGGCTCACGTACGCGTACGTGACACTCGGCCTCCTCCCGCTCCGCGGTCCGCCGGCACTCCTTCCCCGGTGCCAGGGGTCCGTCCACGAGCGGGCGGGGACCCAGTGGTACGTCCCCGGAAGTACTTGAGAAGGGCCCCATGAGCACCACCCCCTCCGAGCCACGCCACGTCCCGGTCATGCTGGACCGCTGCCTGGACATGCTGGCCCCCGCCCTCGGCGCCCCGGGCGCGGTGGTCGTGGACGCCACCCTCGGCCTCGGCGGGCACAGCGAGGCCCTGTTGCGGCGCTTCCCGGAGGCCCGGCTCGTCGCCGTGGACCGGGACCCGGCCGCGCTGAAGCTGGCGGGGGAGCGGCTCGCCCCGTACGGCGACCGGGCCACCCTCGTGCACGCCGTGTACGACGAGCTGCCCGAGGTGCTGGGCCGGCTCGGAGTGCCCCGGGTGCAGGGCGTCCTGTTCGACCTCGGCGTCTCCTCCATGCAGCTCGACGAGGCCGACCGCGGCTTCGCCTACGCCCAGGACGCGCCCCTGGACATGCGGATGGACCAGAGCAGGGGCATCAGCGCCGCCGAGGTGCTCAACACCTACCCGCCGGGCGAGCTGGTCCGCGTCCTGCGCGAGTACGGCGAGGAGAAGTTCGCCCGCAAGATCGTCGAAGCGGTCGTCAGGGAGCGGGCCGCCGACCCCTTCTCCCACAGCGCCCGGCTTGTCGAGCTGATCCGGGAGGCGCTTCCCCAGGCGGCCAAGCGCACCGGGGGCAACCCGGCCAAGCGCACCTTCCAGGCGCTGCGCATCGAGGTCAACGGCGAGCTGACGGTGCTGGAGCGGGCGATCCCGGCCGCGGTCGCCGCGCTCGCGGTGGGCGGGAGGATCGCCGTGCTGTCGTACCACTCGCTGGAGGACCGCCTGGTCAAGGGCGTCTTCGCGGCCGGTGCGGCCACCACCGCGCCCCCCGGGCTGCCCGTGGTGCCCGAGGAGTACCAGCCCCGGCTGAAGCTGCTCACACGCGGCGCCGAACTGCCCACGGAGGACGAGATCGCCGCCAACCGCCGGGCGGCCCCCGCCCGGCTGCGCGGCGCCCAGCGGATCAGGGAGGCCCGGACATGAGCCGGCGCACGGCGGCACGGTCGCCCTTCGTCCTGCTGATCGTGCTGCTGCTCGGCGGCGGCCTGATCACCCTGCTGCTGCTCAACTCCGCGGTGAACCGGGACTCCTTCAAGCTCAGCGAGCTGCAGAAGGAGACCACCCAGTACACCGACGACGAGCAGGAGCTCCAGCAGGAGGTCGACCAGTACTCCGCCCCGGACGCGCTCGACCGGCGCGCCCGCGATCTCGGCATGGTGCCCGGCGGCAACCCGGCCTTCCTCGCCCCCGACGGCTCCGTGCTCGGCGACCCGGGCAACGCGAGCGACGACCCCGCCGCGCCGCCGTCGTCCCCGAGCACCGCCCCGGCCACGGTGGCCCCCAGCGGTTCCACCGCGGCCTCGCTGGGCCCGGCGCCCTCCACCAGCCCGCCCGCGAGCCCGTTCGCCGGATCGTCCGCCAGTCCGTCCGTCACCCCTCAGGAGACGCCGTGACCCCCGCCCCCGTACCGGGACGCCGGCGCACCCCGCCGTCCCGCGCCGGTGAAGGTACCGCCGCGTGGTGAGCCACGACGGCGAACCGCCCCGCAGGCGGCCCGTGCCCGGTGCCGGCCGCGACGCTGCGGGGCGCCGCCAGCCTCCGCGCGGCGGCGCGCGCAGGCCCGTTCCGCCCCGTGAGGCGCACGCCCCCGGCAACCCGCCGCCGCGGCAGCGGGTGCGGCGTCCCGCGCCGCGGGGACCGGTCTCGCCCTCCGGGGCGGCGCTGCTGCGGCTCGGCAGACCGCGCCCCCGGCTGCGGCTGGTGAGCCTGGCGCTCTCCCTCGTGATCCTGACCTTCGTCATCCGGCTCTTCCAGGTGCAGGCCGTCGACGCGGCGACGTTCACCGCCAAGGCGGAGATCAACCGGAACTTCAAGGCCACGCTGCCCGCCGAGCGGGGCACGGTCACCGACCGCAACGGCATCGACCTGGCCACCACCGTCGACGCGTACGACATCACCGCCGACCCGCTGCTGTTCACCCCCGAGTACGCCAAGGTCAAGGACGCCCCGCAGCGCGCGGCCGAGCTCCTGGCCCCGATCGTCGACGGCGACGCGCAGACCATCGCCAAGCAGCTGGCGAACTACCCCAAGTCGCGCAACGAGATCATCGCGCACCAGCAGTCGCCGCAGGTCTGGAACCAGATCAGGGACCTGCAGAACGCGCTGGCCGACAAGGCGGCCAAGGACGACGGCGGCAACTTCTTGGCCGGCGTCTTCCGGCTGCGGCACAGCAAGCGGGTCTATCCCGCGGGGGACCTCGCCGCCGGTGTCATCGGCTGGGTCAACGCCTCCGACGTCGGCGGCGGCGGCCTGGAGAACAGCCTCGACAAGCTCCTGGCCGGCAAGGACGGCACGATCACCTACGCCCAGTCCGGCGGCCGCCGGGTGCCCACGGCCAGCGTCCGCGAACGGGCGGCGGAGCCCGGCACGGACGTCGAGCTGACCCTCGACCGGGACATCCAGTGGGCGGCGCAGCGGGCCATCACCGACCAGGTGGCCGAGTCCGACGCCGACCGCGGCTACGTCGTCGTCCAGGACACCCGCACCGGTCAGATCCTGGCCATGGCCAACTCGCCCGGCTTCGACGCCAACGACCTGTCCAGGGCGGACGCCTCGTCGCTGCACAACTTCGCGATCGAGGACGCCTACGAGCCCGGCAGTGTCAGCAAGCTGATGTCCATGGCCGCCGTCCTCGACGAGGGCGTGGCCACCCCGGAGACCCATGTGACCGTGCCGGGCACGCTGCCCCGCGCCGACCGGGTCTTCCACGACGACGTGGACCACGGCACCTGGTACCTGACGCTCAACGGCGTGCTCGCCAAGTCGAGCAACATCGGCACGATCCTCGCCGCGGAACAGCTCGGCAAGAATCAGAAACAGGCCAATCGCGTCCTCTACTCCTACCTGAGCAGATTCGGCATCGGGCGGCCCACCGGGCTGGACTTCCCCGGTGAGACGCCCGGCATCCTGGCGAAGCCCGACGACTGGAACGCCTCCCAGCAGTACACGATCCCGTTCGGGCAGGGCCTGTCGCTGAACGCCGTGCAGGCCACCTCGGTCTACTCCACGATCGCCAACGGCGGTGTCCGGGTGGAACCCAGCCTGGTGCGCGGGACGACCGGCCCCGACGGGCAGTTCGTGCCCGCCGCCGCACCCAAGAAGACCCGTGTGGTCAGCACGAAGACCGCCCGGACGCTCGCCACGATGCTGGAGTCGGTCGTCGGCAGCGAGCAGGGCACCGGCGTCAAGGCCCGGATCGCCGGGTACCGCGTCGCCGGCAAGACCGGCACGGCCAACCGGGTGGACCCGGACACCGGCACCTACAGTGGCTACACCGCCTCCTTCATGGGTTTCGCGCCGGCGGACAAGCCCCGGCTGACCGTCTCCTGCGTGATCCAGAACCCCACGCGCGGCAGCTACTTCGGCGGGCAGATCTGCGGCCCGGTCTTCAAGCAGGTCATGGAGTTCGCCCTGAAGTCCCTGCGGGTGCCGCCCAGCGGTACGCGCGCGCCGGCCCTGCCGGTCGAATGGGGCCCGTCGAAGTCGTGAAGGGGCGTGAGGGACATCAACGGCGTGCGGGCGGAAGGACGGCGGACATGACCGAGGACGGCCCCGCCGCGGCGGGCACGCACGGTGGCGCGGCGGACGCGGAACGTCCGGGAGGCCCCGGGGGGCGAAGTGCCGCCCGGGAACCGGCGCGGAGGCCTTTTGGCCCCGGGACCGGCCCGGCGGGTACTCTCACCGCCGTGTCACTCGCTGATCAGTCCCCCACACCCGAACAGCCCCAGCCCGGCGCGCCCCGCCCTGTCCGGGTCCGCCCCAAGTCGCCCGCGGATCTGGCCGCGAGGCTGGGCGCGCGGCCGCCCGCGCAGGACGCCGCCCCGATCACCGGGATCACCCACGACTCGCGTGCCGTCCGTCCAGGCGACCTCTACGCGGCCCTGCCCGGGGCCCGCTTCCACGGCGCCGACTTCGCCCCCCAGGCGGCCGCTCTGGGCGCCGTCGCGATCCTCACCGACCCGGCGGGCGCCGAGCGCGCCGCCGCGACCGGGCTGCCGGTCCTGACGGCCCCGGACCCCCGCTCCTCGATGGGCGACCTGGCCGCCGAGATCTACGACCGGCCGGGCGAGGACCTGCTGCAGATCGGCATCACCGGCACGTCCGGGAAGACCACGACCGCCTACCTCGTCGAGGGCGGCCTGCGCGCGGTGCACGGCACCCGTACCGGCCTCATCGGCACCGTGGAGTCGCGGATCGGCGACGAGCGGATCAAGAGCGAGCGCACCACCCCCGAGGCCACCGACCTCCAGGCGCTGTTCGCGGTGATGCGCGAACGGGCCGTCGGCGCGGTCGTCATGGAGGTCTCCAGCCACGCCCTGGTGCTGGGCCGGGTGGACGGCGCGGTGTTCGACGTCGCCGTCTTCAACAACCTCAGCCCCGAGCACATGGAGTTCCACTCGGGCATGGAGGACTACTTCCAGGCCAAGGCGCAGTTGTTCACCCCGCGCCGCAGCCGGCTCGGCGTGGTCAACCTCGACGACGAGTACGGCCGCCGGCTGGTGCGCGAGGCGCAGGTGCCGGTGACGACGTTCTCCGCCGAGGGCCACCCGGACGCGGACTGGCGCGCCGAGCACGTCGAGATCGGCGCGCTGCGCTCCACGTTCACCGCGGTCGGCCCCGGGGGGCGGCGGATCAGCGCCGTGTCGCCGCTGCCGGGCCCCTTCAACGTCGCCAACGCACTCGCCGCGATCACCGCCCTCGCGGTGGCCGGGATCGACCCGCAGACGGCGGCCGACGGCGTGGCCGCCGTGCCGGGCGTCCCGGGCCGGCTGGAGCGGGTCGACGCGGGCCAGCCGTACCTGGCGGTCGTGGACTACGCGCACAAGACCGACGCCGTCGAGTCGGTGCTGCGGGCGCTGCGCAAGGTGACCAAGGGCAGCCTGCACATCGTGCTGGGCTGCGGCGGCGACCGCGACCAGACCAAGCGCGGCCCCATGGGCGCCGCCGCCGCGCGGCTCGCCGACACCGTGGTGCTCACCTCCGACAACCCCCGCTCCGAGGACCCCCTCGCGATCCTCACCGCGATGCTGTCCGGTGCCGCCGGGGTCCCGGCGCACGAGCGGGGCCACGTGATCGTCGAGCCGGAACGGGCCGCCGCCATCGCGACGGCCGTCTCCCTGGCCGGGCCCGGCGACACCGTGCTGGTGGCCGGCAAGGGCCATGAGCAGGGCCAGGACATCGCCGGAGTGGTACGCCCCTTCGACGACCGAGAAGTACTCCGCGCGGCCATCGGGCACGCCGCGGGCACACCAGCGCAGGAGAAGGACCAGGACCAGCTGTGATCCCACTCACCCTCGCCGAGGTCGCCCAGGCGGTCGGCGGGAGCACGTACGACATACCGGACCCCGGCCTTCGGGTCACCGGGTCCGTGGAGATCGACTCACGTCAGGTGCGGCCGGGCGGACTGTTCGTCGCCTTCCAGGGCGAGCGCGTGGACGGCCACGACTTCGCGGAGCAGGCCGTCGCGGCCGGCGCGGTCGCCGTACTGGCCGCCCGGCCGGTCGGTGTGCCCGCGATCGTCGTGGACGACGTCCAGCTCGCCCTCGGCCGGCTGGCCCGGCACGTGATCGAACGGCTCGGCGCGACCCTCGTGGCGCTGACCGGTTCGGCGGGCAAGACCAGCACCAAGGACCTCATCGCCCAGGTGCTCCAGCGGCTCGCCCCGACCGTCTGGACCCCCGGCTCCCTCAACAACGAGATCGGGCTCCCCCTCACCGCGCTGCGGGCCGACGAGTCCACCCGGCACCTTGTGCTGGAAATGGGCGCCCGCGGCATCGGCCACATCCGCTACCTCACCGAGCTGACCCCGCCGCGCATCGGCCTGGTCCTCAACGTCGGGACCGCCCATATCGGCGAGTTCGGCGGCCGCGAGCAGATCGCCCAGGCCAAGGGCGAGATGGTCGAGGGGCTGCCGGAGGCCGCCGAGGGCGGCATCGCCGTGCTGAACGCGGACGACCCCTTGGTGCGCGCCATGGAATCGCGCACCAAGGCGCGCGTCGTGTTCTTCGGCGAGGCCCCCGACGCCGACGTGCGTGCCGAGAACGTCCGTCTCAACGACCGAGGTCAGGCGGTCTTCACGCTCACAACGCCTACCGGGTGCAGCGAAGTGACCATGCGCCTGTACGGTGAGCACCACGTGTCGAACGCGCTCGCCGCGGCCGCCGTAGCCCGTGAACTCGGCATGCCCACAGACGAGATCGCCACCGCGCTCTCCGAAGCCGGGACGCTGTCGCGCTGGCGTATGGAGGTCGTGGAGCGGCCGGACGGCGTGACGGTCGTCAACGATGCCTACAACGCGAACCCCGAGTCCATGAGGGCCGCCCTGCGCGCGCTCGCGGCCATGGGGCGCGCCGCCGAGGCACGCGGGGGCCGCACGTGGGCGGTGCTGGGCGAGATGGCCGAGCTCGGCGGGGAGTCCCTCGCCGAACACGACGCGGTCGGACGGCTCGCCGTCCGGCTCAACGTCAGCAAGCTGGTGGCGGTCGGCGGCCAGGCGGCCGCCTGGGTGCAAATGGGCGCCTACAACGAGGGTTCGTGGGGTGAGGAGTCGGTGCACGTGTCCGACGCTGAGGCGGCGATCGACCTGTTGCGCAGTGAGCTGCGTCCGGGGGACGTCGTGCTGGTGAAGGCATCGAGGGCAGTCGGACTGGAACGGGTCGCGCTCGCGCTGCTCGACGGCGTCGAGGGCGGGGGCGCTCAGTAATGAACCAAGTTCTGGTCTCGGGCGTCCTCGGACTCTTCCTCTCCCTGATCGGCACCCCGATGCTGATCAAGCTGCTGGCCCGCAAGGGCTACGGCCAGTTCATCCGCGACGACGGCCCCAAGGAACACCACAGCAAGCGCGGTACGCCCACCATGGGCGGCATCGCGTTCATCCTGGCCACGCTGGTCGCGTACGCGCTCACCAAGGTGATCACCTCCGAGCGGCCGACGATCTCCGGCCTGCTGGTGCTCTTCCTCTTCGCGGGCCTGGGTGTCGTCGGCTTCCTGGACGACTACATCAAGATCGTCAAGCAGCGCAGCCTCGGTCTGCGCGCCAAGGCGAAGATGGCCGGCCAGCTGATCGTGGGCATCACCTTCGCGGTGCTGTCGCTGCAGTTCGCCGACTCCCGCGGGGTCACCCCCGCCTCCACGCGGCTGTCCTTCACCCAGGACTTCGGCTGGTCGCTCGGCCCGGTGATCTTCGTGATCTGGGCGCTGTTCATGATCCTGGCGATGTCGAACGGCGTGAACCTCACCGACGGCCTCGACGGTCTCGCCACCGGCGCCTCGGTGATGGTCTTCGCCTCGTACACGGTCATCGGCGTCTGGCAGTACGGGCAGTCCTGCTCGAACGTCGTCACCGCGGGGCCGGGCTGTTACGACGTGCCCCATCCGCTGGACCTCGCGGTCGTCGCGGCCGCGCTCATGGGCGCCTGCTTCGGCTTCCTGTGGTGGAACACCTCGCCGGCCAAGATCTTCATGGGCGACACGGGCTCCCTCGCGCTGGGCGGCGCGCTGGCCGGTCTGGCCATCTGCTCCCGCACCGAGATGCTGCTCGCCATCCTCGGCGGCCTGTTCGTCCTGATCACCCTCTCCGTGGTCATCCAGGTCGGCTCCTTCCGCCTCACCGGCAAGCGGGTCTTCCGCATGGCCCCGCTCCAGCACCACTTCGAGCTCAAGGGCTGGGGCGAGGTCCTGGTCGTGGTCCGCTTCTGGATCATCCAGGGCATGTGCATGGCCGTCGGCCTCGGCCTCTTCTACGCGGGCTGGGTGGCCGCGCAGTGACGCCGCCCTCCGGGCAGGGCGGCCCGCGCACGCTGCCCGCGCACGCCGTCGAGGCGGCCCGCGCGCTCGGGCTGCCGGGCCGCCGCGTGACGGTGGCCGGGCTCGGGGTCTCCGGGATCCCGGCCGCCGAGGTGCTCGCCGCGCTGGGCGCGCGGGTCACCGTGGTGGACGGCGGCGACAGCGAGCGGCACCGCGCGCAGGCCGCCCCCCTGGAGGCGCTCGGCGTCGCCGTACGGCTCGGCGACGGAGCCACCCTGCCCGAGGGCACCGAACTGATCGTCACCTCCCCGGGCTGGAAGCCCACCAGTGCGCTCTTCACCGCCGCCGAGGCGGCCGGGGTCGAGGTCTGGGGCGACGTGGAGCTGGCCTGGCGGCTGCGCGGCGCGGCGGCTGCCCCCTGGCTCGCGGTCACCGGCACCAACGGCAAGACCACGACCGTGCAGATGCTCGCCTCGATCCTGGATGCCGCGGGCCTGCGCACCGCGGCCGTGGGCAACATCGGCACCCCGGTCCTGGACGTCGTGCTCTCCGACGAGCCGTACGACGTGCTCGCGGTCGAGCTGTCCAGCTACCAGCTGCACTGGGCGCCCTCCGTGCGCCCGCACTCCGCCGCGGTGCTCAACCTCGCCCCGGACCACCTCGACTGGCACGGCTCCATGGCGGCCTACGCCGCCGACAAGGGCCGTATCTACGAGGGCAACACGGTCGCCTGCGTGTACAACCTGGCCGACCCCGCGACCGAGGCGCTGGTGCGCGAGGCCGACGTCGAGGAGGGCTGCCGCGCGATCGGTTTCGGCCTCGGCAGCCCGCGCCCCTCCGAACTCGGCGTCGTGGACGGCATCCTGGTCGACCGGGCCTTCGCCCCCGAGCGGCACACCTCCGCCCAGGAGCTGGCGGAGATCTCCGACGTGAACCCGCCGGCCCCGCACAACATCGCCAACGCGCTGGCCGCGGCCGCCCTCGCCCGTGCCTTCGGCGTGCAGCCGGCCGCCGTCCGCGACGGACTGCGCGCCTTCCGCCCGGACGCCCACCGCATCGCGCACGCCGGCACCGTCGACGACGTCACGTACATCGACGACTCCAAGGCCACCAACACGCACGCCGCCGAGGCCTCCCTGGCCGCGTACGAGCACATCGTCTGGATCGCCGGCGGCCTCGCCAAGGGCGCGACGTTCGACGGGCTCGTCACGGGGGCCGCCAAGCGGCTGCGCGGTGTTGTGCTGATCGGCGCCGACCGGGCGCTCATCGGCGAAGCGCTCGCGCGACACGCCCCCGAGGTCCCGGTCGTCGACCTCGACCGCACCGACACTGGGGCGATGGCGGCCGCCGTCCGCGCAGCGCGGGACCTGGCCCACCCGGGCGACACGGTGCTCCTGGCCCCGGCCTGTGCATCGATGGACATGTTCGCGAACTACAACGTCCGCGGCGACGCGTTCGCCGAGGCCGTACGGGACCTGCGGGCCCCCGGCACCGGGCAGTAGCCGCAGGCCGCTCCGGCACGCACCGCGACCAAGGAGGGGACATGACGGCAGCCGACCACGGTGGCGCCCCCGGTTCTCGTTCCCGCAACGCGCTCGGCGCCCCCGCCCGCCCGGCGCGCCCGGCGGCGGCACTGCCCCGCCCGGGGCGCGCGCGGCCGCCCGCGCCCCGGCCCCCGCGGAGTCCGTCGCGGGGGAGCGCCCTGCGCGGCGCCAAGGTGGTCTTCGACCGGGTGAAGCGGGCCTGGGACCGCCCGTTGACGGCGTACTACGTGATCCTCGGCAGCAGCCTGCTGATCACCGTCCTCGGCCTGGTGATGGTCTTCTCCGCGTCCCAGATCAAGGCCCTGGAGTACGGGCTGCCCTCCACCTACTACTTCCGCAAGCAGCTCTTCGCGGCCGTGCTGGGCACCGGGCTGCTCGTCGTCGGGTCCCGGATCCCCGTGCGGCTGCACCGGGCACTGGCGTACCCGCTGCTGGTGGGCTCGGTCTTCCTGATGGCACTGGTACAGGTGCCGGGGATAGGGCAGTCGGTGCACGGCAACCAGAACTGGATCTACCTCGGCGGCCCGTTCCAGCTCCAGCCCAGTGAGTTCGGCAAGCTCGCCCTGGTGCTGTGGGGAGCGGACCTGCTGGCCCGCAAGGACGACAAGAAGCTGCTCGTGCAGTGGAAGCACCTGCTGATCCCGCTGGTGCCGATCGCCTTCCTGCTGCTCGGCCTCATCATGCTCGGCGGCGACATGGGCACCGCCATCATCCTGACCGCGATCCTCTTCGGCCTGCTGTGGATCGCCGGCGCCCCCACCCGGCTGTTCGCGGGCGTGCTGGCGGTGGCGGGGGTCATCGGCTTCCTGCTGATCAAGACCAGCGGCAACCGGATGGGCCGGCTCGCCTGCATCGGGGCCACCGATGTCACTCCCAGTGGCGGCTGCTGGCAGGCCGTGCACGGGATCTACGCCCTGGCCTCCGGCGGATGGTTCGGTTCCGGTCTGGGTGCGAGTGTGGAAAAATGGGGCCAACTGCCCGAACCGCACACCGACTTCATCTTCGCCGTGACCGGGGAGGAACTGGGCCTGGCGGGGACGCTGTCGGTGCTCGCCCTCTTCGCGGCTCTAGGCTATGCGGGTATCCGCGTGGCCGGTCGTACGGAGGACCCCTTCGTCAGGTTTGCCGCGGGTGGGGTGACGACGTGGATCACGGCTCAGTTCGTGGTCAACATCGGTGCGGTGCTCGGCCTGCTGCCGATCGCCGGCGTCCCGCTCCCGCTGTTCTCCTACGGGGGCTCGGCCCTCCTGCCGACCATGTTCGCGATCGGGCTGCTCATCTCCTTCGCAAGGAGCGAGCCCGGGGCGCGGGCGGCACTCAAGGCGCGGGGGCCCGGCTACTGGCCGGGGGCAATGACACGGACGATGAGGCGGTTCGTCGCACGGCGGCCGTCCAGGGAGCGGTGAATTTCGGTGCACGTCGTACTCGCCGGTGGGGGGACCGCCGGCCACATCGAGCCCGCGCTCGCGCTTGCCGATGCCCTGCGCAGGCAGGACCCGACCGTGGGGATCACCGCGCTGGGCACGGAACGGGGCCTGGAGACCCGGCTCGTGCCCGAGCGCGGCTATGAGCTGGCTCTGATCCCCGCCGTCCCGCTGCCGCGCAGGCCCACCCCCGAGCTGATCACGGTGCCCGGGCGGCTGCGCGGCACGATCAAGGCCGCGGAGCAGATCCTGGAGCGCACCAAGGCGGACGCGCTGGTCGGCTTCGGCGGCTATGTGGCGCTGCCCGGCTACCTGGCCGCCAAGCGGCTCGGTGTGCCGATCGTGGTGCACGAGGCCAACGCCCGTCCCGGCCTGGCGAACAAGATCGGCTCGCGCTACACCGAGCACGTCGCGGTGAGCACACCCGACAGCAAGCTCCGGCACTCCCGTTACATCGGCATCCCGCTGCGCCGCTCCATCGCCACGCTGGACCGTGTCGCGATGCGGGGCGAGGCGCGGGCCGCGTTCGGGCTCGACCAGACCCTGCCGACGCTGCTGGTCTCCGGCGGCTCGCAGGGCGCGCGGCGGCTCAACGAGGTGATCGCCTCCGTGGCGCCGCGACTTCAGCAGTCCGGCGTGCAGATCCTGCACGCGGTCGGCCCCAAGAACGAACTCCCGCAGGCCGACAATATGCCCGGCATGCCGCAGTACATCCCGGTGCCCTACCTGAACCGGATGGATCTGGCCTACGCGGCCGCCGACATGATGCTCTGCCGCGCCGGCGCCATGACCGTCGCCGAGCTGTCCGCCGTGGGCCTTCCCGCGGCCTATGTGCCGCTGCCCATCGGCAACGGCGAGCAGCGGCTCAACGCCCAGCCGGTGGTCAAGGCCGGCGGCGGCGTCATCGTCGACGACGCCGAACTCACCGCGGAATGGGTGCTGGGCCATGTCCTGCCGGTCCTGACCAATCCGCACCGACTGTATGAAATGTCCCGCGCCGCGGCCGAATTCGGCCGGCCGCACGCCGACGAGCTGCTCGTCGGCATGGTCCACGAGGCGATCGCGGCCCGTCGTCGCTGAGCCCGGTGGGTGGGCCCCGGCCCACCCACCGGCGTGCGCCCGCAGGTGAGCCGGGCGGGGCGGCTAGCCTGCTGCGCAGCGGACGAACCCACCCCCAACCCCCGGAGGCGAACGTGGCCGTACCGACGACCGCCGAGCCGGCCGCCGACCAGGGCGACGACGAGATCCAGCCGTCGCCGGGATCGGCCCGCCGCCGCCGTGCGATCACGCTCGCGGCGCTCGCCGCCGCCGGTCTGCTCACGGGCACGTCCGCCTGGCTGCTGTACGGCTCGGCCTGGCTGCGCGCGACGTCCGTCACCGTGACCGGCACCGACGTGCTGACACCGGACGAGGTACGGGACGCCGCCGAGGTGCCGCTGGACGGCCCGTTGGTCTCCGTGGACACCGACGCGGTGGCCGGCCGGCTGCGGGAACGCCTTCCGCGCATCGCGAATGTGACAGTGGAACGTTCATGGCCGCACACGATCGTTCTTAAAGTGACGGAGCGAACTCCCGCGGCCCTGGTGAAAGATGGCGGGAACTTCATCGAAGTGGACGCCGACGGCGTACGGTTCGCGAAGATCCGCGACCTCATCAAGGGTGTCCCCGTCATCGAATTGAACCCCGACCGCAACTCGGCGAGCTTTCGCCATTTCGGGACAAAGCGGCTCCTCGCCGCTGCCGTCCAGGTCGCCGCCGACCTCCCGAAAGCCGCCTACCAGCAGGCCCGTCTGATCGAAGTCCGCTCCTGGGACGACATCTCGGTGGAGCTGGCGGGCGGACGCACCGTGGTGTGGGGGAGCGTGGAGCGCGGCGAGGAAAAGGCGTTCGCGCTCGCGGCGCTCATGAAAGTCGAAGCGCATGCCGTCTTCTACGACGTGAGTGCCCCAACAGCCCCTGCGGCATCGGACGGTTGACGTCTCAGCCTTCCGTTCGACACCCTGGTTGGTCCGGCTCCTGCGTGATCACATAGGGTCAAAAGAAAAACGGGAGGTTCGGCGTGTTCGTTGAACGCGAACCGCTTGTCGATTTAGTGTCCTGTCCCAAAGAACGTGCGGGACAGACATACTGGTAACCCTAAACCTGAGGGTTAGGGTTCGGGTCGGCCGGCACCTCCCGACCGTCCCACAGGTATACGTAACTCGAGGCGAGAGGCCTTCGACGTGGCAGCACCGCAGAACTACCTCGCAGTCATCAAGGTCGTCGGCATCGGCGGCGGTGGCGTCAACGCCATCAACCGGATGATCGAGGTCGGTCTCAAGGGCGTCGAGTTCATCGCGATCAACACCGATGCACAGGCCCTGCTGATGAGCGACGCCGACGTGAAACTCGACGTCGGCCGCGAACTCACGCGCGGCCTCGGTGCCGGCGCCAACCCCGATGTCGGCCGCAAGGCCGCCGAGGACCACCGCGAGGAGATCGAAGAGGTGCTCAAGGGCGCCGACATGGTCTTCGTCACCGCGGGTGAGGGTGGCGGCACCGGCACCGGTGGCGCGCCTGTGGTCGCCAACATCGCCCGCTCGCTGGGCGCCCTCACGATCGGGGTGGTCACCCGCCCGTTCACCTTCGAGGGCCGCCGCCGCGCCAACCAGGCCGAGGACGGCATCGCCCAGCTGCGCGACGAGGTCGACACCCTCATCGTGATCCCCAACGACCGGTTGCTGTCCATCTCGGACCGCCAGGTGAGCGTGCTGGACGCCTTCCGGTCCGCCGACCAGGTGCTGCTCTCCGGTGTCCAGGGCATCACCGACCTGATCACCACCCCGGGCCTGATCAACCTCGACTTCGCCGACGTGAAGTCCGTGATGTCCGAGGCGGGTTCCGCTCTCATGGGGATCGGCTCGGCCCGCGGCGACGACCGCGCGGTCGCCGCCGCGGAGATGGCGATCTCCTCCCCGCTGCTCGAGGCGTCCATCGACGGCGCCCGGGGCGTCCTGCTGTCCATCTCCGGCGGCTCCGACCTCGGCCTGTTCGAGATCAACGAGTCGGCCCAACTGGTCAGCGAGGCCGCCCACCCCGAGGCCAACATCATCTTCGGCGCCGTCATCGACGACGCCCTGGGCGACGAGGTCCGGGTCACCGTCATCGCGGCCGGGTTCGACGGCGGCCAGCCCCCGACCCGCAGCAACCGGGACAAGGTGCTCGGGACGTACGGCGGCTCCCGCGACGAGAGCGGCAGCACGGCGACGCCCCCGGTCCGTCCGGCCACCCCGCCGGCCGAGCCCTCGCGTCCGGCCTTCGCGGGTCTGGGCAGTGTCACCCAGCGCGACGAGGAGCCGGCCCAGCCCGAGCCGGTGGCCGACGTCCCGGCCCAGCCCACCGCCCCGCAGGTTCCCCCGGCGCGTCCCTACCAGGACACCAGCGCCGAGGAACTCGACGTACCCGACTTCCTCAAGTAAGCACAGCCTCACGTGATAACGCACAACCACGCACGTCCGGGCGGCGCCCACTTCGCCTTCACCGACAGGTGGGGCGGGGTGAGCGCCGCTCCGTACGACAGCCTCAATCTCGGCGGTGCGGTCGGCGACGACCCGGCCGCCGTCCTCTCCAACCGCGACCTCGCCGCCCGTGAACTGGGCCTGGACCCGGCGCACGTGGTGTGGATGAAGCAGGTGCACGGCAACGACGTGGCCGTCGTCGCCGCCCCCTGGGGCGAACGGCGGGTGCCGGAGGTGGACGCGATCGTCACCACCCGGCCCGGTCTCGCGCTCGCGGTGCTGACCGCCGACTGCGTCCCCGTCCTGCTGGCCGACACCGAGGCCGGGGTCGTCGCCGCGGCCCACGCCGGCCGGCCGGGACTGGTCGCCGGTGTCGTCCCGGCGGCCGTCGAGGCGATGGTCGGACTCGGCGCCAGGCCGGAGCGGATCATCGCCGCCACCGGGCCGTCGGTCTGCGGCGCCTGCTACGAAGTGCCCGAGCAGATGCGGGAGGACGTGGCCTCGGCCGTTCCCGAGGCGCGGGCCACCACCAGCTGGGGCACCCCCTCCGTCGACGTCGCGGCCGGGGTGCACGCCCAACTCGCCCGTCTCGGCGTGCCCGCGGGTGAGAAATCACATATCTGCACCATGGAGTCGGGCGACCACTTCTCCTACCGCCGCGAGCGCACCACCGGTCGGCTCGCCGGATATGTCTGGCTGGACGGCGACCAGTGAGCGGCGCGCGCAATGACTGACGGAACGGAAGAACGACGGGCCGAACTCGCGGCCAACCTGGCCCGGGTGGAGCGGCGGATCGCCGACGCGTGCGCGGCGGCCGGCCGGGCCCGGGACGAGGTGACCCTGGTCGTGGTCACCAAGACCTACCCCGCAAGTGACGTCCGGATCCTGTCGGGACTGGGCGTCCGCGAGGTCGCGGAGAACCGCGACCAGGACGCCGCGCCCAAGGCGGCGGCCTGCGCCGACCTCCCGCTCACCTGGCACTTCGTGGGCCAGTTGCAGACCAACAAGGTGCGATCGGTGGTGGGTTATGCCGATGTCGTGCACTCGGTGGACCGCGTCCGACTGGTCGAGGCGCTGTCCGCCGCGGTCATGAAGTCCGACCGGGCGGGCCGCGAACTGGGCTGCCTCGTCCAGGTCGCGCTGGACGCCGAGTCGGGGGCCCAGGGTACCCGCGGCGGAATCGCACCGGATGCCGTCGAAGGGATCGCCGAAGCGGTGACTGCCGCTCCGGGCCTGCGACTTGACGGCCTCATGACGGTCGCGCCGCTGGCCGGGGCCTACGCCGGTCAACCCCGCGCCGCGTTCGGCCGGCTGGCGGAAATCTCATCCTGCCTGCGCGAGATGCATCCTGCTGCGAACATGGTCTCGGCAGGGATGAGCGCGGATCTCGAAGAGGCCGTTGCCGCAGGTGCGACACACGTACGCATCGGTAGCGCGGTACTCGGAGTCCGGACCGGGCTCCGGTAACGTCACCAACCAAGTCGGACCACACAAAAAATATGGTCTTTCCCCGCTGAGAGGACGCAGAGCATGGCCGGCGCGATGCGCAAGATGGCGGTCTACCTCGGCCTCGTGGAGGACGACGGGTACGACGGCCCGGGATTCGACCCGGACGACGAGTTCGAGCCCGAGCCGGAGCCGGAGCGTCCCCGCCGGTCGCACCAGCCGCACCAGCCGCACCCGTCCCACCAGCCGCCGCACCAGACGCAACCGGAGGAGCCGGCACGCCTCGTGCACCCGCCGGTCCCCCGGGAACCACGGATCGCCCCAGTGGCATCCATCACACAAGAACGCCATAGCCTGGAGAAGAACGCACCGGTGATCATGCCTAAGGTCGTGTCCGAACGAGAGCCGTACCGGATCACGACACTCCACCCCCGGACGTACAACGAAGCCCGTACCATCGGGGAACACTTCCGCGAGGGCACCCCGGTGATCATGAATCTGACGGAGATGGACGACACAGACGCAAAGCGACTTGTCGACTTCGCCGCCGGTCTGGTCTTCGGGCTGCACGGGAGCATCGAGCGGGTGACGCAGAAGGTGTTTCTGCTGTCGCCTGCTAACGTCGATGTCACGGCGGAGGACAAGGCCCGCATCGCCGAGGGCGGGTTCTTCAATCAGAGCTGAGATACGCAACCGCACGAAACCGGCCGCGAGGCCCATGGACAGGCAGAGGAGAGGGAAGCGCGATGGACATCGCACTCCAGGTGCTGTGGATCGCGTTGATGTGCTTCCTGCTTGTCCTGATCTTCCGGTTGGTGATGGACTATGTCTTCCAGTTCGCCCGATCGTGGCAGCCTGGGAAGCCCATGGTGGTCGTCCTGGAGACCACCTACACTGTCACCGATCCGCCACTCAAGCTTCTGCGGCGGTTCATTCCGCCGCTGCGTCTCGGGGGCGTGGCGCTCGACCTGTCCTTCTTCGTATTGATGATCATCGTGTACATCCTGCTCACCGTCGTGGGGGGCTTGAGATGACCGATGCGGGCTCCCGATATGTCGACGATCACGTTGAGGTGAAGAGATGCCACTGACCCCCGAGGACGTGCGGAACAAGCAGTTCACGACCGTCCGCCTCCGAGAAGGCTATGACGAGGACGAGGTGGACGCCTTCCTCGACGAGGTCGAGGCGGAACTGACCAGGCTGCTGCGCGAGAACGAGGATCTGCGCGCGAAGCTGGCCGCGGCCACGCGCGCCGCTGCCCAGAACCAGCAGCAGGGCATGCGCAAGCCCGAGCCGCAGGACGGCCGCGGCGGCCCCGGGGCCCCCGTGCCCGCCGCCATATCCGGACCGCAGCCGGTGCCGCCGCAGCAGATGGGCGGCCCCCAGGGACCCGGCAGTGGCCTCGCCCTGCCCGCCGGGCCCAGCGCTCAGCAGGGCCACATGGGGCAGCACCCCATGCAGCAGCAGGGTCTGCAGCAGCAGGGTCCCGGCCACATGGGCCAGCACCCGATGCAGCAGCAGGGTCCCGGTCCCATGCAGGGCGGCCACCCGATGCAGCAGGGTCCCGGCCACATGGGCCAGCACCCGATGCAGCAGCAGGGTCCCGGCCCCATGCAGGGCGGCCACCCCATGCAGCAGCAGGGCCCCGGCGGCGACAGCGCTGCCCGCGTGCTCTCGCTCGCGCAGCAGACGGCCGACCAGGCGATCGCCGAGGCGCGCGCCGAGGCCAACAAGATCGTCGGTGAGGCCCGCAGCCGTGCCGAGGGTCTGGAGCGCGACGCCCGCGCCAAGGCGGACGCGCTCGAGCGGGACGCGCAGGAGAAGCACCGCGTGGCCATGGGCTCGCTCGAGTCCGCCCGCGCGACGCTGGAGCGCAAGGTCGAGGACCTGCGCGGCTTCGAGCGCGAGTACCGCACCCGTCTGAAGTCCTACCTGGAGAGCCAGCTGCGCCAGCTGGAGAACCAGGCCGACGACTCGCTCGCCCCGCCGCGGACCTCCGCGGCCCCCTCCCTGTCCTCCGGTTCCGGCGGTATGGGCGGCATGGGCGGCGGCACCATGGGCGGCGGCATGGCCACGGCCGGTGCCGGCACCATGGGCGGCGGCCAGAGCTACGGCGGCCAGGGCATGGGCGGCCACAGCGGCCCCAACCCGACCTACGGCGGCCAGCAGCAGATGTCCCCCGCCATGACGCAGCCGATGGCACCGGTCCGGCCGCAGGGCCCGGCTCCGCTGCAGCAGGCGCCCACGCCGATGCGCGGGTTCCTGATCGACGAGGACGACAACTAGTCGCAGGGTCGCTCACGCACCACCGCACGACACAGGGCCGGGCCCCCAGGGAATCACTTCCCTCGGGGGCCCGGCCCTTGTGCGTGGCCTGCTGCGTCCCGGTGCGCCCTTCGCGCCGCCGAGGTCTCCAGGCCCCCTTGCCGGGGCACGGCGGCCGCTCCGGACGCACAAAGGAGCCGCCCCCGCCCACGGTGCTGTGGACGGGGGCGGCGGGGTGCCGGAACACCCGGATGGAGCAAGCCGGGCCGGCGGACCCGGCGCGGGTCCCGCGCCGGGTCGGCCGGACTTCCGTCAGGTGCCTACCGCTTGCGGAGGTGGAAGGTGAGGCCGAGGGCCTCGTCGGTGAAGGCGGGGCCGTAGCCGTCCTCGGGACCGCCGGCGGCGAAGTCCGTCGCGAGGACCTCGTCCGCGACGAGCCCCGCGTGCTCCTCCAGGGCCGAGGCCAGCTCCGCGTCCGCGGCGGCCCAGCGCAGCGCGATGCGGTCGGCGACGTCCAGGCCGCTGTTCTTGCGTGCCTCCTGGACGAGCCGGATCACGTCACGGGCCAGCCCCGCCCGGCGCAGCTGCGGGGTGACCTCCAGGTCGAGCGCCACGGTCGCGCCGGAGTCGGAGGCGACCGACCAGCCCTCGCGCGGGGTCTCGGTGATGATCACTTCCTCCGCCGACAGGGCGACCGGCTCGCCGTCCACCACGACGGAGGCCGTGCCCTCGCGCAGGCCGAGCGACAGCGCCGCGGCCTCGCACTCGGCGATGGCCTTGGCGACGGCCTGGACGCCCTTGCCGAACCGCTTCCCGAGCGCGCGGAAGTTGGCCTTGGCCGTGGTGTCCACCAGGGAGCCGCCGACCTCGCTGAGGGACGCCAGCGAGAGGACGTTCAGCTCCTCGGCGATCTGCGCCCGCAGTTCCTCGCCCAGCGACTCGAAGCCCGCCGCGGCCACCAGCGCCCGCGAGAGGGGCTGACGGGTCTTGACCCCGGACTCCGCACGCGTTGCCCGGCCCAGCTCCACCAGACGCCGTACGAGGGCCATCTGCTCGGACAGGGCGGGGTCGACGAGCGCCTCGTCCACCGTCGGCCAGCTCGTCAGGTGCACGGACTCCGGTGCGCCCGGGGCGACCGGGACGACCAGGTCCTGCCAGACGCGCTCGGTGATGAACGGCACCAGGGGGGCCATCAGCCGGGTCACGGTCTCGACGACGTCGTGCAGGGTGCGCAGCGCCGCCCTGTCGCCCTGCCAGAAGCGGCGGCGGGAGCGGCGGACGTACCAGTTGGACAGGTCGTCCACGAAGGAGGAGAGCAGCTTGCCGGCCCGCTGGGTGTCGTACGACTCCAGCGCGCCGGTGACCTCGCGCACCAGGGTGCCGAGTTCGCCGAGCAGCCAGCGGTCCAGCAGCGGGCGGTCGGCGGGCGCCGGGTCGGCCTCACCGGGGGCCCAGCCCGCGGTGCGGGCGTACAGGGCCTGGAAGGCGACGGTGTTCCAGTAGGTCAGCAGCGTCTTGCGGACGACCTCCTGGATCGTGCCGTGGCCGACCCGGCGGGCCGCCCAGGGCGAGCCGCCGGCCGCCATGAACCAGCGCACGGCGTCGGCGCCGTGCTGGTCCATGAGCGGGATGGGCTGGAGGATGTTGCCCAGGTGCTTGGACATCTTCCGGCCGTCCTCGGCGAGGATGTGGCCCAGGCAGACCACGTTCTCGTAGGAGTTCCGGTCGAAGACCAGGGTGCCGACCGCCATCAGCGTGTAGAACCAGCCGCGGGTCTGGTCGATCGCCTCGGAGATGAACTGCGCGGGGAAGCTGCGCTCGAAGACCTCCTTGTTGCGGTACGGGTAGCCCCACTGCGCGAACGGCATGGAACCGGAGTCGTACCAGGCGTCGATGACCTCGGGCACGCGCGTGGCGGCGCCCTGGCACTGCGGGCAGGCGAAGGTGACGTCGTCGATGAAGGGGCGGTGCGGGTCGAGGCCGGTCTGGTCGGTGCCGGTCAGCTCCGACAGCTCGGTCAGCGAGCCGACGCAGGTGAGGTGGCCCTCCTCGCAGCGCCAGATGGGCAGCGGAGTGCCCCAGTACCGGTTCCGGGACAGCGCCCAGTCGATGTTGTTGTTCAGCCAGTCGCCGAACCGGCCGTGCTTGACCGCCTCGGGGTACCAGTTGGTGCGCTCGTTCTCGCGCAGCAGCGCGTCCTTGACCGCGGTCGTCCTGATGTACCAGGACGGCTGCGCGTAGTAGAGCAGCGCGGTGTGGCAGCGCCAGCAGTGCGGGTAGCTGTGCTCGTACGGCAGGTGCCGGAAGAGCAGACCGCGCTCCTGGAGGTCGGCCACCAGGGCCTCGTCGGCCTTCTTGAAGAACTGGCCGCCGACGAGCTCCAGTTCCTCCTCGAAGGTGCCGTCGGGGCGCACCGGGTTGACCACGGGCAGGCCGTAGGCGCGGCAGGTCTTGAGGTCGTCCTCACCGAACGCGGGCGACTGGTGGACCAGACCCGTGCCGTCCTCGGTGGTGACGTACTCGGCGTTGACGACGTAGTGCGCGTTCTCGATCTCGACCAGCGCGAACGGGCGCCGGTACGTCCAGCGCTCCATCTCGCGGCCGGTGAAGCTCTGTCCGGTGGGCTCCCAGCCCTCACCGAGCGCCTTGCCGAGCAGCGGCTCGGCGACGACCAGCTTCTCGGAGTCGTCGGTGCCCTTCGTCGCCACCACATAGGTGACGTCGGGGTGCGCCGCGACGGCGGTGTTGGACACCAGCGTCCAGGGCGTGGTCGTCCACACCAGGAGCGCGGCCTCGCCGGCGAGCGGGCCGGAGGTGAGCGGGAAGCGCACGAAGACCGAGGGGTCGACCACGGTCTCGTAGCCCTGGGCGAGTTCGTGGTCGGACAGGCCGGTGCCGCAGCGCGGGCACCAGGGCGCGACGCGGTGGTCCTGGACGAGCAGGCCCTTGTCGAAGATCTGCTTCAGCGACCACCAGACGGACTCGATGTACTCGGGGTCCATCGTGCGGTAGGCCTCGTCGAGGTCGACCCAGTAGCCCATACGGGTCGTCAGCTCGGCGAAGGCGTCGGTGTGCCGGGTCACCGACTCCCGGCACTTGGCGTTGAACTCGGCGATGCCGTATGCCTCGATGTCCTTCTTGCCGGTGAAGCCGAGCTCCTTCTCGACGGCGAGCTCCACGGGGAGGCCGTGGCAGTCCCAGCCGGCCTTGCGGGTCACATGGTGGCCCTGCATGGTCTTGAAGCGGGGGAAGACGTCCTTGAAGACGCGGGCCTCGATGTGGTGCGCGCCGGGCATGCCGTTGGCCGTCGGCGGGCCCTCGTAGAAGACCCATTCCGGCTTGCCCTGGGTCTGCTCCAGCGAACGGGCGAAGACCTTGTTCTCCTGCCAGAACGCGAGCACTTCGTGCTCCAGCGCGGGCAGGTCGACCTGGGCGGGGACCTGGCGGTACTGCGTCATCGGATTCTGCCTCCGGCGGACACGTCATTGGTGCGTGCGTATTCCGTCGGAGGGACGAGAGCCGGCAGCTGCGCCGGTCCCGCGGTACCACCCTCCTTGGCGGCGGGCGGGCCCCTGGCGGGGTCGTTCCGCAGCCCCCTCATTGGGGTTGCGCTACCGGGTCTACTCGCCCTCGCGGGCTTTCTTCCGGCGGCTCCGGGGTGATCTTCACGTCGCGCACACCCCCGGGCTTCCACCGTCCCCGGGTCGCTATGGGCTGCGTGCGGCGCTACTCGTCCCCTTCCACGCCTTTCGCTCAGGCCAGTGTACTGGGGTCGCCCGCGCCGAAGGCCAGGCATTGAGGGGGCCGCCCCGGGCCGGGTCGCCCGCGGGGCCGGAGTGACCCGAATGGCCGGGTGCGCCCCCCGCTACCGGTCGGTACCGGAATACCTGGCGGAGAGCTGGGCACAACGGATGCATGCCCGCCTCCCGACCGGGCAAGGCGGGCGAATCCGGCGGCGTGCCCCGTTGCCGCGGGTCCGGGGCCGATTTATCGTTCCGGCACGATTCGCGTGCAAGATCACAATATGTGAAGGGGCCGCGACCATGGTGGGGAAGAAGGCCACCGCCACGAAGAAGGCGACGGCGAAGAAGGCGACACCCAGGGCCGCCACCGCGGGCCGCGGGAAAGCCGCGCCCAAAGCCGCGGTCGAACGCCCCGCCCCTTCCGCGCCCGCACGCAGGACGGCCGCCGCGTCCCCCAAGGCGGGGAAGGCCGCGAAGAAGACCGCGAAGCCCGGCAAGGCGACGGCCCCGGTGGAGGCGCCCGCGAAGAGCCCGGCGAAGAGCCGCGCCAAGGCTCCCGCGAAGGCCCCGGCCAAGGCCCCGGCCAAGGCTGTGAGGGCCGCTTCCGCGACCCCCGCGAAGAAATCGGCGTCCTCCGGAAAGGCGAAATCCGTCACAAAGGCGGCATCCTCGAAGGGGACGGCATCCGAGAAGCCGCCCGCCAGGAAGACGGCCGGTGCCGTGAAGCAGACCGCGGAAGGCGCGCGGAGGACCGCGGTCAAGGCCGCAGGGAAGAGAGCTGCCGTGGCGGAGGCCGAGAAGACCACGACGACGGCGCCCACACGCGCCGCGGGCCAGTCGGGCAAGGCCGGCAAGACGGCGGGACGGGCGGCCCACAGGACCGCGCCCCCCGCGAAGAAGACCGCCCCCGCGGCGGAGAAGGCGCCGGCGGCCAAGAAGGCCGCCGCCGCGCCGAAGAAGACCGCGAAGGCGGGGCGGACGGCCGGGCCCCCCAAGGAGTCCGGGCCGGCGAAGTCCGGCGCGACCGCGAAGACCGACGCGACCGCGAAGGCCACGAAAAAGGGAGCCAAGAAGGTGGTAGCGAAGAAGACCGCGGCCGGTACGGCCGCATCAGGGGGGTCCGCCTCCGCGGTGCCCACGGCCCGTATCGCCCGGCCGACCGGCATCGTCGCCCCCGGCGACCTGCCGGTCCGCCCCGGCGAGGAGCCCTGGTCCGCCGAGGAGGTGGACGCGGCCCGCGCCGAGCTGCTGGCCGAGATGGACCGGCTCCGGACGGAGATCTCGACCTCGGAGGACGCCATCACCGGCCTGCTGCGCGACTCCGGCGACGGCGCCGGTGACGACCAGGCCGACACCGGCACCAAGAACATCACCCGCGAGCACGAAATGGCGCTCACCGCCAACGCCCGCGAGATGCTCGCCCAGACCGAGCACGCGCTGGAACGGCTCGACTCCGGTACGTACGGGCTGTGCGAGTCCTGCGGGGAGCCCATCGGCAAGGCGCGGATGCAGGCCTTCCCCCGCGCCACGCTGTGCGTCGACTGCAAGCAGCGGCAGGAGCGCCGCTACTGAGATTTCGCGGGGGCAGCGCCCGGCCGCCCCCGCCGTTCGGACGTGTGTGCCGTAACCTCGTCAGCGTCAGGATCAGGCCTGGCCGGGACATCGGGGCTGAAGGACTCACATGGCGAAGGCACAGGAGACGGCGACGGACACGGCGGACGAGCCGACCGGTGGCACGGAAGCGACCGTCCCCAAGGGGCCGCGGCGCGTCGCCGTGCTGCTCGGTGTGGCGGCCCTGGCGTACACCCTGGACCTGCTGTCCAAGATCTGGGTGGTGACGCGCCTGGAGGGGCGTGAGCCGATCGACGTGTTCGGGCACTACCTGCGCCTGGAGGCGGTCCGCAACGCGGGCGCGGCCTTCGGTTTCGGGCAGGGCATGACGATCGTCTTCACCGTGATCGCGGTCACGGTCATCGTGGTGATCGCGCGCATCGCGCGGAAGCTGCACAGCGTGCCGTGGGCGATCGCGCTCGGGCTGCTGCTCGGCGGCGCCTTCGGCAACCTCACCGACCGGGTGTTCCGGGCGCCGGGCTTCTTCCAGGGGCACGTGGTCGACTTCGTCGCCCCCGCCCACTTCGCCGTCTTCAACCTCGCCGACTCGGCGATCGTCTGCGGCGGCATCCTGATCGTCCTGCTCTCCTTCCGGGGCCTCGACCCGGACGGCACGGTCCACAAGGACTGACGGCCGCCGGGCCGCCGGGCCGCCAGGCCGCCGGGCCGCCGAAGACCGGCCGGAACGCGCGGGCGGGGAAGCACCGGTCACCCATCCGGCATACTCGACCAGGTGAGTATGTCTGCCGAAGTTCGGTCCCTCCCTGTTCCCGATGGTCTCGAAGGCGAGCGTGTCGACGCCGCCATCGCCCGCATGTTCGGTTTCTCCCGGACGAAGGCCGCCGAGCTGGCGGCGTCGGGGAAGGTGACGATCGACGGCAGCACCGCGGGAAAGTCGGACCGCGTCTCGGGCGGCGCCTGGCTGGAGGTCGAGCTGCCGGCCCCGCCGCGGCCCGTGGAGATCGTCGCCGAGCCGGTGCCGGGCATGCGCATCGTCCACGACGACGAGCACGTGGTCGTCGTCGACAAGCCGGTGGGCGTCGCGGCGCACCCCAGCCCCGGCTGGACCGGTACCACCGTCATCGGCGGCCTGGCGGCGGCCGGCTACCGGATCTCCACCTCCGGCGCTGCGGAGCGCCAGGGCATCGTGCACCGGCTGGACGTCGGCACCTCCGGTCTCATGGCCGTGGCCAAGTCGGAGATCGCCTACAGCGACCTCAAGCAGCAGTTCCGCGAGCGGACCGTCGACAAGCGCTACCACGCCCTCGTCCAGGGCCACCCCGACCCGCTGAGCGGCACCATTGACGCGCCGATCGGCCGCCACCCCACCCACGACTACAAGTGGGCCGTGACCGCGGACGGCAAGCCCAGCGTGACGCACTACGACCTGGTCGAGGCGTTCCGCGCCGCCTCGCTGCTGGACATCAAGCTGGAGACCGGCCGCACCCACCAGATCCGCGTGCACATGGCCGCCCACCGCCACCCCTGCGCCGGCGACCTGACCTACGGCGCCGATCCGACCCTCGCCAAACGGCTGGGGCTGGCACGCCAGTGGCTGCACGCGGTGCGCCTGGGCTTCACGCACCCCGGGGACGGCACCTGGGTCGAGTTCGAGAGCGACTACCCCGAGGACCTCCAGCACGCCCTCGACATCGTGCGGGGCGACAGTGCCTGAGACCTACACGATCCGGGTGCCCGAGGGCCCGGACGACCTGAAGGCGTACTTCGCCGTGCGGCACGAGGTCTTCGTGCTGGAGCAGAAGGTGCCCGCCGACCTGGAGTACGACGAACTCGACGCGACCGCCGTCCATGTGGTGGCGATCGGCCCCGACGGCGCGCTGGGCGCCGGCCGGCTGCTCCCCGGCGCGGACGGCACCGGTGTGCTGGGCCGTCTCGCCGTGCTCTCCGCGGCCCGCGGGCTGGGCCTGGGGGCGGCACTGGTGCGGGCCGTGGAGGAGCAGGCCCGGCTGCGCGGACTGCACACCGTCGAACTGCACGCACAGGTCCACGCCCTCGGCTTCTACGAGCGCCTGGGCTACGCGTCCTACGGCGAGGAGTACGAGGAGGCGGGCATCGCCCACCGCTCCATGAGGCGCGCGCTGTGACGGGCTGACCGGGACCGGCTCGGCGGACATGTCACGCTAGGGGCGTGGATCAACTCGCGCTGTTCTTCGCCCTGATGCTCGCGGCCATCATCATGGTGCCGCTGGGCGACCGGCTGGGGCTGCCGTCGCCCGTCCTCATGACACTGCTCGGGGTCGTGCTGGCCCTGCTGCCGTTCGTGCCCAATGTGCAGATCGACCCGGCGCTCATCCTGCCGCTCGTGCTGCCGCCGCTGCTCTACGCCTCCGTCCAGCGCACCTCGTGGCGGCAGTTCGCCGCCAACAAGAGGGCGATCTTCCTGCTCGCCGTCGCCCTGGTGCTCATCACCACGGCGGCCGTGGGCGGCATCGCCAGCGCCGTCGTCCCCGGCATCTCTCTGGCCGGTGCCGTCGCGCTCGGCGCGCTCGTCGCCCCTCCGGACCCGGTGGCGGCCACCGCCGTGGCGGGGCGGCTCGGGCTTCCCCGGCGCATGGTCTCCACGCTGGAGGGCGAGGGGCTGTTCAACGACGTCACCGCGATCGTGGTCTACAACGTGGCCGTCGCCGCCGCCGTCACGGGCGCCTTCTCCTGGCCGGAGGCGCTCGGCGAACTGCTGCTGTCGGCGGTCGTCGCGGTCGTGGTGGGCCTCGCCCTGGGCTGGATGGCCTCCAAACTGATGGGGGTCGTGGGCGACCCGACCCTCCAGATCGGGCTGTCGCTGCTCGTCCCCTTCGCGGCGTACGCCATCGCCGACGAGGCCCACGGCTCCGGCGTCCTCGCCGTCCTCACCACCGCGCTCTTCCTGGCCGAGCACGCCGTGGACGCCGACGACGTGACGGGCCGGCTGGTCGGCGCCACCTTCTGGGAGGTCGTCGACACCCTCGTCACCGGCGTCGCCTTCGGCCTCATCGGCCTGGAACTGCACAACGTCTTCGGGGTCGGTGCCGGGCGCTGGGGAACGATGGTCGGCCACGCGGCGCTCGTCGTCGGCGCGGTGATCGTCGTACGGCTCGCGTACCTGCTGCCCGCCTCCCTGCTGGCCAGGAAGCTGCACAAACGGCGCGACCTGGACGAGGACATCCCCATGAGCGGGCGCGAGACCCTCGTCATGTGGTGGTCCGGCATGCGCGGAGTGGCGTCCGTCGCCCTGGCCCTGGCCATCCCGCACACCAGTGACAACGGCGACGCGTTCCCGGCGCGCGACGAGATCCTCTTCATCGCGTTCGCCGTCGTCCTGACCACCCTGGTGCTCCAGGGCCTCACTCTGCCGTGGGTCGTCAGACGGCTCGGGGTCAGCAGCGACACCCAGATCGAGCACGACATGGAGATGCTGCTCGCGCTGCGCGCCATGGCGGCCGCCAAGCAGCGGCTGAAGGAGGTGGAGGCGACCGAGAGCTTCCCCGAGGAGGTCTCCGAGCTCCTCCACCGCCGCGCCTTCGACGTCGGGGCGCGGATCTGCCCCGACATCGTCGACGACGACAAGCGCGACCGGCACACCGCGCGGGTGGGCCGCATCAGGACCCTGGAGCGCGTGCAGCGGGACATGCTCTCCGCGGCCCGGCACGAGATCCTGGCCGCCCGCAGCGAACCCGGCTACGACCCGGAGATCGTCGACCGGGTGCTGCGCCAGCTCGACGTCCGCAGCCTGCGGGTGTCCCGCTAGCGCGTCCCGGTGTCCCGGCGTCCCGGTGTCCGGCTAACGGGCGCCGGGGCCCGGCCCGATGTCGCTCGCGTCCGGCGTCGCCTGCTCGCGTTCCGGGGCCTCGGCAAGGCCCGGTGCCTGGGCGGTGTTGATGCGGGGCAGGGCGTACGGGTGCTCACGGCGCAGCCAGTCGATCATCTGCTCGCGCACCACGCAGCGCACCGTCCAGATGTCGTCCGCGTCCTTCGCCGTGGCCAGCGCCCGCACCTGGATCGTGGTGGGGGTCGCGTCCGTCACCACCAGGCCCCAGGCCCGGCCGTCCCACTGCGGGCACTCCTTGAGGACCTCCTGCAGCCGGGCGCGCATCAGGTCCACGGGAGTGGTGTGGTCGAGGTGGAAGTAGACGGTGCCCGTCATCCGGGCGTCGCCGCGCGACCAGTTCTCGAAGGGCTTGCTGGTGAAGTACGACACCGGCATGGTGATCCGCCGCTCGTCCCAGGTGCGGACCACGAGATAGGTCAGGGTGATCTCCTCGACCGTCCCCCACTCGCCCTCCACCACCACGGCGTCGCCGATCCGCACCATGTCGCCGAAGGCGATCTGCAGCCCCGCGAACAGGTTCCCCAGCGTCGACTGGGCCGCGATACCCGCCACGATGCCGATCAGGCCCGCGGAGGCCAGCACGGACGCCCCGAAGCCGCGCATGGCGGGGAACGTCAGCAGCATTGCCGCCACCGCGACCACACCGACCACCGCCGACACCGCCCGCTGGATCAGTGACACCTGCGTGCGCACCCGGCGCACCCGCGCCGCGTCCTGCGCCCCGGAGGCGTACCGCGAGTACGAGGCCTCCACGATCGCGGCCGCGACCCGGACCACCAGCCAGGCGCAGGCCCCGATCAGCACCAGGGTCAGCACCTGGCCGACCGCTTGCGTGTGGCCGCGGGCAAGATGCGCCTGCTCGTACGAACCCCGCAGCAGGGAGCTGCCGATCACCAGTTGCAGCGGCAGCCTGGCGCGCCGCAGCAACTGCCACAAGGGGGTCTCGGGGTGACGGGCGTCGGCGCGGCGCAGCGCGTGGTCGACGGCCCAGCCCACGGCAAGAGTCACGATGAGGGAGCCGCCCACCACGCCCAGCGGCCGTACGACGGAGTCCATGGTCTCGACGGTAACGGGCATGATGGAGCCCGTACCCCGATCGTGCACCACCCATGGGACGTGAGATTGTGACCTCCGGCATGACCATCGTGCTCTTCCACTCGGCCTACGGACTCCGTCCCGCCGTGCACGCCGCCGCCGACCGGCTGCGCGCCGCCGGGCACGAGGTGCACGTGCCCGACCTGTACGAGGGCCGGACCGCCGGGACCGTCGAAGAGGGCATGGCCATCAAGGACGAGATCGGCCGCGACGAGCTGCTGATGCGCGCCGTCACCGTCTCCGGTCCGCTCTCCGAACGCGGCCTCGTCTACGCGGGCTTCTCCCTCGGCGGCTCCATCGCCCAGAACCTCGCCCTCGCCGACGACAACGCCCGCGGCCTCCTGCTGCTGCACGGTACGTCCGACATCGCCGACGACGCCTCGACCGGCATGCCCGTCCAGCTGCACGTCGCCGAGCCGGACCCCTTCGAGCCCGACGACTGGCTGAACGCCTGGTACCTGCGCATGCGCAAGGCCGGCGCCGACGTGGAGGTCCACCGCTACCGCGGCGCGGGCCACCTGTTCACCGACCCCGGCCTCGACGACTACGACGCCGAGGCCACCGAGCGCGCGTGGGCGATCGCCCTGGACTTCCTCGCGGACATCGCGGCGGACGCGCAGTAGCAGGGCGGGGCCGCAACTACCCTGCTCCCAGCGGCCGTTGTCAGTGCCGGATGGGATCATCCGGCCATGGGTGCTCTCTACGGCTACTACTCCGCCGGCGACGACCGGGACGCGGTCCGCGCCGTGCTCCGCGCAGAGGTCCACGACGACGGCGCGGCCCTCGCCCCCGACTACGACCAGCTCGTGGTCGAGGGCGTCGACCCGGTGCTCGAACTCCTCCCCGCTGAGGTACTGATCACCGGCCGTGCGCCCGAGGACGTCCAGACCGACCCCCGCCGCGGCGCGCTGGTCGGCATGGCCGGCGACGGCGGGGTCGTCGCCGTCTCCCTGACCGACACCTTCCGCGACGCCCTCGCCGCGTTCGACCCCCGCCTGCTGGAGGACGTCGCCGTCGGCTGGGCCCGCACCTCGCGCACCCCGGCCGTCCCCGGCGCCTCCCGCGCGGAGTTGGACCCCCGCGCCCTCGGGGTCTTCCTCAAGGACCTCGCCGCCCTCGCCGGCCGCGCCCGCTCCACCGGCCGCCGCCTCTACTGCTGGATCTGCCCCTGACGGGCCCGGCCCGCCGGGCCACAGTGCGGAGCACCGAGTCGCCGACACGGGGGAGAGCTGCTGTCTTCCCGGACGCGGGAACCGACGGCCGGCGCATCGAGCAGGCGACGCACAACCACCCCTTCACGTCGGGCAAGCCGTACGACGGACAGGCCGCGGACCGGTGTCCTGGCGGGGTGCGGCCGGGAGGCCGTGAGAGAGTCGGCGGGTGCTGATGCCTCGTGAGAACACCCACTTCGTGCTGGGACCCGTGCCGCTCCTCCTGCTCGCCGGAGCGCCGATCCACTCCGCACTGCCCGGGCTGCACGCGCCCGGGGGCAGGATGCCGTCGTGCCCCGAGTGGCGCCTCATGCCGAAGCTCACCATGTCGGTGGTCGACGGCCCCGGCGACGCGGGATGCCTGGTCCAGGGCGCCCGGTCGCAGGAGGAGGCCGAGGCCATGGCCCAGTGGTGCGGAGCGGCGGAGCAGGCCGGGGGAGCCGTCGTCGTCTCCCTGGACTCCTTCGACGTTCCGCCCGAGGACATCGACTGGGAGGAACTCTTCACCGGCGGCCGGTCGCGGGGCGGATTCGTCGCCATGGCGTGAGCGCACCCGGTGTCAGGTCCGGGTGTCAGGTCCGGGCGTCCGCCGGCTCGATCCCCGGCGGGAAGCCGTGGACGCCCGGGAGGACGACGGAGCCGTCCGGGATGTCGAGGGGGCAGACGCCCCAGCGGCGGGCGATGTCCATGACGTCGTCCTCGCCGGGCGTGGCCTCGTACCAGGCGTCCCAGTCGGCCTCCTGCCAGTCCTGCCGCCGCTCCTCCATCCGGCGCAGCCCGACGCCGAGTTCCCTCTCGACGTCGGTGGGCTCGCCGAGCCGGAGCGGGATGTCGTCGTGCATCCCGACGCAGCAGTACGCGCGGGTCAGCTCACCGGCGTCGACCCGGGCCCAGGCGTGGAACTCGCTCACGCGCTCGGTGGTGAAGAACTGGAGGTCGCCAAGGCGTGCGCCCAGCGACCGGAGCCAGTCGGGAAAGCCCGGCTCGGTCGCGTCGGTCCCCGCCGGCAGATGGACGCGGCCGTGCGCGATCGTCCACGCGGCGACGGGCCGTGCCACGAAGACCCCCTGCCGGTAGGCCGCCTCGGTGCCGTCCTGCCAGCCCATGGCCCGGCGGTGCCGCAGCCCGAGGGCGTCCGCCACCTCCTCGGGCCCGGCGTCCCGGACCGCGAGCCAGGACGTCTTGTAGCCGATTCCCATGTCCCCTCCCGTCGCGACGACTCGAAGCGCGCGCCCTACAAGTGCCGCATCCACAGATTGCTCTCGGAGTACGTTCCCAGGTCGCGCTCGCGGTCGATCTCGACGGGGTCGAGGGCGTCCGGCACGACATAGCGTCCGGTCTGCGGGAAGGCCATGCCGGCCCACTCCTCCCACTCCGCGACGGTGCCGGGGACGACCATGGAACGCGGAGCGCTGGCGAGGACGGTCGCCCCGAGCCGCTGGTGGGTGCGGATCCACGGATCGAGGTGCAGGCCGTCCGCACGTGTCCAGCGGGCGAAGTCCTCCATCGAGGTCAGCGGATAACGCGCCTTGAGGGCCGGACGCACCGGCACGATCACCCGGCGCAGTCCGGCTTCGGCCGCGCGCCCGCGCAGCGCGGTGAGGACCTCCCCGGCCAGCCCGCGGCCCGCGTGCCCGGGCAGCACGGTGGCGGCCATGACGCAGAGCGTGTCGGGTGCGAAGGACGCCTCGTGCTCGGCCACCGAACGCTCCAGGGCGTCGTCGTAGCCCTCCGGCAGCGTGTCCACGTCCCCGTCCCACCGCAGGGCCACCGCGGCGGCGTTGGCGACCACCTCGCCGTCCTGCACGAGGAGCACGTCGAAGCGCGGGAAGTAGGCCGACGCCCGGCGGCGGCACCTTCCCGAGACCGGGGAATGCAGGACGAAGGCCGGCCAGCGGTCGCGCAGCGCGACCTTGACCTGCTGGTACAGCTCGGGTTGCTCACTGGTCGTCAGGATCTCGGTCGCGGGCACCCGTGGATCCTAGGGCGACGCGCCGTTCCCCGCACAGGGCCCGGCAGCCTGTGGCGGGCTTCCGTCCGTCTGCCGACGGGCGGCGTCGCGGGCTTCGACGATGCGGGTCTGCACCTCCAGGACCACGTCGTGGAGGCGCCCGGGCAGCACGTGCTCGCGCGCCATCCACTCGTCGAGGCGGGGACGCAGGAGCCTGACCGCCCAGAGCCCTTGACGTCGCAGGACGGAGCGGCTGACCGAGATCTCCTCCTGGACCTCCCGGCGCAGTTCGTCGGTCCAGCCCTGCTCGCGGTCGGCACGTTCCAGCGGGGCCTTGAGGACCGTCACGGCGAGGGCGAGAGATTCCGGCAGATCCATCGGCAGGTGCCCGTCCAGGAGAACGACGAGGGATCCGGCAAGCCGCAGGCCTGCACGGGACGCCCATCATTCCCCATGCGGGCCGTGCCGCAGGGGCAATCCCGCCGACCACGGGCTGCAACCTGCGCCGGTGGACGCGACAACGGCTCGCAGCGAACGTGAGGGTGGACCCCTCCGGCGGCGTTCATGACCGGCCGCAGCGGCGCGTCGGCACCGTCGTGCGGCATCACGTCGAGGACGTCGTGGTGCTCGTGACGACGAGCGGGTTCACCCCGCCGGCGCTCGAGTTCGCACACGAGCGGGGCGTGCGGACCGTCGACGGCGCAGCCGTCGAGTGGGACCGCCGCGGATACGCGCCGTTCCCGTGAATCGCACGACGCCGAAGCCCCGCCGCTGCGATGCGGCGGGGCTTTCGTGGTGTCCGGTCAGCATTACTCGATTACTCGCCTGCCTTGATGATTGCCGCAGGCACCGAAATGAACTCGCCCATTTCTGCTGGTCATCGACATGGCTTCGTGACAGTTGAGGTATCAAATACGTGTATTGGGCCATAAGTGGACACGCTGCACGCCGCTCGCTAGGGTCGAATTTAAAGACGCCATAAGTGCAGGAGTGGTCCGCACGCAGGGGAGTTGGCGTAGCAGGCCGGAATTCGCCGGCCCTCACGACGTACACCGCATCACGGCGCAGTCGTCACTCCCCGGAGATGACGTGTGTCATGCGCAGGTCAAATGCTGGAAGGAAGTCAAGCCTCATGACCAGGGACAACCTCGCACGCAAGGCCGTGATCGCGACCTTTGCGGGAATTCTCCTCGCGGGTGGAAGCGCGGGCATCGCGTCCGCTTCCGCTCCGGAGACGACTCCGTCCCATGTCGGTGTCATCGAGTGCTTCCGAGCACCGTGCCCCGACGACGACGGCTACGGCGGCGGGCACGGCCGTGACGGCTGGGGTGGAGGCCACGGTCACGACGGCTGGGGTGGCGGGCATGGTCACGACGGCTGGGGTGGCGGGCATGGCCACGACGGTTGGGGTGGCGGGCATGGCCACGACGGTTGGGGTGGCGGGCATGGCCACGACGGCTGGGGCGGCGGGCATGGCCACGACGGCTGGGGCGGTGGCCACGGGCGTGACGACTGGGGCGGCGGGCACAGCGGTGACGACTGGGGCGGCGGGCACAGCGGTGACGACTGGGGTGGCTACGGGGGCAGCGACTAGCGCAATCGGGCCGAGCGGTTCGACAGCGCCCCGCACGGCACTTGCCGCGCGGGGCGCACGCACGACGGCGAGACCTGTGCAACTCGTCACAGTGACCTCCGCACACCGGTGGGGGCCGCTCGTGTGCCCGGAAGTGACGCCGTATCGAGCCGCAACGCACCGCACCGCACTGCGACCGGGCTCGCCGGTCACCGGCAGTGGCCCGGCGGCGAACCGAGCCCGATCCGGCGGCCCGGCGTCAGCGGCACGCCGGCGTGCGGTGCGGTGGCTCGACGACAACGCAAAGGGCGTGCCGACGGGTTCGCCGCGCCTGAGCAGGGGAACCGAGTCGGGCGCGAAGTGCCCGGCTGGTCACGCGGCTGCTCAGTAGACCGATATGTGCACGTGGTCGAAGTGGTTCTGGGTGATCGAGCCGCGGTCCTCCATGAGTTTCCAGCCCTGTTGGGGGAGGCGGCTGGACCATATGTGCTGCTCGAAGATCACGTACCATATGCCGTATTCGTCCGCGTGCTCGCGGACCCAGGCGACGATGTCGTTGCCGAGGTCCTCCGGCTTGCCCGCGACCTTGTGGCCGGCGGGCATGAGCATGAAGTCGCAGGCGCGGCCCAGGGGGTGCTCGCCGCCGCCGGCGATGCCGCCGTCCTCGCGGTAGCAGCCGGGGGCGCCGCGGAGGCCGCGGGGGCCGAACTCCGCGACGACGGCGTCGCGGACGGCCGCCATGCGCGGGGTGATGTGGTCGGGGCCCCCGGGGGCCTCCTTCGGCCAGTTGGCCGCGCGGACCTGGGCGGAGAGGGTGGGCCAGACCACGGCGGCCAGTACGAGGGCGCCGATCACGAGCAGCCCGAAAACGGTGCGGCGGACGCTGCGGCCGCGTGTGGTGTCCCGCCCCCTGGTGGTGTTCATCGCCCCCCCAACGCCCGGCGCGAGCGTTAAGTGCCCGGTTGAACGCGCGGCGTCGGTGACGCGAATATCACGTACCGCCGCGGGCCGCGCCGGCCGGCGCGGGCGTACGCTCCTGGGTTGACCGGTCGACGGCGATCCGGCACACGTACCGCCAGGAGGCGCAGGACAGATGGCCACAGGTCTCACGAGCGACGAGCAGCGCGGGGAGCGGATCGTCGAGGTTTTCGGGACCGCGTTCGGCGAGCTGCTCGCGGCCGATCCGGCCGCCTTCCGCGTCAAGTTCCGCAAGATGGCGGCCTCGGCGTTCGCGTTCTACCGCGGCACGGCCTGCCTCTACTACGCGGACCTCGCCGAGGCGAAGGACGACAGCCCCTTCGTGGACGAGCGCACCTCCCGGGTGTGGATCCACGGGGACCTGCACGCCGAGAACTTCGGCACCTACCTGGACGCCAACGGCCGGCTGATCTTCAACGTCAACGACTTCGACGAGGCCTATGTGGGCCCCTTCACCTGGGACCTGCAGCGCTTCGCCGCCTCCATAGCGCTGATCGGCTACAGCAAGGCCCTGGCCGACGACGTGATCTCCGGCCTCGTACGCACCTATGCGACCGCCTACCGCGAGCGCGTCCGCGCGCTCGCCCAGGACGAGGCCGTGCCGTCGCTCACCCTGGACACCGCGGAGGGCACCCTGCTGGACGCGCTGCGCCACGCGCGCGCCCAGACGCGGGTGGGCCTGCTGGACTCGATGACCGAGATCCGCGAGTGGGACCGCCGCTTCAGCCCCGACGGCGGCGCCGTCGCCCTGGACGAAGCCACCCGCGCCAAGGTGCTGCGGGCCTTCGAGGGGTACCTGGCGACCCTGCCGGAGACCAGCCTGATCAACCCGGACAGCCACCGCGTCAAGGACGTGGTCGGCCGCCGCGGCGTCGGCATCGGCAGCGCGGGCCTGCCCTCGTACAACCTCCTTCTCGAGGGCCACACCGACGCCCTGGAGAACGACGTCGTGATCTACATGAAGCAGGGGCAGACCCCCGCGGTCTCCCGGCACATCACCGATCCCGCGGTGCGCGAGTACTTCCGCCACGAGGGCCACCGCACCGTGATCTCGCAGCGCGCGCTGCAGGCGCACGCCGACCCCTACCTGGGCTGGACCGAGCTGGACGGCGTCGGCCAGCTGGTCGCCGAGGTGTCCCCGTACGCCGTGGACCTGGACTGGTCGGACCTCGACGACCCGGCCCAGATCGAGGCGGTCGTGGCCGACCTCGGCCGGGCGACGGCCGCCATGCACGCGGCGGCGGACGACGAGAGCGGCCACTCCCTGGTGCCGTTCTCGACGGAGGACGCGATCGACGAGGCCATCGCGCGGGACGAGGACGGCTTCCTGGAGGCGCTCGTGGACTTCGCGCACTCCTACGGGGCGCGGGCCCGCGAGGACCACCAGATCTTCGTGGACCTGTTCCGCAACGGCCGGTTCCCTGGGCTCTGATCCCGGATTTCCGGGGGTTTAGGCAGTGCTTACACACCGGCATGGCACACTCGGCGCCATGGAAGGGACCGGGCCTCAGTTGAGGGCGCTGCGCGCGGGGTGTTTCGCCGCGCTGTGCGTCACGCTGTCCGCGACCGCCCACATCCTGCTGTCGAGGGAGCCCCTGCCGCTGGTGACCACGGCGGGGGCCGCCGTCGGCGTCTTCGCCGTCGCGTACGCGCTCGGCGGCCGGGAGCGCGGCTACTGGCCGATCGCCGGCCTCCTCGTCCCGCTCGAACTGGCCGTGGACACGCTGTTCACGGCTGGCCAGCAGACCTGCTACGGCCCCGCCGGCGGGCCCGTCACGGGCTCGTGGCGCTCCATCAACGAGGCGCTGGCCTGCCACGGCGGTGATGTCGGCGGCCCGCTCGCCGGTGCCGCCGGGGGACCGGGCCACTCGGCCTCGCCGTGGCTGCTGCTGGCCGTGCACGTCGCCGTGGGCCTCGCCGCCGCCTGGTGGCTGCGCAGCGGCGAGGCCGCGCTGCACGGCCTGCTGCGCACCGTCTTCCTGCCGCTGATCGTCGCCGTGGCCGCCTTCCGCGGCACCGCCCGGCCGCGGGCCGCCGCCCGCCGCCGCGTGCCCGCTGCTGCCCCTGTCGCGCCCGCGCTGCCGCTGCTGCTCCACACCGTCGTACGCCGAGGGCCCCCGGCCGTCTCCTTCGCTCGCTGAACCGAGCCGAGCACGGCCTTTCCACCCCGCACATCCCCTCACGCACGTCACGACGACACGGAGAACCCACCACCATGAGCAAGAGGAACAGCCAGACCGCCAAGACCGCCGCCCGCGAGCGGCTGCGCGCGGAGCGGGAGCGCCAGGCCAAGCGCGACAAGGTGCGCCGCCAGTTCGTCGTCGGCGGCGCCGTGGTCGGCGTTCTGGCGCTGGGCGCCGGCATAGCCGTGGCCGTGGTCAAGATGAACGCGCCGTCCTACTGGGAGAAGGCCGCGGACCAGAAGCTGGTCCAGCCCGCCAACTCCACCGGCAAGAACGGCACGTCCATCGAGATCGGCGACGCCAGTGCCAAGCACACGCTGAAGGTGTACGAGGACCTGCGCTGCCCGGTCTGCGCCCAGTTCGAGCAGACCTCCGGCGAGGAGGTCCAGAAGGACGCCAAGGACGGCAAGTACAAGATCTCGTACACGATGGGCGCCTTCCTCGACGACGCCCTCAAGCAGGGCCAGGGCTCGAAGAACGCGCTGAGCGCGCTGGGCGCCGCGCTGAACGTCAGCAAGGACGCCTTCGTGCAGTACCACGCGCTGCTGTACTCCAAGGACGTCCACCCCGAGGAGACCAAGGACGACTTCGGCAGCGACGCCAAGCTGATCGAGATCGCGCAGAAGGTCGACGCCCTCAAGGGCAACAAGACCTTCGAGGACGCCGTCCGCAACGGCACCTACGACAAGTGGGCGCTGACGATGGCCAAGCAGTTCGACACGGACGGCATCACCGGCACCCCGACCGTGAAGCTGGACGGCAAGACGATCGAGAACGTGCAGACCATGACGCCGCAGCAGTTCACGGCTGCGGTGGACGCGCAGATCGGCGCCAAGCAGTAGGCACCGCACCGCACTTGCGGAGCCCCCGGCCCCCGGCGACCTGCCGGGGGCCGGGGGGCGAAGTGTTCGCCAACACTTGCGGCGCGGGGTGCCGGAGAGCGGTTACTGACGCGTAATCTGATCGGCCGTGACCGAGACCTCTGCATCCTCACAGACCTCTCCGAGAACACCCAGCCGCCGTTCGGTGGTCAAGGCCGGCGCCGTGGTGACGGGCGCCGCGCTCATACCCCTCGCCGCCACCGCCGGCCAGGCGGAGGCGGCCTCCGCCCCCGCCTTCCTGCACGGCGTGGCCTCCGGCGACCCGCTGCCCGACGGCGTCCTGCTGTGGACCCGTGTGACGCCGGCCCCCGAGGCGGTCCCCGGCTCCGGGCTCGGCCCGGCGACGGAGGTGACCTGGACCGTCGCCACGGACAGGGCGCTGACCTCCGTCGTCGCGACCGGCACGGCCACCACGGACGCCGCCTCCGACCACACCGTCAAGGCCGATGTGCGCGGCCTGCTCCCCGCGACCGACTACTGGTACCGCTTCTCCGCGGGCGGCGCTGACTCGCCCGTCGCCAGGACCCGTACCGCCCCCGCCGACAACGCCACCGCCGCCCGCCTGCGCTTCGGCGTGGTGTCCTGCTCGAACTGGGAGGCCGGGTACTTCGCCTCCTACCGGCACCTGGCCGCGCGCGGCGACCTGGACGCCTGGCTGCACCTGGGCGACTACATCTACGAGTACGCCAGTGGCGGCTACGCCGCCCGCGGCACCGTCGTCCGCCCGCACGCCCCGGCGCACGAGATCGTCACGCTGGCCGACTACCGCACCCGCCACGGCCGCTACAAGACCGACGCCGACCTGCAGGCGCTGCACGCCGCCGCGCCGGTGGTCGCGATCTGGGACGACCACGAGTTCGCCAACGACGCCTGGTCCGGCGGCGCCGAGAACCACACCGAGGGCGCCGAGGGCACCTGGACCGCCCGGGTGGCGGCCGCCAAGCAGGCCTACTTCGAGTGGATGCCGGTGCGGCCCTCGATCGCGGGCACGACCTACCGCCGCCTGCGCTTCGGCAAGCTCGCCGACCTGTCGCTGCTGGACCTGCGCTCCTTCCGCTCGCAGCAGGCCGGTGTCGGCAGCGGCTCGGTCGACGACCCCGCCCGCTCGATCACCGGGCGCGCGCAGCTGGACTGGCTGAAGGCGGGCCTCAAGGCCTCGGACACCACCTGGCGGCTCATCGGCAACTCGGTGATGATCTCGCCGGTCGCCTTCGGCGCGCTGCCCGACTACCTGCTCGCGCCGCTGGCCAAGCTCCTCGGCCTGCCCGGCGAGGGCCTGGCGATCAACCCCGACCAGTGGGACGGCTACACCGACGACCGCCGCGAGCTCCTGGCGCACCTGCGGGACAACGGCATCCGCAACACCGTCTTCCTGACCGGCGACATCCACATGGCGTGGGCCAACGACGTCCCGGTCAAGGCCGCCACCTACCCGCTGTCGGCGACGGCGGCGACCGAGTTCGTGGTCACCTCCGTCACCTCGGACAACCTGGACGACATCCTCAAGGTCGCCCCGGGGACCGTCTCCCCGATCGCCGAGGCCGCCGTCAAGGTCGCCAACCGGCACGTGAAGTGGGTGGACATGGACTCGCACGGCTACGGCGTGCTGGACATCACCAGCGAGCGGGCCCAGATGGACTACTACGTCCTGTCCGACCGGACCAGCGCCAACGCGACCTCCACGTGGGAGCGTTCATACCGCACGCTGTCCGGTACCCAGAAGGTGGAGCGGGCCGACTCGCCGGTGCGCTGAGCGCCCCCTGAGCGCCCCCTGAGTGCCGGTCGCCGGCCGGCGCGTCCGGATTCCGCATCCGGACGGGCCGCCCGGCCCGGCACCGGCCCGGCACCGGCCCGGGTACGGCCAGCGGTGCGGCCCCGGGTCCGCCGTTCCGGCGACATCGTCTACGCCTCCCCGGCCCCGCGGTCCGTGCCGTACGCGGTCACCCGCCCGGCACGGACCGTCCCGGCCGTGGTTGTCGGACCCCCGGCGTAGGATTCCCCTCGCCGCCAGATGACCACCGATGCCGGAGGTGTCGCTTCCCGTGACCACGCCCTTCACCCATCTGCATGTTCACACCCAGTACTCGCTGCTGGACGGAGCGGCGCGGCTGAAGGACATGTTCAAGGCCTGCGGTGAGATGGGCATGACGCACATCGCCATGACCGACCACGGCAACCTGCACGGGGCGTACGACTTCTTCCACCAGGCCAAGGGCGCCGGGATCACGCCGATCATCGGCATCGAGGCGTACGTGGCGCCGGAGTCCCGGCGCAACAAGCGGAAGATCCTCTGGGGCCAGCCGCACCAGAAGCGGGACGACGTCTCGGCGTCCGGTTCGTACCTGCACAAGACGATCTGGGCGGCGAACAGGACGGGGCTGCACAACCTCTTCCGGCTCTCCTCCGACGCCTACGCCGAGGGCTGGCTGACGAAGTACCCCCGGATGGACAAGGAGACCATCGCCCAGTGGTCCGAGGGCCTGATGGCCTCCACGGGGTGCCCCTCCGGCGAGGTGCAGACCCGGCTGCGGCTCGGCCACTTCGACGAGGCGCTGAAGGCGGCGGCCGAGTACCAGGACATCTTCGGCAAGGAGCGCTACTTCCTGGAGCTGATGGACCACGGCATCGAGATCGAGCGCCGGGTCCGCGACGGGCTGCTGGAGATCGGCAAGAAGCTCGGCATCCCGCCGGTCGTGACCAACGACTCGCACTACACGTACGCCAGCGAGGCCGACGCCCACGACGCCCTGCTGTGCATCCAGACCGGCAAGAACGTCTCCGACCCGGACCGCTTCCGCTTCGACGGCACGGGCTACTACCTGAAGACGACGGACGAGATGCTCGCCATCGACTCCTCCGACGCCTGGCAGGAGGGCTGCCGCAACACCACGCTGCTGGTCGCGGAGCAGGTCGACACCGAGGGCTGGTTCCAGGAGAAGAACCTGATGCCCCGCTTCGACGTGCCCGAGGGGTACACCGAGGTCACCTGGTTCCGCGAGGAGACGCTGCGGGGCATGCACCGCCGGTACCCCGGCGGCATCCCGGACGACAGGATGAAGCAGGCCGAGTACGAGATGGACACCATCATCCAGATGGGGTTCCCCGGCTACTTCCTCGTCGTCGCCGACTTCATCATGTGGGCCAAGAACAACGGCATCGCCGTCGGCCCCGGCCGCGGTTCCGCGGCCGGCTCGATCGTGGCGTACGCCATGGGCATCACCGACCTCGACCCCATCGAGCACGGCCTGATCTTCGAGCGCTTCCTCAACCCCGAGCGCGTCTCCATGCCCGATGTCGACATCGACTTCGACGAGCGCCGGCGCGCCGAGGTGATCCGCTACGTCACCGAGAAGTACGGCGCCGACAAGGTCGCCATGATCGGCACCTACGGCACCATCAAGGCCAAGAACGCCATCAAGGACTCGGCCCGCGTCCTGGGGTACCCGTACGCGGTCGGCGACCGGCTCACCAAGGCGATGCCCGCCGACGTCCTCGGCAAGGGCATCCCGCTCAACGGCATCACCGATCCCACGCACCCGCGCTACAGCGAGGCCGGCGAGATCCGCGGGATGTACGAGAACGAGCCCGACGCCAGGAAGGTCATCGACCTCGCCCGCGGTGTCGAGGGCCTGGTCCGGCAGATGGGCGTGCACGCCGCCGGCGTGATCATGTCCAGCGAGACGATCACCGACCACGTCCCGGTCTGGGTGCGGCACTCCGACGGCGTCACCATCACGCAGTGGGACTACCCGAGCTGCGAGTCGCTCGGCCTGCTGAAGATGGACTTCCTCGGCCTGCGCAACCTCACGATCATGGACGACGCCGTCAAGCTCGTGAAGACCAACAAGGGCGTCGACATCGAGCTGCTCGCGCTGCCGCTGGACGACCCCAAGACCTTCGAACTGCTCGGCCGCGGCGACACCCTGGGCGTGTTCCAGTTCGACGGCGGCCCCATGCGCTCCCTGCTGCGCATGATGAAGCCCGACAACTTCGAGGACATCTCCGCCGTCTCGGCCCTCTACCGGCCGGGCCCGATGGGCATGAACTCGCACATCAACTACGCCCTGCGCAAGAACAAGCAGCAGGAGATCACTCCGATCCACCCGGAGCTGGAGGAGCCTCTCAAGGAGGTCCTCGACATCACCTACGGCCTGATCGTGTACCAGGAGCAGGTGCAGAAGGCCGCCCAGGTGCTCGCCGGGTACTCGCTGGGCCAGGCCGACCTGCTGCGCCGCGCGATGGGCAAGAAGAAGCAGGAGGTCCTGGACAAGGAGTTCATCCCCTTCCAGAAGGGCGCGCGCGAGCGCGGCTACTCCGACCAGGCCATCCAGGCGGTGTGGGACGTGCTGGTCCCCTTCGCCGGCTACGCGTTCAACAAGGCGCACTCCTCCGCGTACGGCCTGGTCTCCTACTGGACCGCGTACCTCAAGGCCAACTACCCGGCCGAGTACATGGCCGCGCTGCTCACCTCGGTGCGCGACGACAAGGACAAGTCGGCGATCTACCTCAACGAGTGCCGCCGCATGGGCATCAAGGTGCTTCCGCCGAACGTCAACGAGTCGGACGCCAACTTCACCGCGCAGGGCGACGACGTGATCCTGTTCGGCCTGACCGCCGTCCGCAACGTCGGCCAGAACGTGGTGGACTCGATCATCCGCTGCCGCAAGGCGAAGGGGAAGTACACCGCCTTCCCCGACTTCCTCGACAAGGTCGAGGCCGTCGTCTGCAACAAGCGCACCGTGGAATCGCTCATCAAGGCGGGCGCCTTCGACGAGATGGGCCACACCCGCAAGGGCCTGACCGAGCACTACGAACCGATGATCGACAACGTGGTCGCGGTCAAGCGCAAGGAGGCCGAGGGGCAGTTCGACCTCTTCGGCGGCATGGGCGACGACGCCGCGGCCGACGAGCCGGGCTTCGGGCTCGACGTCACCTTCTCCGACATCGAGTGGGACAAGACGTATCTGCTCGCGCAGGAGCGGGAGATGCTCGGTCTCTACGTCTCCGACCACCCGCTCTTCGGGATCGAGCACGTCCTCAACGACAAGGCGGACGCGTCCATCGCCGCGCTCGCCGGCGATTACACGGACGGCTCGATCGTCACCATCGGCGGCATCATCTCCGGCCTCCAGCGGAAGATGACCAAGCAGGGCAACGCCTGGGCCATCGCCACCGTCGAGGACCTCGGCGGCTCCATCGACTGCATGTTCTTCCCCGCCACCTACCAGTTGGTCTCGACCCAGCTGATCGACGACGCCGTGGTCTTCGTCAAGGGCCGCCTGGACAAGCGCGAGGACATCCCGCGGCTGGTCGCGATGGAACTGATGGTCCCCGACCTCAGCGACGCCGGCGCCAACGCGCCCGTGACGATCTCCATCCCGACGGTCAAGGTGACCCCGCCGCTGGTCGCGCGGCTCGGCGAGGTGCTGGCCAGCCACAAGGGCAGCACCGAGGTGCGGGTGCGCCTGGAGGGTGTCCGTTCGACCACCGTGCTGCGGCTGGACCGGCACCGGGTCACCGCCGACCCGGCGCTCTACGGTGACCTCAAGGCCCTCCTGGGCCCCGCCTGCCTCGGCGCGGCACAGCAGGCGAGCTGATCGCCGGCTTTCGCCCGATCACCCTCCGTGCACAGGGAGAAGACGATCAAGGGTGGCACCCCCGAGCGGGATGCCACCCTTGATCACTGACGCCCGGCGCTAGTTGTGGCCGAACTTCTTCTGCCGCTTCTGCGACACATGCGGCTCGGCGCCGGGGGCCGTCATCGTCATGTGCTCGCGTCCGGAGCCCTTCGCGTGCTCTTCGGTGGTCGCGGAGGTGCCGCGCTCGGACCGCTGCCCGGTGCGCTCGCCCCGGTTCTTGTTCTTGCCCACGATGTTCCTCCTTGGGGGAAATCACGGAATGGGCCGCACTCAGGCTTGCACGGGAGTACGAAGGTCGCATTTCGGGCAGTTGCCCTGTGTGGCGCGCCGGTGATCGCCCAACAGGTCACAACGAGCCGGTGTTCGGGCAGACTCGGGGAAACGTCGGGGGGACGGACGACAGGACTCCGGAAAAGAGGGTGAGACCGATGGACCGCTGCGTCGTCCTGGTGGACGCCGGTTACCTGCTCGGCGCCGCCGCGAGCCTGCTCGCCGGAGAGCCCTCGCGCTCCCGGATCCTGGTCGATCACGCGGAAGTCGTCGCGGGCTTGCGCGAACGCGCCGAGAAGGAGACCGGGCAGCCGCTGCTGAGGATCTACTGGTTCGACGGCGCCCCCGACCGCGTACCGCAGCCCGAACACCGGCGGTTGCGGGTCATGCCGCGCGTCACCGTGCGGCTCGGCGCGCTCACCCGCACCGACGGACGCTGGGCCCAGAAGGGCGTGGACGCCGCCATGCACGCCGAACTGTCCGAGCTCGCCCGCAACCGGGCCTGCTCCGACGTCGTGCTCGTCACCGGCGACGGCGACCTGCTGCCCGGCATGATGTCGGCCAAGGAGCACGGCGTCGCCGTCCACCTGTGGGCCGTCCAGGCCGCCGACGGGGACTTCAACCAGTCCGAGGACCTGGTCGCCGAGGCCGACGAACGCCGTGTGCTGGACCGCGAGTGGATCACCCGCGCGATCCGGGTCCGGGAGCCCGCCGGGGTCTGCGCGCCGCCCACCCCGCGCCCCGAGATCGCCGCCATCCTCTCCGCCCCGCTCCCCGAACCCGCACCGGCCGCCAAGCAGCAGCCCGTGGCACCCGAGGAGCCGCCCGCGGCCGAGCCCGCCGTGGCCGTCGCCGCGCAGAACGGCTCGGGACTGCTCGCCGATCCCCCCGCGACCGTCGGCAAGGGCCTCGTGCCCACCCCCAAGGACCTCGCCGGGCTCGTCCACCGCGGCCACTCCGCCCCGCACCCCTCGTCCGCGGCGGGCGCCACCCTGCGCTGGTCCTCGGACCGCGGCATGGTCGGCGGCAGCGACGCGGCGGACGCCGGGCTGCCCACCCTCGCCCAGCTCACCAGCGCCGAGCAGCGCTGGGCCGACCGCGAGGAGGACATCACCGCCGTCAGCGGCGACCCCTACGAGGTCGGACAGGTCTTCGCCCGGCGCTGGATCGCCCGGCTCACCGAGGGCCTGCACCTCCAGCTGCTCTCCGCCGAGTACCCCCGCGTCCCGCACCGCATCGACGGCGAGCTGCTGCGCTACGCCGCCCGCTTCGGACTGCTCGCCCACAAGGACGACCAGATCGACGAGCACGACCGTTACGCCATCCGGGCGGGCTTCTGGCGCGAGGTCGACGCCCGCGCGGTCGTCCCCCGGCCCCCCGCCGCGGAGTGAGGGCGCCCGGGACCGACCCTGGGGCGCATACCGCCCGGGATGGAGCGTAGTCTCGACCCTCGGTACTACGTAGACCAGTAAAGCTGCTGGTCAGAGAGATTTAGAGTGATCCAGTACGGCAGATCTCTCACAATTTCTCACCGCCAGTCTCAGAATCGGGGCTGTGGAAGGCGTCCCAAGCGGTCGCCGCGGGGCGCAGATCCTCGACGTCCGGGTGGACGTACTTGGCCTTGGTGAAGGCCGCGTTCATGTGGCCCGCCCAGGCCGCGAGTACGACGTCTGGAACGCCGTTCGTGGCCAGGTAGGTCAGGCAGGAGTGCCGAGCGTCGTACAGGCGGACCCTGCGCATCTCCAGCTGCTCCATGAGCCGGTAGGCGTGCTCCCGGAGCTCGCCGTCCTCGTGCCGGTACTGACGACCGTGATCGGGTGGATCACGAAGTTCACGGACATCCTGACGAAGGCTGTGAACTGGGTCGTTGACAAGTTCAAGGAAATGTTCGACATCCTGCTCGGCCACAGCATCATCCCCGACCTGGTCAACGGGATCGTGCACTGGTTCACGTCGCTCTGGGACAAGACGAAGAAGATCTTCACCGACCTCATGAACGGGGTCGTGAGCATCTGGAATTCGCTGTGGAAGTCGGTCCGTGACCGCTGGAACTCGTTCTGGTCGGGGCTGAGTGGCGCTGTGACGGGGGCGTGGAAGTGGGTCCGCGACTCCGTCTCCAGCCTGCGGACGTCCGTCACCAACGCATGGAATGGGCTCTGGTCGGGCGTCAGCGACAAGGTGACGTCGATCTTCTCGACGATCCGCGGCAAGGTCGGTGACTTCAAGAACTCGCTGACGTCGACCTTCAGCGCCCCGGCGTTGACCGTGCAGGGCTTCGTGAAGGCCGTGTGGCGGGACCGCAGCATGGCGGAGGCGTGGCCGCTCATGGAGTACCCGCTGCGCCTGTTCTGGGCCGACCTGTGGCTGCGCAGCTGCCTCGCCGACATGAAGGCCGCCAGCTTCGACCCTGACGAGGTCATCGCGGACCTTGCCGCCGCCGGCCCGGAGCACGTCATGTGGCCGGAGTTCGCCGAGTCGCTGATGGTCACGTTCCTCGGCTGGTCGCAGGACGTGCACGAGGGGGTGCCGACGCTGCGGCAGGAAGTCGTCGGCCTCGACCTGGTCGTAGTCGGCATGGTGCCGCAGCCCGCGGAGGGTACGGCCGTGCCGGAGGACTCGCCGCTCCTGCCGTTCCTGATGCGGTACAGCGCCGAGGCGGGGTGGCTGGTGGCGAACGCGGGCGGCACCGTCCTGCCGGAGCTCGGCCACGCCTGAACCGTCAGGCGCCCTGCTGCTCATCTGGTCTGCGGCTAAGTTGCCCGTCAGTAGATGGGTGATCCGCTGGCATCACAAGGCACGTGGTCCCACGTGACCTTATAGAAGCCCGCGGCCCGCTGCATCATCAGATAGAAGTCGTATCCGTTGTCGATGTCTACGAAGTCGTGGACGCGCACCTCCTGGGTGTCGAGGACTGTGTAAGTCACCCGGTAGATCGTCGTCGGCACCGGGTACTGGGGCGTCTCTTCTGCCTCAACCTCGCTTGCGGCGACGCGCGGCCGTGCGTTTGCGGCCAGCGTCCCGACGACACCCACTGCGGCCAGTCCAATGCCCATTACCCATCTGCTAGGCACGGGTTCCCCCTCGTGGTGGTATGCGCCCTGCGGCTCGCCCGTGGACCTGGTGCGGTGATCTGCGCACCAGCCTCATCGGGGATGGCGCGGGCGAGCCGGCGTGCCCGTCCGGGGCCCTGCATCGGCCGGCCGAGGGGCTCAAGGTCGAGAGCATCGCACAAGCGGCCGAGGGCGGCGCGTACCTCGCCCTCGGCGTCGCCCTGGACGCTGAACGTCAAGCTCATATCCGGCAGTCTGGCGGCCCGTGCAGCCAGTTCGCAGCCGGATCCCGCAACCGTGCGCCCGCCCTACGCCCTGCTCGCATCGGCCGGATCCCTGAACCGTGGAAGGTCTCCGACCCGAGGGGGCACCGATGGGCAAGAGCCACTGGCGTGAGGGGTACAGGCGGAAGAACGGCACGTGGGTGCCCGGACACCGCGTGCGCGGCAAGAACCCCAAGCAGGGGTGCAGTTGGTGGCTTCTCGGAATGTTGGCACTCGTGGCCCTGGTCGTCGGGATACTCGTGGGCTGACCCATCGGGGTCTCTGCAGGAGGTTGCCATGGCGCACGTGGAAGAACGGGATGGGTACGTCGTCGATCCGCCAGTGATCAAGACGCTCGTGCTCATCAGCGAGTTGGATCAGGCCCTTGAGCTGCTTCAATCCGCGACTCAGCTCGGCTTCGGGATCCGACTCACCAACTCCATGAACGAGTTAAGGGGTGAGCTCAAGGAGACGTGGACCCTTGAGATCCTTGACGACATCCCGCTGGACGTGGACGACGACGAAGAAGAGGAGTCCGAGGAACCAGCTAAGTAAGCGATCAAGGGACGCCACCAGAGTCTGCCCCTACGATCGATCGGTATGAATACCCGCAAGGGGGTCGCGACCGTCATCACCGAAGCCGGTGAAGCCCAGGTCGCCCTGGACCTCCGCAGCAGCAAGCCCGACGGCAACCACACGAACTGGTCGGGAACCCTGACCATCGACGACGCCGAGGTCTGGAAGGCCATCGCCAACACCAGCCAGGTCAGGATCCGCACCACAGACGGCCGCGAGACGGAGTTCATCGTGCCTGACGGGGCCGGTTTCCCGCCCGCGCCCGGGCAGCCTGTCGTTCTGCACATCGAGAGCTCGGACGGCGCGGAGCTCTGACAGCACAATGTCCCGCCTCCTTCACGGAGGCGGGGCCTGGGGACGGGGGCTAGTGGTTCGGCTGGTTGGCATAGATGGCTCGCACGCGCGCGCTCAGAGCGTCGAAAGCCTCGGCGACGGCTTTGTTCATCTCGAAGTGGGGGACGGGGCTACCCCCGAGCACCTCGAAAGTAGCCCCGCCGATGGCCTGGATCGCTTCTTGGACCTTGAGCCGAATCTCGTCATTGAGGATGAAGCCAACATTGCCGTGAAGCGCTCCCTCGGCCGCGTCCATGGCGTCGCGAGCGGCGGTCAAACCGGCTTGGTCTTGGTGGCCGTCCGCCTGGTTTGAAGCTCGAACCTTGCGGGCTTCCAACGTGAAGTCCCATAACCTCTGCCGAAGCACGTGCAGCTTCTCGTTCGTCTCGATGAGGTGCTGCAGCTCGAATTCTTCGCGACGCTTCTTGAGGGCATCGGCATCTTCCACAGCCTTGTCCATTCGCTGCCGCCGGTACGTGAGCCAGCCGCTGAACTGCGTCGACAGGCCGCCCAAGAAGAACGCTGCGATGCCCCACCAGAACTTCCACCCCTCCATGCCCCAGGAGTCTACGGAGACGCCTCCACTCGCGGCATCATGGACCTGTCTGGACATAGCAATGAGCCCGCCCCCAGCTCGAATGGGGACGGGCTCATCGAGCTGATCGTCGTCGCGGCCGGCGTCGGGGCATCTGCGGGACGCCGCCGGAGCGCAGTTGGTAGATCGCGGCGCGGGTCGCCTTGTCGGTGATGACCCTGCTGCCGGGCTTGGGCTTGATCTTCAGGTCGCGGAGGGCCGCCCGGATCGACCGCACGCTGCAGTGCATGACGTGCGCAGTCTCCGGGAGGGTCATGTAGTCCGCGTTGATGTCGGCGGGGGGAACCGGCATCTCGTACTTGATGTACTTTTCGCTGGGCATTGTCAGGACTCCTTGCGCTTCAGCTTGGGCTCGGGCGGGCGCATCTCCGGACGGGGCCTGAACGCGACATCGTCCTGGGCGCGCTGCCACTCCTCGACCCACTCAGGGCGGGCGATGATGCGCTTGCCGTGCTTCCGGTACAGCGGACCCTTTCCGGCCATGCGCCACTTCTTGTACGCGCTGGCGCTGATGCCGAGACGGGTGGCGATCCCTGCGGTCACGGTCCCGTCATCTGCCTCGAAGTCCTCCACGAAGACGTACCCGGGCGGGGGCTTCTGGTGCGTCACGTCAGGTCCTTCGCTTCGGCTTCTGCATGGCCGGCTCGTCGAAGCTCTCCACGAGCTCCTTGATGTGGGGGAGCCGGAGCGTCACCCGGCCGCCCATGCGGCTACGCGTGAACTTCCGCTGGTACGCCCACTCGCGGATCATTCGCGCGGTGGTCGGGAGCCGGAACTCTCCCTCGGGGTCGACCAGCTCTTCCGGTGTGTAGTGCCTGAAGTCGGCGTAGGCGAGGATCGCTTCAAGGACAGCGGTCAGGCGCTCGATGAGGCCGCGGTCGAGGGTCGGAGGGCTTGACACTCACGTTCTCCTCAGCCTTTGCTGGCGTCTTGGGCTTGCGGCCGGGCTTGGCCGTCGGGTTGCGGTGCTCTTCGGTGATCCACGCGAGGTCGGAGTCGCTGAAGATGAGCTGTCCGCACATCCGGCGGTGGGGGAACTGTGGGCCCTTGCTGCCGTCGATGGGCCGGTTGCATCCGTCGCGGAGCCAGCGGTGGCCGGATTCATCCTTCGGATCCGTGCCGTCGTTCAGGCCGAGGCGGATCGCGGCCTTCTTGATGTTGTAGAAGCCCTCAAGGGCGGCGGGGGGCGAATCGCGGTCGGATTTCTGCTGTACCTGGGCCACACCACGAGGGTCGGGGGTCTCTCGGATCTTGGGCAAGATGTGTCACCGCATGTCGCTGCCGACACCCATGTACGAGGTCGCGCTCGCCGGATTTGAGCAGGCTCGCGCCCGCCTGGTCGAACAAATACGGGTGAACCCGAACGTGCGCGAAGTGCTGATCCCGGCGATGGAGGCCGCCTACTGGGCCAACGCCCTCGACCTGAAACTGCGCGACGATGATCTTTCCTATCGCGGGCTGAACGGGCCAGGACCCGAACTCATGCTGGGCTTGCGGTATGTGCGAAACCGGGCCGCCCACCAACTGCCCATGGTCGTGCGCACCGCAGGCGGCTTCTCCTTCCCGGTCACATTCCCCGCGGCCTTTGGCCCGATCACCGTGCACTGGCGGCCGTTGGCTGAACTCCCACCTGCAGATGCGAACCACCAAAGCCCACGAGGGGAAGCCGCCTACGTGGCGCGCTTTGAGAACCGGATCGTGCCTGAGACTTTGGAAGAGGTTGCGCAGTGGTTTGCGGGCGAACGTAGTCGTCGTGGGTCATTCCTCAATCGCTGAGTGGGGCCCGGCCCGCTCCTAGGCCGGCTCAGGTCGTAGGCGGCTGCTGCCAGCCATGCGGCGGGGTCTGCTGGTGCCCGGGCGGCGGCCCGTACTGACCCTGCGGCGGGTACGCAGTCGGCGGCAGCTGCTGTGGCGGGTACGGGGTCTGCGGCGCGCCGCCGTAGGTGGTGACGGTCTGGCGGCGGCCGATGAGCGCGGCGATCGGCCAACCTGTGACGGCCCAGACGCCGCAGGTGCAGATGCTGAGCGCGAGGTGCAGGCCGTGGTTCGCGCCGCGCTTGACGACCTGGTGCTGGTATCCCGGGTGCATGGATCCCCCATGTGGTGATGCGGGTGGGTTGCCCCAGCGTGGCGAGCACTGGCACGACCTGTGGGCGTTGTGGCCCATTTGTGACATGACGAAGCCCCCACCGCGGCGGAGGTTGCGGTGGGGGCTCGTTGCCGTCTGCTCCCTGTGAAGCTTCGCCGTCGGAGGCAGCCAGCAGTCAGCGGGGCCCGGTGTGGGGCGGGGCCGGGGCGCGGCTCACGCAGGCTGCTGCGTCGGCGCAGATGACTCCCATGCCGCCGGGGCCGGAACCGGTCTCCACCATGAACGGCACCGTGTCGGTGTTGGTCCTCCCGCAGCGCGCACAAGGGCGCGGCATGCCGCCCTCGGCCGCAGTCACTGCTGGCCCCCGCGGGCTTCCGTCCACGCGCTCCACAGGCTGGCGCCGAGGCCACAACGGACCTCGCCATGGCAGGCGGAGCAGTCAACCAGATGGTCCATGTGCAGGCGGTGGGCGCGCTGTGCAGCGCCTTCAAGCCGAGTGAGTTGGGCAGCTACGCGCGAGCTGTCGTGGGCGGTACCGTGGCCCATGTCGACCCCTTTCCGGTCGGCCTGCCCTCGGGGCCGTGACAGCGGCTGCCGGGGGCTTTCTCATGTTCTCCCACCGTACAGCGGTATGTAGTCCTCTGTAGAGGAGTGCGGAGGGATCTGGAGATGTGTGCAGGTCAGGGCACATCTACGGTCGAATGGTGAGCACTGACGATCCCGCGGACCTGATCGACCACGAGAGCGGCCGGCCGATCTACATGCAGCTGGCCGACATCGTTGCCGGGCAGATCGAGGCGGGCGCGCTCGTACCGGACCGGCCGATCCCCGCGGAGACCCGGCTAGCCGAGGAGTACGGCGTGGCCCGGCTGACGGCGCGGCGCGCGGTGCGGGAGCTCCGCGAACGCGGCCTCGTGTACACCGTCCAGGGCAAGGGCACGTTCGTGCAGCAGCCCGAGGCCAACGCATAGGCCCTGCGATAGTGAGTGACGCGTAAGGACGTCGCTGTCCTTAAGATCCGACGGCGTCAGAGTGCGACGCGCGTCCGCTTTTCCTCGCGACCGAACCAGAAGGGCCCTCGCTCCTATAGGGAGCGAGAGCCCTCGGTGGGCCACGGTCAGTGTCAGTTGCGGTAGCCCCGCCAGGTGTAGCGGTCGAACTCGACGGCGCCGTAACCGCTGACGTAGACGGCATCACCGTTGGCGGAGCTGCGGAGGCTCATTCCGTTCCAGCTCGCGAGGCTGTCGCCGTCGCCGCTCCACCACTGATCGGGAGCGTTTCCACAGGCACTCGTCCAGACAGCATTGTTGTCGGTCTTGTGGTCCGTGGTGAGGCACTTGCCGTTCTCCGCGCTTATCAGCTGGCGCCACGTCGAGCCCCCGGAAGTGATCGTGTCACCCCACCACCATTGGTAGCGGGCGATCGTCTGACCACAAGGTTCCGACCACACGTTGGAGGTCGTGGAGGACGAGGAGAGGCAGCTATTTTCATAGCCGTCTATGTACCTCCAATACGTCACGGATGCCGACGCGGGGGACACGGCGCCCGCGACGGAGAGCATGAGGGTGGCGAGCGCCATGGGGAGGGTGAGCCTCAGGGTCCTCAGAGATTTCATGATCGCGAGGATTGAGGAATGAAGCGTTAACCATGTGAATCAAACATGAACACGCCGTGTCGCGGTGACCACGTTCTCGACATGCACGCGTCAGAAAAGCGACAGACGCCCGCCATCTCGGGGGAGAACGGGCGCCTTCGCCGTGTCAGGGCTGCTCTGGCAGGTCGGCGAGGAACGCCGCCCACTCGCTGCGGTCGAACGCCAGGACGGGGCCATGAGGGTCCTTGGAGTCACGCACCCAGACCGGGCCCGTTGCGGGCCGGGCGACCTCGATGCAATCATCCGGCTCGCTGAACGACGACTTCTTGAACGGCGCCTCGGGGATCATCCCCATGCTGTGGATACCTCCGTCATGAACGTGCGGGAGTCGTCCGGCGACAGTGCCGCCTCCGCCATGGTCTCGAACGCTGAGTGCAGGCGGGCGACATCGGCGGCACGGACCGTGTACCAGCCGCCGATCACGCTCTCCAGGTAGCCCAGCCGGGACAGACCCGCGCCACGCAGGCCGTACAGCGCGAACTGGCCCGAGCGTCCCGGGGTCAGCCGGCCTTCGAGAACGATGCGGATGTCGATCCGCGGGTTCGACTCGGCCAGGTTCGCCAGGTACCGCAACTGCGCGCCGTGCGCCCGGTCGTTGGCCAGGGGCTGGCGCAGGGCCTGCTCGCCGACGAAGAACATCGCCTGCCCCACGTGGTCGAGGCTGGCCCAGCGGCGGAGGAACGAGTCGACCCGCGCTGCGCGGGCGTGGGCGCGACGCATCACCTCGCCGTCCTCCAGCGTCGGCACCCGGGTGCGGATCGCTGCGGCGGCGTAGCGGGTCAGCTGCAGCGGGCCGGGGATGATGCTGGCGTTCCATGCGCGGATGGACACGGCGCACGCCTCGACGGCCGTCAGCCGTTCGGCGGTGATGGGCCCGGTCTCTTCGGTTGCGGCCCTGCCTTGGTGGCGCTGGTCGTCCGCGTGCAGCCCTCTGATGGCGTCGGCGGGGTCGGGCTGGGCTGGGTGCTGGTGGTCGCTCAACGGGTGCTCCTGATAGCGGGTTGGCGGGCAGGGAGGGAGGCGACGCGGGGGAGGCGGAACCCCTGAAAACGGGGGTTCGGGGCGTCCCGAAGCGCTGCCTCCCTTGCCTCCCTAATCGCATGTCTGTGCAGGTCAGGCGCAGGGAGGCGGGGTAGGGAGGCGGCTGGGGAGAACTCCCTCCCAAACGGCCGCCTCCCCGCGATCAGCTGGCGTCGAACTCGGCCTCGTCGTCGCCGTCGTCGTCACGGTCCGCGATGGCATCGACGATGCGCTGCCGGGACACGTGCTGCCGGCCGCCCATCTTGTACTCCCCGTGGCCGGACTCGTCGAGGACCCGGCGCAGGTTGCCGAACGACCAGTCGCCGTAAGCCTCCGGGTTGAGGTCGGACAGGCCCCGGACCACGTCCTGCGTGCGCATCCGCGGGGCGTTCTCCAGCACGGTCAGGATGTCGACCAGCGGATCGGCCGGCGTGAACGACGGCTCGGCTGGGGCGGGGCCGCCGTCGTGCACGCCCATCGCCCGCTCGACGACCGGCGTGACCTCGTCGATGCCCTTCTCCGGATCCCGGGCCACGTAGTGGCAGCGGATCACCTCGAACGGCTTCGCGTTGAACCCGACCGTCACCTCGGTACCGACGTCCTCACCAGGGATCAGGGTCGTCGCCGTGATGCCCGCCTTGTGCTTGCCCGTGCCGAGCAGGCCATCGTTGGCGATGTAGTCGCCGACCGCGAACGCCACGTTGTGGCTGGTGTTGCGGGTCAGCTCCTTCGGGATGGAGCCGGCGTTCGGCGACGGGGTCACGAACACCAAGGTGATGCCGCACTTCCTGGCCTTCTTGATGACCTTCTCGGCCAGCTCGGCGGCCTCCTTGCCGTACAGCTTGTGCAGGAACAGCTCCTGGCACTCGTCAAAGACGACGATCTTGGGCCGCATCCGCGGGTCGGCCCGTGGAGCGAGCGAACGGATGACGATTCCGGCAGTTGACGTCTCACCGATTTCTCACGGCCACCCCACCCGGGGGTGGCCGTTGCGCGTTTGACCTGGACTTTTCTTGTGTGGCATGGACGTGAGCGGTCCACATGGACGAGGGGTAAGCTCGACCCTCGTGAGTACCGGCACGGGACAGGACACCGCCGCACGCACGGCGGTGGTCGTGACCGTGCGCGGGCTCGTCAAGACGTATCCGGCCGGGCGCGGGCGCCGCGCGGCCGCGAAACCGGCCGTGCGGGCCAACGACGGCATCGACCTCGACATCCGCGGCGGCGAGATCTTCGGCCTGCTCGGCCCCAACGGCGCCGGGAAGACCACCCTGGTGCGGCAGTTGACCGGCCTGCTGCGCCCGGACGCCGGGAGCGTCGACCTCCTCGGCCACGACCTGGTGCGCCACCCCGAACGGGCCTCCCGGCTCATCGGCTACCTCGGGCAGGAGTCCAGCGCGCTGGACGAGCTCACCGTCGCCCTGGCCGCCGAGACCACCGGCCGGCTGCGCGGGCTGGACGCCCACTCCGCACGCGCCGAACGGGACGCGGTCCTGGAGGAGCTGGGGCTGACCGAACTCGCCGGCCGCCCGCTGCGCAAGCTCTCCGGCGGGCAGCGCCGGCTGGCCTGCCTGGCCACCGCGCTGGTGGGGGAGCGGCCGCTGCTGGTCCTCGACGAGCCGACGACCTCCATGGACCCCGTTGCTCGGCGCGCGGTGTGGGCGGCGATCGACCGGCGGCGCGCCGAGCGCGGCGTCACCGTCCTGCTCGTCACCCACAACGTGCTGGAGGCGGAGACCGTCCTGGACCGCGTCGCAGTCGTCGACGAGGGCCGGGTCATCGCCTGCGACACCCCGGCCGGCCTCAAGGCGCTCGTCGCCGACGAGGTGCGGCTCGACCTGGTCTGGCGTGACGAGCCCCCGCTGTCCGTGCCCGGCATCGCGGGGCTGCGCGACAGCGCGCGGATCACTGGGCGCCGCTGGACGCTGCGGCTGCCCCAGGAGCGGGCCCGCGCCGTGGTCGCCGAGGTGACCGGCGGCCCGGCCTTCGCCGCGCTCGACGACTTCACGCTGGCGACACCGAGCCTGGAGGATGTCTACCTGGCCCTCGGCGGACGCCGGAAGGGACTGGTCAAGGCGTGAACGGCGGCAGCAGCGGCGACGGAGCCATGAGGGGAACGGCCGTGTACGAGATCCCGGACGGACGCGCGGGGGAACGGGGCGGCGCGGCGTGACCATCGTCTCCGCGGGAGCGGACACCACCGCGGCGGCGCGTACGGCGGCCCCCGCGGCCCCCCTGCCCGGCGCGCCCGCGCCGCTCGCCCCCCGTGCCCGGCTGGTGCCGGCGATGATCGCGGTCTACCGGGCCCAGCTGTCGCGCGCCCGGGTCGCGCGCATCCCGCTGCTGTTCGTCGCGACGTTCCAGTCCGTCGGGATCATGGTGCTCATGCGCGGCGTCGTGCACGGCGGCGCGGCCGCCCGCGCGGTGGTCGCCGGCTCCAGCGTCCTCGTCGTCGCCTTCGTCGCACTCAATCTGCTCGCCCAGTACTTCGGGCAGCTGCGCGCCTCCGGGGGCCTCGACCACTACGCGACGCTGCCCGTGCCGCCCGCGGCGGTGGTGCTCGGCGCGGCGGGCGCGTACGCGTCCTTCACGGTGCCCGGGACGCTGGTGACCGCCGCCATCGGCTGCGGCCTCTTCCAGCTCCCGTTCACCCATCTGTGGGTACTGGCCGCCGTCATTCCGCTGGCCGGCGCCGCGCTGTCGGGACTCGGGGCCGCCCTCGGGCTGCTGGCCCCGCGCCAGGAGCTGGCCACGCTCGCCGGGCAGCTCGGCATGTCCGCCGCGCTGCTGCTGGGCGTCCTCCCGGCGGGCAACCTGCCCGCGCCGATCGGGTACGTGCGCGACCTGCTGCCGTCCACGTACGGGGTCGAGGCGTTCATCCGCAGCTTCGACGCCCACCCGCACTGGCCGGCCGTGCTCGGCGACCTGTCGGTGTGCGCCGCCGTCGGCCTGGTCTCGCTGGCCGTGGCCACCTGGGCGTACCGCAGGGCCGCCTGCCGCTGAGGGGCCGAGGGGCTGATGACGCGTCGCGCGGGCGTACCTGGCACGATGGCAGGGTGACCGCACCTCTGACGCCGCACGACCACTGGCCCTCCATGCCGCTGCCGTCGCCCAAGGACGACGACTCGCGCATGGCCCCCGCGCAGGAGCTCAGGAACGGCGCACTGACCGCCGTGCTCGTGGCGGTGGCGGGGGTGCTGCTCGGACTGCTGTGGCTCTGGCTGGCGCCCCGGGTGCCGCTGATCTCCGACGGCAAGGCGGTCTACCTGGAGGACACCGAGGGCGAGCAGGCCGTCGGCGGGGACGGCACCTTCGTGCTGCTCGGCCTCGGCATGGGCGTCCTGACCGCCGCCCTGGCCTTCTGGCGGGTGCGGCGCGGGGGAGTGGGCGTGGTGTTCGGCCTCGCCGTGGGCGCGCTGCTCGGCTCCGTGATCGCCTGGCGGCTGGGGGTCTGGCTCGGCCCCACCTCGGACCTGATAGCGCACGCCAAGGCCGTCGGCCCGAAGAAGGTCTTCGACGGACCCCTCCAGCTCCAGGCCAAGGGCGCCCTGCTGGCCTGGCCCGTGGGCGCCGTCCTCACCCACCTGCTGCTGACCGTGGGCCTCGGCCCGCGCGACCCCGAACCGCCGCTCATGCCGTACTGGGACCACCCCGGGCAGCACCTGCCCCCGAAGGACTGACGCGGGCCGCTCAGCCGCGGCCGATCGGCGCGGTGACCGCGTCCGTGAGCCTGACCAGGTCCTGCGGGGCCAGCTCGACCTCCAGGCCGCGCTTGCCCGCCGAGACGAAGACGGTGGCGTGCTCCAGGGCCGAGGCGTCCACAACGGTGCGCAGCCGCTTGCGCTGCCCCAGCGGGGAGATACCGCCCCGCACATAGCCCGTCGTGCGCTCGGCGGCCGCCGGGTCGGCCATCGCCGCCCGCTTGCCGCCCGCCGCGGTGGCCAGCGCCTTGAGATCCAGCGAACCGGCCACCGGGACGACCGCGACCGTCAGCGCGCCGTCCACGTCCGCGACGAGGGTCTTGAACACCCGGTCCGGAGACGTGCCGAGCGCCTGCGCGGCCTCCTCGCCGTACCCCAGTTCCGAGGCGGGATCGTGCGCGTAGGCGTGCACGGTGAAGACGGCGCCCGCCTTCTCCAAGGCGACCGTGGCGGGCGTACCGCCGGACGGCGACTGCTTCTTCTTGGCCATGATGAATTGACGTCCCGTCAGTTGAGGCTCGGGGCCTGGCGGGTGAGGTCCACGGCGGGCAGGGTGCCCAACTTGTCGATGACCGCCGCCTCCCGGCGCAGAATCCGCAGCTCCTGCTCCAGCCGGGCCGCGGTGTCCGCGGCCTCCAGCAGCCGCTGCTTGGCCGGGGTGTCGACGACGGCCGCCGCGGCCACCAGGTACGACAGCACGGTCGGGTCGTCCGGAAGCTCCTGGACGCCCGCGATGCTGGACTCGCGCGCCCCCGCCAGCCGCTTCTGATAGGTGCGGAAGGCCCGTGCGACACCGGCCGCCAGCGCGCCGGAACCGCTGCCGCTCTCCTCCGGCACCTCCTCGACCTCGCCGACGAGGTACGGGCCCGAGGCGTCCACCGACACCAGCCGGAAGCGGGTCGTGCCGGTCGCCACGACCTTGAAGCCGCCGCCCTCGCGCTCACCGATCGTGGCGGCCTCCGCGGTGCAGCCGACGGTGAACAGCGACGCCGCCGGATCCGGGCCGAAGCCCGCCGCCGCGCCGTCCTCCTCGCCCGCGGGGGCCACCTCGTGGCCGTCCCGGATCGCCACGACCCCGAACCGGCGAGGCTCCTCCTCGGGGAGCTCCAGCAGGGCGCGGAAGAGGGCGCGGTAGCGCTCCTCGAAGATGTTCAGGGGGAGCACGAGGCCGGGGAAGAGGACGGAGCTCAGGGGGAAGAGGGGGAGACGAGCGTTCACGACGAGCAAGCCTAGGCCCTTCGGGCCGGCTTTCCGGTCCTGGCCTTTTCCCCGCCCGCCCTCCCGTGTGCCCTGTGAAGTCACGCGCCCCGACGCAAGTGGTTGGGGGGCCGGGTTCGGGGCCTCCGGGGCTGCCATTCTGGACAGCACATTTAGGTGCCTCAGGCGCTCTCCGCTGCCTGCCCCGGGTTGTGCACCCAAATATGCTCCACAGTCCAGAACGCCACCCCTACGACCCCGCCCCCTCCGTAGTTGCAAGCGCCTGATCCCCGGTGGGTGGTGTTGAGCGGCACCGTGCTCAAGCCGTCATCGGCGCAGCGCGGCCGTCACCTGTCGGCGCTTGGACCGCGCCGGATCGCCAATGCACCGGGAAGCGTCGCAAGCGCATCACGGGGCCGCCCAGCGCTGTCGGCTGATCTCGACCGCAGCGGACGTGACCGCCGGCCGTGCCGCACCGACGGGTGGCCTGCCCGCTTCCTTGCTCCCGCCGGGGATTCAGGCGCGAATGCGCACCTGCGGGCACCCCCGGTCGAAGGCTGGTGGGGGTTCTCCTGCGGCCGATTCCGCCGCGCTGACTGCGGCCCGGGCCAGGGTCGCCTCCATCCCCCCACCGGGGATCAGGCGCATGACGAGACGGAGGGGGCGGGGTCGTAGGGGTGGATGTCCTGGACGTTCGGCATATTTGTGTGCGGTACCCGGGGCGAACAGTCGAAGACACTGGAAATGCACGTAAATATCCAGTCCAGGACGTGCAGCCCCGGAGGCCCCGAACCCGGCCCCCACACCACTTGCGTCGGGGCGCCCTGACTTCACAGGGCACTCGGGCGGGAGGGCGGGGGAAAAACCCGGACCGGACGCGAAGCGTCAGCCGCGGCGGAGGAGGCGGGAGGCGCCCGCGGCCACCGTCGTCGCCAGGATCCACCCCAGCATCGTCAGGAACGCCGCCGCCCACTGGGCGCCCCCGCTGAGGCGCCACGCGTTGTCCTGCCCGAGGTTGATGACCGGGAGCAGCAGGTCGAGGGCGAACAGGGGCGCGTTCCAGTTCGGGAAGGCGCCGCCGTCGACGGGTCTGGGCGCGCCGTGGACCTGGAAGTAGACGGCCCCGATCGCCCAGAGCAGGGCCATCCAGATCGCCGCGCGGCCGGGCCGGTAGCCGTAGCCGACGGTGATGTCCTGGAGGAAGCCCCAGAGCTTCCCGGCGACGGGGAGGGTCTCGCGGCGCCGTCGCTGCTTGGCGAGCTGGACCTCGCGGGCGTCGGAGTCCTCGCCGCTGGCGCGCAGGGCGGCGGAGAGCTGCTCGTACGGCTCGGGGCTGTACTCGGGGGTCGCCGCCGCGAGCCAGCCGATGCGGGCGCGGAGCGGGAAGGAGCCCTCGGGGCTGAGGGAGCCGTAGGTGAAGCCGGTCAGGTCCATGCCGCCGGTGCCGGGCCAGCAGGTGCGGTTGTCGGTGAGGTTGCCGACGCGGGCGCCGGCCAGCGAGACCGTGCCGGTCGGCGGCTGGTCGAGGGTGAGCCGCAGTTCCGGGGTCTGGACGCGGCGCAGCGACAGCTGCTGGCCCTCCGCGAGCCGGAACCGGGCGCGGTGGATGATCACGCCGTTGCCGAAGCGCCCGTCGTCCAGGCGGACCCCGCCGTCGCTGCTGAAGGGCCGGACGCCGCCGGCGCTGAGGTAGAGGGTGTGCTCGACCGTCACGCGGGCGGCGTTGAGCGCGTAGCGGCCCTCGGGATTGCGCAGCCGGCTGCCGCGCAGGCTGAGGCGGCCGCCGATGCGGGCGCTGCGCAGGCTGATCTCGCCGGTCGCCTCGATGAGTTCGGCCTCGACGTCCTGGGCGACGCTCAGCCCGTCGGCGGCGAGTGCCCGGCCGTGCCGGTCCTTGCGCAGGGTGATCTGGTTGAGCAGCAGGTCCGTGCCGATGTGGGCGTCGGTGAGCCGTACGCCGCCCTCGATGGTGCACTGCGGCAGGTGCAGGTCGCCGGAGGTGTGCAGCCGGGCGGCCTCCAGCCGCGGTATGGCGCAGCGCACCATGCGCAGGGTGGTGAAGCTGCACTCCGCGAGCAGCACCTGCTGCTCGAAGCGGCAGTCGTGCAGTTCCACGTACGGCACCACCGCGCCGCCGGAGAGGTTGAGCTGCCCGCTGATCTGCGCGCCGGACAGCTTCACGCAGGAGACACGCCCGGAGGCGGCCGGCGGCCCGTCCAGCAGCAGCCGGGCGACGGTCTCGGCGCGCACGGTGCGGTCGGGGCCCCAGAAGCGGTCGGCGGCCGGGTCGTCCCGCTCGGGTATCCCGGTGCGCAGGTCGTACAGCTCGCCGAGGCGGAAGGCCCGCCACAGGCCCTGTTCCACCGGGGTCCAGTCGTGCGGCGGCGCGATGTCCGGCGGCTCGGTCACCGGGTTCCCTCCCTGGCTGGCGACGACGACGGAAACGCTAGCGGGGATGATCACCCTTGGGGAGCCGTACGCGTATCAGGGACTGATACTCGGCGAAGCCGCGGTGGCCGGTTCTCTACACTTGGGAGGGTGATCTCCCGAATCGATCTGCGCGGTGACGCCTTCCCCGAGGACGGCATCGACCGCGATCTGCTACCCCGTGCCGAGCTCGACGTCGAGGCCGCCCTGGAGAAGGTGCGGCCGATCTGCGACGACGTGAGGCATCGCGGCACCGCGGCACTGATCGACTACGCGGAGAGGTTCGACGGGGTCACCATCGAACGGGTGCGGGTTCCGGCCGGGGCGCTGACCCGGGCCCTGGCGGAGCTGGACCCGCGGGTGCGGGCCGCGCTGGAGGAGTCGGTCCGCCGCGCCCGGCTCGTCCACGGGGAGCAGCGCCGCACCGACCACACCACGCAGGTCGTGCCGGGCGGCACGGTCACCGAGCGCTGGGTGCCGGTGGAGCGGGTGGGGCTGTACGTGCCGGGCGGCCGCTCGGTCTACCCGTCGTCCGTGGTGATGAACGTGGTGCCCGCCCAGGAGGCCGGGGTCGGCTCGATGGCCGTCGCCTCGCCGCCGCAGAAGGACTTCGGCGGTCTGCCGCACCCGACGATCCTCGCCGCGTGCGCGCTGCTCGGCGTGGACGAGGTGTACGCGGCGGGCGGCGCCCAGGCCGTCGCGATGTTCGCGTACGGCACCGAGGAGTGCCGTCCGGTGAACATGGTCACCGGCCCCGGCAACATCTGGGTCGCCGCCGCCAAGCGCCTGCTCAAGGGCCGTATCGGCATCGACGCGGAGGCCGGTCCCACCGAGATCGCGATCCTCGCCGACGGCACCGCCGACCCGGTGCACGTCGCCGCCGACCTGATCAGCCAGGCCGAGCACGACCCGCTGGCCGCGGCCGTCCTGGTCACCGACTCCGCCGACCTCGCCGAGGCGGTGGAGAAGGAGCTGGAGCGCCAGGTCGCCGCCACCAAGCACGTCGAGGACCGGATCGCCCCGGCCCTGTCCGGCCGCCAGTCCGGCATCGTGCTGGTCGACGGGATCGAGCAGGGCCTGCAGGTGGTGGACGCCTACGCGGCCGAGCACCTGGAGATCCAGACCGAGAACGCGAGGGCGGTCGCCGCCCGGGTGCGCAACGCGGGCGCGATCTTCGTCGGCGCGTACGCCCCCGTCTCGCTCGGCGACTACGCGGCCGGGTCCAACCACGTCCTGCCCACCGGCGGCTGCGCCTGCCACTCCTCGGGCCTGTCGGTGCAGTCGTTCCTGCGCGGCGTCCACGTCGTCGACTACACGCGCGAGGCGCTGGCGGAGGTCGCCGGCCACGTGGTGACGCTCGCCGACGCCGAGGACCTGCCGGCGCACGGCGCGGCGGTGCGGGCACGATTCGATTGGACGGTACCGGGCTCGTGACCGGCATCGACGACCTGCCCATCCGGGACGAGCTGCGCGGCAAGTCCCCGTACGGAGCGCCCCAACTCGACGTCCCCGTACGCCTGAACACCAACGAGAACCCGTACCCGCTGCCCGAGGCGCTGGTCGAGCGGATCGCCGAGCGGGTCCGCGAGGCCGCCCGCGACCTCAACCGCTACCCGGACCGGGACGCGGTGGAGCTCCGCACCGAGCTCGCCAAGTACCTGACCCGCACCGCAGGCCACGCGGTGGGGCCGGCCAACGTGTGGGCCGCCAACGGCTCCAACGAGGTCATCCAGCAACTGCTGCAGACCTTCGGCGGCCCCGGCCGCACCGCGATCGGCTTCGAGCCCTCGTACTCGATGCACGGCCTGATCGCACGCGGCACCGGCACCGGCTGGGTGGCCGGGCCCCGCGAGGACGACTTCACCATCGACGTGGCCGCCGCCGGGCGGGCCGTCACCGAGCACCGGCCGCACGTGGTCTTCATCACCTCGCCCAACAACCCGACCGGCTCCGCGGTCGCGGCCGACACCGTGCTGGCCCTCTACGAGGCCGCGCAGGCCGCCCGTCCCTCGCTGGTCGTGGTCGACGAGGCGTACGGCGAGTTCAGCCACTCCCCGTCGCTGCTGCCGCTGATCGAGGGCCGCCCCCACCTGGTGGTCAGCCGCACCATGTCCAAGGCCTTCGGCGCGGCCGGCCTGCGGCTGGGCTATCTCGCGGCGCACCCGGCGGTCGTGGACGCGGTGCAGCTGGTGCGCCTGCCGTACCACCTGTCGGCGGTCACCCAGGCCACCGCGCTCGCCGCGCTGGAGCACACCGATACCCTGCTCGGGTACGTCGAGCAGCTGAAGTCCGAGCGGGACCGCCTGGTCGGGGAACTGCGGGGGATCGGGTACGAGGTCGTCGACTCGGACGCCAACTTCGTGCAGTTCGGCCGCTTCGAGGACAGCCACCGGGCGTGGCAGGCGATCCTCGACCGCGGTGTCCTCGTCCGCGACAACGGCGTACCGGGCTGGCTGCGGGTCACCGCGGGCACCCCCGCCGAGAACGACGCGTTCCTCGAAGCGGTGCGCGAGCTGAAGAAGGAGCGGTAACCACATGACACGCGTCGGCCGCGTGGAGCGCACGACCAAGGAGACCTCCGTCGTCGTCGAGCTCGACCTCGACGGCACCGGCAGGACCGAGATCTCCACCGGAGTCGGCTTCTACGACCACATGCTCGACCAGCTCGGCCGCCACGGCCTCTTCGACCTCACGGTCAAGACCGAGGGCGACCTGCACATCGACACCCACCACACCATCGAGGACACCGCCCTCGCGCTCGGCGCCGCCTTCAAGCAGGCGCTCGGCGACAAGGTGGGCATCTACCGCTTCGGCAACTGCACGGTGCCGCTGGACGAGTCCCTCGCCCAGGTCACCGTGGACCTCTCCGGTCGCCCCTACCTGGTGCACACCGAGCCGGAGAACATGGCACCGATGATCGGCTCCTACGACACGACGATGACCCGGCACATCCTGGAGTCCTTCGTCGCCCAGGCGCAGATCGCCCTGCACGTCCACGTGCCGTACGGGCGCAACGCCCACCACATCGTGGAGTGCCAGTTCAAGGCGCTGGCCCGGGCCCTGCGCTACGCCTCCGAGCGCGATCCCCGCGCCGCGGGCATCCTCCCGTCGACGAAGGGCGCGCTGTGACCAAGCCGGCCATCCTGTTCATCCTGCTGGGCCTCTTCCTGGCCGGCGGCGTCTACTCGTTCTGGAAGCAGAAGATGCCCAAGGGCGTCATCGTGCTGCTCGGCATCGGCTCGGCCATGTCGCTGGTGTCCGGCCTGCTGCGGCTGTAGGGGGTCGCGCAGATGAGCAAGGCGGCCAGGAAGGTCGTGGTCCTCGACTACGGCTTCGGCAATGTGCGTTCCGCCGAGCGGGCGCTGGCCAGGGTGGGCGCGGACGTCGAGATCACCGCCGACTTCGGCAAGGCCCTGGACTCCGACGGGCTGCTCGTGCCCGGCGTCGGCGCGTTCGCCGCCTGCATGGCGGGGCTGAAGGCGGTGCGCGGCGAACAGGCCATCGGCCGCCGCCTCGCCGGCGGCCGTCCGGTGCTGGGCATCTGCGTCGGCATGCAGATCCTCTTCGCGCAGGGCGTCGAGCACGGTGTGACCACCGAGGGCTGCGACGAGTGGCCCGGCACGGTCGAGCCGCTGCGCGCGCCGATCGTGCCGCACATGGGCTGGAACACCGTGAAGGCGCCCGGGGACTCGCAGTTGTTCGCGGGGCTCGACGCCGACGCGCGGTACTACTTCGTGCACTCCTACGCGGTGCGCTCCTGGGAGCTGGAGACCGGAAACCCGGCCATCCGGGCTCCCAGGGTCACCTGGGCGACGCACGGCGAGCCGTTCGTCGCCGCGGTGGAGAACGGCCCGCTGTGGGCCACCCAGTTCCACCCCGAGAAGTCCGGCGACGCCGGCGCCCAGTTGCTGTCCAACTGGCTCGACACCTTCAAGGACTAGGACCCGACGCCGTCATGAGCACGACGCACCGCCTCGAACTCCTCCCCGCCGTCGACGTCCGCGACGGTCAGGCCGTCCGCCTCGTGCACGGGGAGTCGGGCTCCGAGACGTCCTACGGCGACCCGATGGCCGCCGCCCTCGCCTGGCAGCGGGCCGGCGCCGAGTGGCTGCACCTGGTCGACCTGGACGCCGCCTTCGGCACGGGTGACAACCGCGCCCGGATCGCCGAGGTCGCGCGCTCCATGGACATCAAGGTCGAGCTGTCCGGCGGCATCCGCGACGACGAGACGCTGGCCGCGGCGCTCGCGACCGGCTGCACCCGGGTCAACCTCGGCACCGCGGCGCTGGAGACCCCCGAGTGGGTCGCCAAGGTCATCGCGGAGCACGGCGACCAGATCGCGGTCGGCCTGGACGTCCGCGGCACCACCCTGCGCGGCCGCGGCTGGACCCGCGACGGCGGCGACCTCTACGAGACGCTGGCCCGCCTGGACTCCGAGGGCTGCGCCCGGTACGTCGTCACCGACATCAACAAGGACGGCACCTTGCAGGGCCCCAACCTGGAGCTGCTGAAGAACGTGTGCGCGGCCACCGACCGGCCGGTCGTCGCCTCCGGCGGCGTCTCCTCCCTCGACGACCTTCGGGCCATCGCCTCCCTGGTGCCGCAGGGGGTCGAGGGCGCCATTGTCGGGAAGGCGCTCTATGCGGAGGCGTTCACCCTGGAAGAGGCCCTGGAGGCGGTGTCCCGATGACGGAAACCCCCGACGACGTACGGCGGGTGCACAGCGACAGCCCCTGGGAGGAGCAGTTCGGTTTCGCACGCGCCGTCGCGGCGGGGGACCGTGTCCACGTCGCGGGCACGATGCCGTTCGAGGGCACCGTGCTCTTCGGCGAGGGCGATCCGTACGAGCAGGCGAAGGTCGCGTTCACCAAGGCCCTCGCCGCGCTGGAGGCGTTCGGACTGGACGCCGACTCCGTCGTCCGCACCCGCATGTACCTCACCCACACCCATGACGTGGAGGAGGTCGGCCGGGCGCACAAGGAGTTCTTCGACCGCGCCCGCCCGGCCACGACGATCGTCGTGGTCTCGGGGTTCATGGACCCGCGGGTCCTGGTCGAAGTCGAACTGGAAGCATTCCGAGGAGCCCGAGCGCAATGACCCTGGCGGTCCGAGTCATCCCCTGCCTGGACGTGGACAACGGCCGGGTCGTCAAGGGCGTCAACTTCCGCGACCTCCGGGACGCGGGCGACCCCGTCGAGATGGCCAGGCTGTACGACGCCGAGGGCGCCGACGAGCTCACCTTCCTCGACATCACCGCGTCCTCCGGCAACCGCGAGACCACCTACGACGTGGTGCGGCGCACCGCCGAGCAGGTCTTCATCCCGCTCACCGTCGGCGGCGGCGTGCGGTCCGCCGAGGACGTCGACAAGCTGCTGCGCGCCGGCGCCGACAAGGTGGGCGTCAACACCGCCGCCATCGCCCGGCCCGAGCTGATCCGCGAGATCGCCGAACGCTTCGGCCGGCAGGTCCTCGTCCTGTCGGTGGACGCCCGCCGCACGGACGCCGGCACCCCGTCCGGCTTCGAGGTCACCACGCACGGGGGCCGCCGGGGCACCGGCATCGACGCGGTGGAGTGGGCGCACCGCGCGGCCGAACTCGGCGCGGGGGAGATCCTGCTGAACTCCATGGACGCCGACGGCACCAAGGACGGCTACGACACGGAGATGATCGCCGCCGTGCGCAGGCTCGTCACGGTCCCCGTCATCGCCTCCGGCGGCGCCGGCGCGCTCTCCCACTTCGCCCCGGCCGTTGCCGCGGGCGCGGACGCGGTCCTCGCCGCCTCCGTCTTCCACTTCGGCGACCTGCGCATCCGCGAGGTCAAGCAGACGCTGCGCGAGGCCGGCCGGCCCGTCCGCTGATCCGCCCCCTGCCCGGGGCCGTATGCGCACGACCAGTTGCGCAAATTATCTTGCGCAATTTTACTTTTGTATCTAGCCTCCGGAACATGGCAGAGCCCACACCCCCCGGCGGCACCGCGGACCACCCGCACCGGATCACCGACCTCGACGCGCTCAAGGTCTTCACACACCCGCTGCGGATCAGGCTCTACCGCGCGCTGTTCACCGCCCGCACCGCCACCGCCTCCCAACTGGCCGACCAGGTAGACGAAGCGGTCTCGCTGGTCAGCTACCACCTGCGCAAGCTCGCCGCGCACGGCTTCATCGCCGAGGCCCCCGGGCACAGCAGCGACGCCCGCGAACGCTGGTGGAAGGTCACCACCGAACGCGGAATCACCTTCCGCTCCTCGGACTTCGTCGACCGCCCCGAGGGCGCGGCCGTGATGAGCGAGGTCACCCGCCACCTGCTCGCCACCCGCTACGAGCGCTACGCCTCCTACCTCGACCAGCAGCACGCATGGGGCAAGGAGTGGTCGGACGCCGGCTTCAGCTCCGAGTACCTGCCCCGCCTGACGGTGGAGGAGACCCGCCAACTCGGCGCGGAACTCGACGAACTGATGACGCGCTGGGCCGACCGGGCGCGCGCCGCCGAGGACACGGGCGACACCGCGGGCCGCGAGCACGTCGCGGTGCACCTGTACGGATTCCCCTACCGGTCCTGACCGCGGCACCACCGACGAAGGAGGCGACCGCATGGCGGCCCCCGGAATCTCCGCACCGCCCCTCGCCCCGCCCGGCCTCCCCGCCCACCGGGACGCCAACGTCCTGCGCTGGCTGGCCGCGTTCACGGCCTCGCTCATCGGCGACGCCATGTGGTTCCTCGCCCTGTCCTGGGCCGCGACACGCGCCGGCGACCCCGGACGGGCTGGACTGGTGCTCGCGGCCGGCGCCGTGCCGCGCGCCGTGCTGATGCTCGGCGGGGGCGTGCTCGCCGACCGCTTCGGCCCGCGCCGCATCGTCATCGGCAGCGATCTGACGCGCTGCGTGGTCATGTTCGCGGCGGCCGCGCTGCTCGCCCTCACCACGCCGGGGCTGTGGGCCCTCGCCGTGATCGCGCTGCTCTTCGGCGCCGTGGACGCCGTCTTCCTGCCGGCCGTCGGCGCCCTGCCGCCCCGTATCACCGGCCCCGGCCAACTGGGGCGGCTCAACGGGATGAAGGGCATCGCGGTCCGCGTCGGCGGCGTCGCCGGCGCCTCGCTGGGCGGCACCGCCGTCGCGACGGGCGGCCCCTCCGCGGCCTTCGCCGCCGCGGGCACCCTTTTCGCCGTCTCGCTCGCGCTGCTGGCCGCCGTCCGCCTGGCGCCGCTGCCGCCCGACGACCGCGGGGGAGAGGGCCGGGCCGGCACGCCCTGGAAGGACCTCACCGAGGGCCTGCGCTACATACGCCGCCGCCGCGTGCTCGCCGCCCTCATGACCGTCATCGCGGTGGGGGAACTCGGCTTCGCCGGCCCGCTCAACATCGGCCTCACCCTGCTCGCCGCCGAACGGGGCTGGGGCGCCGCGGGGCTCGGCTGGATCGTCAGCGGGTTCGGCGCCGGCGCGGGCGCCGCCTCCCTGCTGCTGACCGTACGCGGGCGCCTGCCGCGCGCCGGACTCGCCCAGTCCTGCTGCCTCGGCGTCGGTGCGGTCGCCGTCGCGCTGCTCGCCTTCGCACCGGCCCTGCCCGCGGCGGTCGCCGTCGCGGCCGTCGTCGGCCTCGTGGCCGGACTCAGCGGCGCGCTCTGCGGCGCCCTGCTGCAGACCGTCACCGAGGGCCCCTACCTCGGCCGCGTCAGCTCCGTCGCCGCGCTGTTCTCCCTCGGCATCGCGCCCCTGGGCTTTCCGCTGACGGGCGCCGCCATCGGCGTCTGGGGCGCCCGCCCGGTGTTCGTCGCGAGCGCGGCGGTCGCGGCCGCGGGAGCCGTCCTCGGACTCGCCGCGCCCGCGCTGCGCCGGGCCGAACTCGCCGACAGGGCCTAGCCCGAGATGCCGAGCCGGGCCTCGTACAGCCGGCCCACGGCATCCTTGTCGCCCTCGGTCTCCACCTGGGCCGCCTCCTGCCGCCCGAAGGCGAACAGCAGCAGCTCCGCCGGTTCGCCGGTGACCGTCACGACCGGCGTGCCGCGGTGGGCCACCGCGGTCTGCCCGTCGGGCCGGCGCAGCACCACGCCGACCGGCGCCTTGCGGCCCAGCAGCCGGGCGGAACGCTCCAGGCGGGACCAGAGCAGGTCGGCGAAGACCGGGTCCAGCCGGCGGGGCGACCAGTCCTGCTGGGCCCGGCGCACATCCTCGGAATGGACGAAGAACTCAACGGTGTTGGCGGCCTCGTCGATCTGCTTGAGGGCGAACGGCGACAGCCGCGGCGGCCCGGTGCGGATGAGCTGGACGAGTTCCTCGTACGGCTTGGCCACGAACTCCTGGCGGATCCGCTCCGACCGGGCCGCGAGCTGCGGGATGACCACGCTGGCCGAGGCGTCGCTGCGCCGTTCGCGGACGACGATGTGCGCGGCCAGGTCGCGGGTGGTCCAGCCCTTGCAGAGGGTGGGCGCGTCGGAGCCGGCGCTCTCCAGCAGGTCGGCGAGGAGCAGACGTTCACGCTGGGCATGAGTCGACATGCCGTCAGCCTACGTCGGCTCCCCGCCCACGGGCAGCACCTACGAGAGCGGTTTGGTCAGCTTCTCGCCATCGGGCTTGTTGCTGAGCGTCAAGGAGCAGGAGACCGTGTCCTTGTGCTGCACCTGGTACCCGGCCAGCTTCGGGTAGAGCGCGTAGTAGTAGAACGTGCGGCTGTCCGTGATGTGGTCCAGGCGCTTGCCGGCGTCCGCCTCGCAGAGCTTGAGGACCTGCTTCTTCAGCGCGGCCTCGGTGGCGAAGGTGCCGGTGATCTTCTCGTGCGCGATGACCTCGGCGTCGTGCGGGCCGTTGCAGGAGACCGGCGTGACCTCGGTGACGCCGCTGTCCAGCCCGGGGTCGTTGAAGCACTGGCCGACATCGAGCACCACGTACTTGCGGAACGTCTCCGCGGGCGCCGGCGAGGTGTCCGTGGGGTTCGTGGGCTGCGACGAGGTCGCGGCCGACGCCGCCGGGCTGCTGGAGGAGGCCGCCGCGTCATTGCCGTCGTCGCCACCGCCCAGCGCCACCGCGAGACCGCCGACGATCACCGCGATCAGCACGACCGCCCCGATGACCATCGCCGCGACCTTCGCCCCGCCGCCGCTGCGCGGAGGAGGCTGCGGGGGCGGATAGCCGCCGTAGCCACCCGGCTGCGGCTGCTGCTGGTAGGGCGCCTGCGGCGCCTGCTGGGGCTGGTACTGCTGCGGCTGGTACGGCTGGGGCTGGTAGGGCTGAGGCTGCTGCGGCTGGTACTGCGGCGGACCGAAACCCCCGGGGGGCGGCCCGAAACCGCCGCCCTGGCCGGAGCGCGGGTCGTCGGGAGGGGGCTGCGGAGGAAAACTCATGGACGAAGCATGCCCCATACGGGTGATCGTCGTGTGTGCGGGAGTCGAAGTACGGCCTGCCCGGACGCGGCAGAATGGAGGGCATGGAATCCCCGCTCGACCCCGCCGTCGCCGCCCGCCTCAAGCGCACGTCCGACGGGCTCGTCCCGGCCGTCGCCCAGCAGTACGACACGGGTGAGGTCCTCATGCTCGGATGGATGGACGACGAGGCGCTGCACCGCACCCTGACCACCGGCCGCTGCACCTACTGGAGCCGCAGCCGCCAGGAGTACTGGGTCAAGGGCGACACGTCGGGGCACGTCCAGCACGTCAAGTCGGTGGCCCTGGACTGCGACGGCGACACGATCCTGGTGAAGGTCGACCAGATCGGCGCGGCCTGCCACACCGGCGACCGCACCTGCTTCGACGCGGACGTGCTGCCCCTTTCTTGAGGGGCTCGGTTCGCCTCCGGGTCGCTGAGCCGCTGCTGGGGGCACCTCCCAGCGGTAGCTGGGGGAGGTCGACCGTGCTCAGCCGCTCGTTCCGCACGGCCTGCGCGTGCTCTCCTTTCCGGCAGCGGCCGCTCCCCCTTCGGCCCCCACGCCGCGGGAACGCGCCGCGCGGACCGGACGGGCGGGGGCACTAGGCTGCGGGGCATGACCACGGGCACTGTCACCCCCGACCTCGATACGTTCCGCAAGCTGGCGATGGACCGGCGGGTGATTCCGGTCAGCAGGAAGCTGCTGGCCGACGGGGACACCCCGGTCGGGCTGTACCGGAAGCTGGCGGGGGAGCGTACGGGGACGTTCCTGCTGGAGTCGGCGGAGAACGGGCGTTCCTGGTCGCGGTATTCGTTCGTGGGCGTGCGCAGCGCGGCGACGCTGACCGAGCGGGACGGGCAGGCGCACTGGCTGGGGACGCCGCCGGTGGCGGTGCCCCGGGGCGGCGATCCCCTGGAGGCGCTGCGGGCGACGACGGAGGCGCTGCACACGCCGCGGGACCTGCACGAGGACGCGGGGCTGCCGCCGTTCACCGGCGGGATGGTCGGCTACCTGGGGTACGACGTGGTGCGCCGGCTGGAGCGCGTGGGCGACCACGCGCGGGACGACCTGGGGCTGCCCGAGCTCACGATGCTGCTGACCTCGGACCTGGCGGTGCTGGACCACTGGGACGGCTCGGTGCTGCTGATCGCCAACGCGATCAACCACAACGACCTGGACACCGGGGTGGACGAGGCGTACGCGGACGCCGTGGCGCGGCTCGACGCGATGACCGCGGACCTGTCCCGGCCGGTGGACACCGCGCCGGTGGAACTGCCGCCGTCACGGCTCCCGGAGGAGATCACGGCACGCTTCGGGGGCGCCGCGTACCACGGGGCGGTGGAGCGGACGAAGGAGTACATCAGGGCCGGGGACGCGTTCCAGGTGGTGCCGTCGCAGCGGTTCGAGACGCCGTGCCCGGCGAGCGCGCTGGACGTGTACCGGGTGCTGCGGGCCACCAACCCCTCCCCGTACATGTACCTGTTGCGGTTCGAGGGCTTCGACGTGGTGGGGTCGAGCCCCGAGGCGCTGGTGAAGGTGGAGGACGGCCGCGCCACGGTGCACCCGATCGCTGGCACGCGGCCCCGCGGTGCGACGCCCCGTGAGGACCAGGCGCTGGCCGACGAGTTGCTGGCCGACCCCAAGGAGCGGGCGGAGCACCTGATGCTGGTGGACCTGGGCCGCAACGACCTGGGCCGGGTGTGCGAGCCGGGCAGTGTCGAGGTCGTCGACTTCATGTCGATCGAGCGCTACAGCCACGTGATGCACATCGTCTCGACCGTCACCGGCACCCTGGGGGCGGGGCGCACCGCGTTCGACGTCCTGACGGCGTGCTTCCCGGCCGGGACGCTGTCGGGGGCGCCGAAGCCGCGGGCGATGCAGATCATCGACGAGCTGGAGCCGACGCGCCGGGGGCTGTACGGCGGGTGCGTGGGCTATCTGGACTTCGCGGGCGACTCGGACACGGCCATCGCCATCCGCACCGCGCTGCTCCGCGACGGCACGGCGTACGTCCAGGCCGGCGCAGGCATCGTCGCCGACTCCGACCCGGTCTCGGAGGACACCGAGTGCCGCAACAAGGCGGCGGCGGTGCTGCGCGCCGTGGCCACGGCGAACCGGATGGGCGCGGGGGCGTAGCCCCGCGTACGCGGGCCGCGGGGCCAGGGGGGATAGTGGTCGGATGACCAGCGCCGTACCGCAGCCCCGTGCCGATGCCGATGTCGATGCTGCAAGCACGGCCGTGCCCCACGGGCCGCGCCGCGCGGGCGGCCGCCGCAGCATGGCCGTCGCGCTGGCGGGCGGAGCGCTCGGCGCGGCGCTCGTGCTGCTGGCCGCGGGCAAGACGTGGCAGCACGGTTTCGCCGGTGCGGCCGGGGCCGGCGTGGCGGTGCATGCCGACGGCAGCCAGGTGACGGCGGTGCCGGGAGCGCTGGCGCTGGTGGGACTGGCCTCGCTCGTCGCGGTCTTCGCCGTGCGCGGCGCGGCCCGCAGGGTCGTGAGCGCGCTGCTCGCGCTGTGCGGGGCGGGTGCCCTGCTCGCCGCGCTGCTCGCCACCGGGGACGCTTCCTCCCTGGACGCCGCCGCGGCGGCCGCCAGCGGACTGACCCGGGCCACCGCGACGGACACCGCCACCACCACGTGGCCCGCCGTGTCGGCCGTGGGCGGGGCGCTGCTGCTGCTCGCCGGGGTGACGGCCGTCCTGCGCGCCGCGGCCTGGCCGGGGATGTCCAGCCGCTACGAGCGGGACGGCGGTGCGGCGGCCCGCCCCTCCGGGGCCCGGAATGCCCGGCCCGCCCGCGCGGCCGACGGCGAGGAGCGCCCCGAGGACATCTGGAAGGCGCTGGACCGCGGCGAGGACCCCACCGACGCCCTCTGACGCGCCGGGCCACCCCCCGCGCGCGGAGCGTGAGCGGAACAGGGGACAATGGGCCGCGACGCGTGCCATCGCGCGGCGAACGACCAAACGAACCTTCAGTAGAACGACTTGGGAGCACTCATGGCGGGCAACAGCCACGGACACACCCCTGCCGCCTGGACCGGCGTGATCATCGCCTTCATCGGCTTCTGCGTCGCGGGTGCTTTCGTCGTCCTGGCGGAGCCGATCGGCATGTTCGCGGGCCTGGCCCTGGCCGCGGTGGGCGGTCTCATCGGCCTCGGCATGCGTGCCGCCGGCCTGGGCAAGCCGGTGGCGCGCAAGGTCGCGCGCGGCTGACCCGCCGTACCAGGGCACCGTAGCCGCCCCGGCCGCGTGCCGCGGGCGGCTTCGCCGTTTGCGCGGCGACCCCGGGTGTTCCCCGGCGGCCCGGCGCGGGACAATCGGCGGGTGACCGAGACCGCCATCGCACCGAAGGCGAGCGCCCTCGCCGCCCCGCTGGGCCTGCTGGGCGGCGTCGTCGCCGCCTTCGCCTACGTCGGGACCGTCGACCCCAACCACCCCGGGCACTACCCGGTCTGCCCGCTCCTGCACTACACGGGCCTGTACTGCCCGGGCTGCGGCGGGCTGCGCAGCGCGTACGCGGTGGCGCACGGCGACTTCGGGGCCGCGTTCGGCCTCAACGCGCTGGCCGTCGTCATGTACCTCCTCTTCGCCGTCGGATGGGTCGTCTGGTTCTCCCGGGCACTGCGGGGGCGGCCGTTCTCGGTCGGCCTGCGGCCGGTGCACTGGTGGGCGGTGGGGGCGGTCGTGGTGGTCTTCACCGTTGTCCGGAACCTGCCGTTCGGGGCCGCGCTGGCGCCCTGACGGCGGCTTCCCGGGCCTGTCTGGGCCTGTCCGATCTGTCCACCTGGTGGTCGTTCGTTCCGTCGGATGCGGGTCCGGCGGCCCCCGGCGGTTACCATCGCAGTGCTGGTGGAACATCTCACTGGCTTGATCGTTTCGCTTTCGGAAGGGGTCCCCTCGCGTGAGTGTGCTCGACGAGATCATCGACGGCGTCCGCGAAGACCTCGCCGAGCGGCAGGCCCGGGTCTCGCTCGACGAGCTCAAGCAGCGCGCCGCCAAGGCGCGTGACGCGAAGGACGGCGTGGCCGCCCTGCGCGGCGAGGGCGTCACCGTCATCTGCGAGGTCAAGCGGTCCAGTCCCTCCAAGGGCGCCCTCGCCGCCATCGCCGACCCGGCGGGCCTCGCCGCGGACTACGAGGCGGGCGGCGCGGCGGTCATCTCGGTCCTGACCGAGCAGCGCCGCTTCGGCGGCTCGCTCGCCGACCTGGAGGCCGTGCGGGCCAAGGTCGACATCCCCGTGCTGCGCAAGGACTTCATCGTCACCGCGTACCAGCTGTGGGAGGCGCGCGCCTACGGTGCCGACCTCGCGCTGCTGATCGTGGCCGCGCTGGAGCAGGACGCGCTGGTCTCCCTGATCGAGCGGGCCGAGTCCATCGGGCTCACCCCGCTGGTCGAGGTGCACGACGAGGACGAGGTCGCCCGCGCCGTCGACGCCGGGGCCCGGGTCATCGGCGTCAACGCGCGCAACCTGAAGACGCTCGAGGTCGACCGGGGCACCTTCGCCCGGGTCGCGCCGGAGATCCCCGACCACATCGTCAAGGTCGCCGAGTCCGGCGTGCGCGGCCCGCACGACCTCATCGCCTACGCCAACGACGGCGCCGACGCCGTGCTGGTCGGCGAGTCCCTGGTCACCGGCCGCGACCCCAGGACCGCGGTCGCCGACCTCGTCGCCGCCGGGGCCCACCCCGCGCTGCGCCACGGACGGGGCTGAACCCGCCCATGCACACCTACGCGCGACTGGCCCGGGGCTGCCGTCCCCGTGGCTGCCGCGCGCCCGCGCGGCGCATTCTCGGGCGCCGCGTGCGGTACCACATCGGCTGCGAGCCGGGGCAGATCAACGGTCGCCGATGGCGCTAGCCGCCGCGCGCGCCGCCCGGACGGGGTTCCGTCCCGGCCTGTGACGCGCGCGGACGCGGACGCATACGGCGCTCGACGCGCCGTAGCGTGACCATCGGTACGCCCAGAGACTCTGGGGGCGCGAGCGCGCCCCCGAAGGAGCCGAGAACGTCATGTCCGTTGACTTCTTCATTCCCGACCCCGAGGGCCGGGTGCCCAGCGCCGAGGGCTACTTCGGCCGGTACGGCGGCAAGTTCATCCCGGAGGCGCTCGTCGCCGCCGTGGACGAGGTCGCCGTCGAGTACGACAAGGCCAAGGCCGACCCGGCCTTCGCCGCGGAGCTGAACGACCTGCTGGTGCACTACGCCGGCCGCCCGAGCCCGCTCACCGAGGCGGCGCGGTTCGCCGAGCACGCCGGCGGCGCGCGGATCTTCCTCAAGCGCGAGGACCTCAACCACACCGGCTCGCACAAGATCAACAACGTGCTGGGCCAGGCGCTGCTCACCAAGCGCATGGGCAAGACCCGGGTGATCGCCGAGACCGGCGCCGGCCAGCACGGCGTGGCCACGGCGACCGCGTGCGCGCTGTTCGGCATGGAGTGCACGATCTACATGGGCGAGATCGACACCGAGCGCCAGGCGCTGAACGTCGCCCGTATGCGCATGCTGGGCGCCGAGGTCGTCTCGGTGAAGTCCGGCAGCCGCACGCTGAAGGACGCGATCAACGAGGCGTTCCGCGACTGGGTCGCCAACGTGGACCGCACGCACTACCTGTTCGGCACCGCCGCCGGCCCGCATCCCTTCCCGGCCATGGTGCGCGACTTCCACCGCGTCATCGGCGTCGAGGCGCGCCGGCAGATCCTGGAGCGCGCCGGCCGGCTGCCCGACGCGGTCGCCGCGTGCGTCGGCGGCGGGTCCAACGCCATCGGCCTGTTCCACGCCTTCATCCCCGACGCGTCGGTGCGCCTGGTGGGCCTGGAGGCGGCCGGCCGCGGCGTGGACTCCGGCGAGCACGCCGCGACGCTCACCAAGGGCGAGCCCGGCATCCTGCACGGTTCGCGCTCCTTCGTCCTCCAGGACGACGAGGGGCAGATCACCGAGCCGTACTCGATCTCGGCCGGACTGGACTACCCCGGCATCGGCCCGGAGCACGCCTACCTCAGGGAGACCGGCCGCGCGGAGTATCGCCCGGTCACCGACGACGAGGCCATGCGGGCGCTGCGCCTGCTGTCGCAGACCGAGGGCATCATCCCGGCGATCGAGAGCGCCCACGCCCTCGAGGGAGCGCTGCAGCTCGGCCGCGAACTCGGCGAGGACGGCCTGATCCTGGTCAACCTCTCCGGGCGCGGCGACAAGGACATGGACACCGCGGCCCGCTGGTTCGGGCTGTACGACGGGGCCGAGGGGGCCGAGAAGTGAGCGGGCAGATCGAACTGCTGGACCGGACCCTGGCCGCCGCGAAGGCCGAGGGGCGGGCGGCGCTGGTCGCCTACCTGCCGGCGGGCTTCCCCACGGTCGACGGCGGCATCGCGGCCGTCAAGGCGGCCCTGGAGGGCGGCGCGGACATCGTCGAGGTGGGCCTGCCGCACAGCGACCCGGTGCTCGACGGCCCGGTCATCCAGACCGCCGACGACATCGCGCTGCGCGGCGGCGTCCGGATCAAGGACGTCATGCGCACGGTGCGCGAGGCGCACGCCGCGACCGGCAAGCCGGTCCTGGTCATGACGTACTGGAACCCGGTCGACCGCTACGGCGCCGAGCGCTTCGCCGCGGAACTCGCCGAGGCGGGCGGCGCGGGCTGCATCCTGCCGGACCTGCCGGTGGAGGAGTCCGAGGGCTGGCGCAAGGCGGCCGAGCAGCACGGGCTGGCCACCGTCTTCGTGGTCGCGCCGAGCAGCCGGGACGAGCGGCTGGCGAAGATCACGGCGGCGGGCACCGGCTTCGTCTACGCGGCCTCGCTGATGGGCGTGACCGGCACCCGGGCGAGTGTCGGCGCCGAGGCGGCCGAGCTGGTGGGCCGCACCCGTGCGCAGACCGCGCTGCCGGTCTGCGTGGGCCTCGGCGTCTCCAACGGGGAGCAGGCGGCCGAGGTCGCCGGCTTCGCCGACGGGGTGATCGTCGGATCGGCCTTCGTCAAGAAGCTGCTGGACGCGCCGGACCTGGAGCAGGGCCTCACGGCGGTGCGCGAACTCGCCGCGGACCTGGCCAAGGGCGTCCGCCGCTGAGCGGTGCCGTCGCCCGAACGGGCGAATTACGGCCGGGGGCGCGCGCGGGTGCGCCCCCGGTTCGTTGTCCCGGGGTGTGAGCGAGAAGAACCGTGAAGGAAAGCGCAGCGCCCGCGAGCGGCTGCAGGAGCAGCGTGCGCACGACCAGCGCCGCCAGAAGCGCAAGAGGACGGCGATCGTCGCCGGGTCCGTGGTCGGGGTCCTGGTGATCGGTGCCGTCATCGGGGTCCTGGTGGCCAACAGCGGGGGCGGCTCCGAGGGGGCCGCCGCGGTCTCCCCGGCGGGCGCGACGGGTGAGAACAAGCTCGTCATCCCCACCGGCGCGAGCGACGCACCGTCCACGCTGACCGTGTACGAGGACTTCCGCTGCCCGGCCTGCGGCGCCTTCGAGCAGGGCTACCGGGACACCGTCCACGCCCTGGAGGACAAGGGCCAGCTGAAGGTGGACTACCACCTGGTCCGGATCATCGACGGCAACCTGGGCGGCACCGGCTCGCTCAACGCGGCCAACGCGGCGGCCTGTGCGCAGGACCAGAACAAGTTCCGCGCGTACCACGACGTGCTCTACCGGAACCAGCCGCCGGAGCAGGACGACAAGTTCGCGAGCAAGCCCTACCTCCTGCAGCTCGCCGGCCAGGTGCCGGGGCTGGTGACCCCGGCGTTCACCACCTGCGTGAACAAGGGCACGTACGACGACTGGGTGAACAAGAACAACAGCGCGTTCTCGTCGTCCGGCTTCAACTCCACCCCGACCGTGCTGCTCAACGGGAAGAACATCTACGGGGCCCAGGCGGCGCCGCTGACCCCGCAGAAGCTGGAGCAGATGGTCGCCGAGGCCAACAAGGGCAAGAAGCCCGGCACGGTCACCCCGAGCGCGACCCCGCCCAGCGCTCCGGCGTCCGGCTCGGCGGCCGCGTCCGGCACGGCGTCCGCCCCGGCCTCCTCCGTCCCGGCGAGTCCGCCCGCGAGCACCCCGGCGACCCCCTCGGCGACCGGCTGAGGCACGCCGGTACAGCAGCCCGTTATTCAGCCGTTGCCGGGCGGGTGCCCGCCGTACCCGCCCGGCACGGTAGCGTCGGCAGTGCCATGGAATTCATCGCCTTCATTCCCAGCCCGTCGCGCGGGGTGATCCACCTCGGACCCGTACCGCTGCGCGGCTATGCCTTCTGCATCATCATCGGTGTCTTCGTAGCCGTCTGGCTCGGCGGCAGGCGGTGGGCCGCCCGCGGCGGACAGAAGACCACGATCGCGGACATCGCCGTATGGGCGGTGCCGTTCGGTCTGGTCGGTGGCCGTCTCTACCACGTGATCACCAGTTACGAGCTCTACTTCGGTGAGGGCAAGCACTGGGTGAACGCGTTCAAGATCTGGGAGGGCGGCCTCGGCATCTGGGGCGCGATCGCCCTCGGCGCCCTGGGCGCGTGGATCGGCTGCCGGCGCCGGGGCATCTCACTGCCCGCCTACGCCGACGCCGTCGCCCCCGGCATCGCCTTCGCCCAGGCCATCGGCCGCTGGGGCAACTGGTTCAACCAGGAGCTCTACGGACGGCCGACCGACCTGCCGTGGGGGCTGAAGATCGACAGCGCCCACCGCCCGGCGGACAGCCTGGACGTCGCCACGTACCACCCGACGTTCCTGTACGAGTCCCTGTGGTGCGTGGGCGTGGCCCTGCTGGTGATCTGGGTCGACCGCCGCTTCAAGCTCGGCCACGGCCGTGCCTTCGCGCTGTACGTCGCGGCGTACACCGTGGGCCGCTTCTGGATCGAGTACCTGCGCGTCGACGACGCCCACCACATCCTGGGTCTGCGGCTGAACGACTGGACGTCGATCGTCGTCTTCGCCGGGGCCGTCGCCTACATGATCGTCTCCGCGCGGCTCCGCCCGGGCCGTGAGGAGAACGTCGAGCCGGCGCCCGTCACCGCCACCGAGGGTGCGTCGGACAAGGACGCCGAGGCCGGAAAGGACGTCAAGGACGGCAAGGACGGCAAGGACGCCGAGGCCGGCAGGACCGACCTGACGAAGCCCGCGACGGAGGACGAGACCGCCGAGCCCGACGCGGCCGCCGAGCCCGACGAGGACGACGAGCCGCAGGAGGCGGCGGAGGCCGGGGCCGCGGCCCGGGCCGAGTCCGCCAAGAACGGCTGATCCCGGCAGACACCGACGCCGTACCGCGGCGCCGCCAGGGGCACGACCCCGGGCGGCGCCGCTGTCGTTTCCGCAGGTAGGGGAGGCTTTCCTTGCTGGAAACGCAGGGAATCCGGGCGTACGGTCGAGGCGTTCCCAGGGAGGACGCGGGCGGTCGTCACCCGCGGGAAGGAGAACGCGGGCCATGTCGGCAGCCGTCGAGAGCAGCGAACTGGAGCGGAACGCTCCCTACCACGTCGCGCACCACACCCACCGTGACGTGACCGGTGGCTGGCTGCGGCCCGCGGTGTTCGGCGCGATGGACGGCCTGGTCTCCAACCTCGCGCTCATGACCGGCGTCGCGGGCGGCAATGTCGCGCCGTCCACCATCGTGATCACCGGTCTGGCCGGTCTGGCCGCGGGCGCGTTCTCGATGGCGGCGGGCGAGTACACCTCCGTGGCCTCCCAGCGCGAGCTGGTCGAGGCGGAGCTCGCCATAGAGCGGCGGGAGCTGCGCCGCCATCCCAAGGACGAGCTGCGGGAGCTCGCCGAGCTGTACGTCGCCCGCGGGGTGGAGCCCGAGCTGGCCTACGAGGTGGCCCGGCAGATGTCCCGCGACCCGGAGCAGGCACTGGAGATCCACGCGCGCGAGGAGCTGGGCGTCGACCCGGGCGACCTGCCGTCGCCGCTGGTGGCGGCGGGCTCGTCCTTCCTGTCCTTCGGCATCGGCGCGCTGCTCCCGGTGCTGCCCTACCTGCTGGGTGCCACCGTGGTGTGGCCCGCGGTGATCGTGGCGCTGATCGGACTGTTCGTCTGCGGTGCGGCTGTGGCCCGTGTGACGGCGCGCAGCTGGTGGTTCAGCGGTTTGCGGCAACTTGTCTTGGGCGGAGCGGCCGCCGGGGTTACCTTCGTTCTGGGCGCGCTTTTCGGAACCGCCGTCGGCTGAGGCGTGACCGAGCCACGAACCACTTGTTACCCGCTCGTTTCAGCGCGACCAACACAGGGCATCAGTCTGTGGCGCCGCGGGCAGTGTCGCCTGCGTCTCACGTGAGCGATGCTGGCCCCGAACTGCCTGCTCGTAGCGCTGCTTAGTCCACATGATGGAATCCGCTATCCACTTTTCGGTCATCGGGCCATCATGTAACCTGCACGAAATCGCAGAGGGCCAACGTCGTCCCTAGCGCGCATGCATATGCCAGATGACGACGACGGGAGAGCCGACCAGATGCGTCCTGTTCTGCACCGGCCTACACACCTCCAGGCCGCCGCCTCCGGTTCCGGCCGGGCCCACATGGACGGGCGTCCCGCCGCCCAGGGGCTGTACGACCCCCGCAACGAGCACGACGCGTGCGGCGTCGGCTTCGTGGCCACCCTCACCGGCGAGGCCGACCACGCGCTCGTGGAGCAGGCCCTGACCGTGCTGCGCAACCTGGAGCACCGCGGGGCCACCGGCTCCGAGCCGGACTCGGGCGACGGCGCGGGCATCCTGATGCAGATCCCGGACGTGTTCCTGCGCGAGGTCGCCGCCGAGCGCGGATTCGAGCTGCCGGGCGCCGGCCACTACGCCGTCGGCATGGCCTTCCTGCCCGTCGAGGACGAGGACCGCCGCAAGGCCGTCGAGTCCATCGAGCGCATCGCCGCCGAGGAGGGCCTCACCGTCCTCGGGTGGCGCGAGGTCCCGACCGACGCCGCGGGCCTGGGCGCCACCGCCCGCTCGACGATGCCGTACTTCTCGCAGCTCTTCGTCGCCGACGCACAGGACGCCGCGAGGGCCGGGATCGACCTCGACCGCCCGTCGTTCGTGCTGCGCAAGCGCGCCGAGCGCGAGGCGGACGTCTACTTCCCGTCGCTGTCCGCCCGGACGGTCGTCTACAAGGGCATGCTGACCACCGGCCAGCTGGAGCCCTTCTTCCCCGACCTGTCCGACCCGCGCGTCGCCACCGCCATCGCCCTGGTCCACTCGCGCTTCTCCACCAACACCTTCCCCAGCTGGCCGCTGGCGCACCCGTACCGCTTCGTCGCCCACAACGGTGAGATCAACACCGTCAAGGGCAACCGCAACTGGATGCGCGCCCGCGAGTCGCAGCTGGCCTCGGAGCTGTTCAGCGGGGACCTGGAGCGGATCTTCCCGGTCTGCACCCCGGACGCCTCCGACACGGCGACCTTCGACGAGGTGCTGGAGCTGCTGCACCTCGGCGGCCGCTCGCTGCCGCACAGCGTGCTGATGATGATCCCCGAGGCGTGGGAGAACCACGGCTCGATGGACCCGGCCCGCCGCGCCTTCTACCGCTACCACTCCACCCTCATGGAGCCCTGGGACGGTCCGGCCTGCGTCACCTTCACCGACGGCTCCGTCGTCGGCGCGGTCCTGGACCGCAACGGCCTGCGCCCGGGCCGCTACTGGGTCACCGACGACGGCCTGGTCGTGCTCGCCTCGGAGTCCGGCGTCCTGGACGACATCGCCCCGGAGCGGATCGTCCGCAAGGGCCGGCTGCAGCCCGGGAAGATGTTCCTGGTCGACACCGTCGGGCACCGGATCATCGAGGACGACGAGATCAAGTCGCAGCTCGCCGCCGAGCACCCGTACGGGGAGTGGCTGGACGCCGGCCTGATCCACCTCGACGACCTGCCCGAGCGCGAGCACATCGTGCACACGCACGCCTCGGTCACCCGCCGCCAGCAGACCTTCGGCTACACCGAGGAGGAGCTGCGCGTCATCCTGGCGCCGATGGCCAAGACCGGCGGCGAGCCGCTGGGCTCCATGGGCACCGACTCGCCGATCGCGGCGCTGTCCGAGCGGCCCCGGCTGCTCTTCGACTACTTCACCCAGCTGTTCGCGCAGGTCACGAACCCGCCGCTGGACGCCATCCGGGAGGAGCTGGTCACGTCGCTGATCAGCGCCGTCGGCCCGTCCGGCAACCTGCTGGAGCCCTCGCCCGCCTCCTGTCGCAACATCACCATGCCGTTCCCGGTGATCGACAACGACGAGCTGGCCAAGCTCATCCACATCAACGCCGACGGCGACCTGCCGGGCCTGAAGGCCGCGACCCTGTCGGGCCTGTACCGGGTCTCCGGCGGCGGCGAGGCGCTGGCCGCGCGGCTCACCGAGATCTGCGCCGAGGCCGACGCCGCCATAGAGGCCGGCGCCCGCTTCATCGTGCTGTCCGACCGACACTCCGACGCCGAGCACGCGCCGATCCCGTCGCTGCTGCTCACCTCGGCCGTCCACCACCACCTCATCCGCACCAAGCAGCGCACCCAGGTGGGCCTGCTGGTCGAGGCCGGCGACGTCCGCGAGGTCCACCACGTCGCCCTGCTGATCGGCTACGGCGCCGCGGCGGTCAACCCGTACCTGGCCATGGAGTCGGTCGAGGACCTGCTGCGCGCGGGCACCTTCATCTCCGGCATCGAGCCCGAGACGGCCATCAAGAACCTGATCAAGGCGCTGGGCAAGGGCGTGCTGAAGGTGATGTCCAAGATGGGCATCTCCACCGTCGCCTCCTACCGCGGCGCGCAGGTCTTCGAGGCGATCGGCCTGGACGGCGAGTTCGTCGACACCTACTTCCACGGCACCACCAGCAAGATCGGCGGCGCCGGCATCGACGTGGTCGCCCAGGAGGTCGCGGCCCGCCACGCCAAGGCGTACCCCGCCTCCGGCATCGCCCCCGCGCACCGCCGGCTGGAGATCGGCGGCGAGTACCAGTGGCGCCGCGAGGGTGAGCCGCACCTGTTCGACCCCGACACGGTCTTCCGGCTCCAGCACGCCACCCGCTCCCGCCGCTACGACATCTTCCAGCAGTACACGCAGCGGGTGAACGAGCAGTCCGAGCGGCTGATGACGCTGCGCGGCCTGTTCCGCCTCAAGGACGGCGAGCGCCCCGCGATCCCCGTCGAGGACGTCGAGCCGGTTTCCGAGATCGTCAAGCGCTTCTCCACCGGCGCCATGTCGTACGGCTCCATCTCGCGCGAGGCGCACGAGACGCTGGCCATCGCCATGAACCGGCTGGGCGGCAAGTCCAACACCGGTGAGGGCGGCGAGGACCCGGACCGCCTGTACGACCCGGAGCGCCGCTCCGCGATCAAGCAGGTGGCCTCCGGCCGCTTCGGCGTGACCTCGGAGTACCTGGTCAACGCGGACGACATCCAGATCAAGATGGCCCAGGGCGCCAAGCCCGGCGAGGGCGGCCAGCTGCCCGGCCACAAGGTCTACCCGTGGATCGGCAGGACCCGGCACAGCACCCCCGGTGTCGGCCTGATCTCGCCGCCGCCGCACCACGACATCTACTCCATCGAGGACCTGGCGCAGCTGATCCACGACCTCAAGAACGCCAACCCGGCCGCCCGCATCCACGTGAAGCTGGTGTCCGAGGTCGGCGTCGGCACGGTCGCGGCGGGCGTCTCCAAGGCCCATGCCGACGTGGTGCTGATCTCCGGCCACGACGGCGGCACCGGCGCCTCGCCGCTGACCTCCCTGAAGCACGCGGGCGGTCCCTGGGAGCTGGGCCTGGCCGAGACGCAGCAGACGCTGCTGCTCAACGGGCTGCGCGACCGGATCGTGGTGCAGACCGACGGCCAGCTCAAGACCGGCCGCGACGTGGTCGTCGCCGCCCTGCTGGGCGCCGAGGAGTTCGGCTTCGCGACCGCGCCGCTGGTGGTCTCCGGCTGCGTGATGATGCGCGTGTGCCACCTGGACACCTGCCCGGTCGGCATCGCGACCCAGAACCCGGTGCTGCGCGACCGCTTCTCCGGCAAGGCCGAGTACGTGGTGAACTTCTTCGAGTTCATCGCGCAGGAGGTCCGCGAGCTGCTGGCCGAGCTGGGCTTCCACTCGATCGAGGAGGCCGTCGGCCACGCCGAGCTGATCGACACCACCGCGGCCGTCGACCACTGGAAGGCGCAGGGCATGGACCTCGCCCCGCTCTTCCACGTGCCCGAGCTGCCCGAGGGTGCCGCCCTGCACCGCACCACCGAGCAGGACCACGGCCTGGACAAGGCGCTGGACCAGCAGCTCATCGAGCTGGCCGGCGAGGCGCTGCACACCGGTGACCCGGTGCGCGCCCAGATCGGGATCCGCAATGTGCACCGCACGGTCGGCACCATGCTCGGCCACGAGGTGACCAAGAAGTACGGCGGCGCGGGCCTGCCCGACGACACCATCGACATCACCCTGACCGGCTCGGCCGGCCAGTCCTTCGGCGCCTTCCTGCCCAAGGGCATCACCCTGCGCCTGGAGGGCGACGCCAACGACTACGTCGGCAAGGGCCTGTCGGGCGGCCGCATCGTCGTCCGCCCGGACCGCGGTGCCGACCACCTGGCCGAGTACTCGACCATCGCCGGCAACACCATCGCGTACGGCGCCACCGGCGGTGAGCTGTTCCTGCGGGGCACCACCGGCGAGCGGTTCTGCGTCCGCAACTCCGGCGCCACCGTGGTGTCCGAGGGCGTGGGCGACCACGGCTGCGAGTACATGACCGGTGGCCGGGCGCTCGTGCTCGGCCCGACGGGACGCAACTTCGCGGCCGGCATGTCCGGTGGCATCGCCTACGTCCTCGACCTCGACCCGGACAACGTCAACACCGGCATGGTGAACGTCGAGGACCTGGACGCGGACGACATCAAGTGGCTGCACGACGTGGTGCGCCGCCACCACGAGGAGACCGGCTCGACGGTGGCCGAGAAGCTCCTCGCCGACTGGGGGAACACCCTGACCCGCTTCGGCAAGGTCATGCCGAGGGACTACAAGGCAGTGCTCGCCGCCAAGAACGCCGCCGAGCAGGCCGGGCTCTCCGAGTCCGAGACCACCGCGAAGATGATGGAGGCGGCAAATGGCTGACCCGAAGGGCTTCCTCACCACGCCCCGCGAAACCGCTCCGACCCGGCCGGTCGAGGAGCGCAAGCAGGACTGGAACGAGGTCTACGTTCCCGGCGGGCTGCTGCCGATCATCAGCGAGCAGGCCGGACGCTGCATGGACTGCGGCATCCCGTTCTGCCACAACGGGTGTCCGCTGGGGAACCTGATCCCCGAGTGGAACGACTACGCCTACCGCCAGGACTGGAAGGCCGCCAGCGAGCGCCTGCACGCGACCAACAACTTCCCGGAGTTCACCGGCCGGCTGTGCCCGGCGCCCTGTGAGTCCGCCTGCGTGCTCGGCATCAACCAGCCCGCGGTGACCATCAAGAACGTCGAGGTCACCATCATCGACAAGGCCTGGGACAGCGGCGACGTCACGCCGCAGCCCCCGGACCGGCTCTCCGGCAAGACCGTCGCCGTCATCGGCTCGGGCCCCGCCGGCCTGGCCGCCGCCCAGCAGCTGACCCGGGCCGGCCACACGGTCGCGGTGTACGAGCGCGCCGACCGCATCGGCGGTCTGCTGCGCTACGGCATCCCCGAGTTCAAGATGGAGAAGCGCCACATCAACCGGCGCATCGAGCAGATGCGCGCGGAGGGCACCAAGTTCCGCACCGGTGTGGAGATCGGCCGCGACATCGACGGCGCCAAGCTGCGCAAGCGGTACGACGCGGTCGTCATCGCCGCCGGCGCCACCCAGTGGCGGGACCTGCCGGCCGAGGGGCGCGAGCTCAAGGGCATCTACCAGGCCATGGAGTACCTGCCGCTGGCGAACAAGGTGCAGGAGGGCGACTTCGTCACCCCGCCGATCAGCGCGGCGGGCAAGCACGTGGTCGTCATCGGCGGCGGCGACACCGGCGCGGACTGCGTCGGCACCGCCCACCGCCAGGGCGCCCTGTCGGTCACCCAGCTGGAGATCATGCCGCGGCCGTCCGACGACCGCCCGGCGCACCAGCCGTGGCCGACCATGCCGATGACGTACAAGGTCACCTCGGCCCACGAGGAGGGCGGCGAGCGGGTCTACGCCGTCAACACCGTGCGGTTCGAGGGCGACGAGCACGGCAACGTCACGGCGCTGCACCTGGTCGAGGTCGTCTTCCAGGACGGGAAGTTCGTCCCGCAGCCGGGCACCGAGAAGGTCATCCCGGCCGACCTGGTGACGCTGGCCATGGGCTTCACCGGCACCGACCAGAAGAACGGCCTGGCCGAGCAGCTGGGCCTGGAGATGGACGCCCGCGGCAACGTGGCCCGCGACAAGGACTTCGCCACCAACGTCGAGGGCGTCTTCGTCGCCGGCGACGCCGGGCGCGGCCAGTCGCTGATCGTGTGGGCTATCGCCGAGGGCCGCTCCGCCGCCCGCGCGGTGGACCGCTTCCTCACCGGCGCCAGCATCCTGCCCGCCCCGATCCGCCCGACGGACCGGCCGCTGACGGTCTGAGCGTTCCGCGGAGAAGAGAGCTGTCCCGTACAACGGCGTACGGAACGGAAGGCGGCGTCTGCCCTCACTACCCGGCCGAGGGCAGGCGCCGCACTTGCAAACCGGCGAACGCGGCCTGCGCGTCCTCGGTGTAGGCGCCCACGCTGCCGCTTGTGTAGGGCCGTTCGGCGTCGGTGAACGAGGTCAGGAAGCGCCCGCCCGCGGTGACGGTGACCACGGCGCCGCGCTGCTCCACCCCGACCTCGTACCACGGGCCGGGCGGGAACGGTGTCGGCCCGGTCGCCAGGAAGCGCTGGCCGCCGGGGTAGGCGGGGTCGCGCTTGCCCAGCTCCCAGCCGTTGGGCTTGAGGGTGACGTAGTAGAAGTGCTCGGGGTCGCCGTACCCCCACACCAGCCAGGGCACCTCCCACGGGTTGGGCGCGGGGGAGCGCAGCCGGCGCAGGGCCCGCATGCGCGCGGTGTACGCCACGTCGGCGTACCGCTCGGTGGTGACGACCAGTCCGGCGTGCGTCTCGTCGGGGCGGGTCGAGGCGGCCGGGGTGAGCGTCAGCGAGGTGTCGTCGCCGCGGTTGTCGCCGTACCCGTCGTACACCGACAGCCAGCGCCCGTGCACCGAGCCGTCCTCCCAGCCGGGGACCGCCGCGCCGGGCCGGGTGCAGGCGTACACGACGCCGCCCGCCACCAGCAGCAGCACCGCCAGCGTGATCCCGGCAGGCCGGCGGCCCCTCCGCCGCGGGCGGGGGAGGGGCCGGGACATCAGGAACCGGGGCGCGGTGGTCATGCCCTGGAGTACGGCTCCGCGGCCTGCGGCGAAGCGGCCGCGGCGAGTTCGCCGTGCAGCGCGTCACCACGCACGTCCGTCCCGAACTCGCCGAAGTCCTCCGCAAGTTGCGCGAGGATGCGGTCGGCGGCGAGGCCGTCGCCGAAGGGATTGCCCGCGGTCGCCATGCGGTGGTACTCGGCCGGGTCGTCCAGCAGCCGCGTCGCCGCGCCGAGGATCGCCTCGGGGTCGGTGCCGATGAGCCGGGCCGCGCCCACCTCGACGGCCTCGGGCCGCTCGGTGGTCGTACGCAGCACCAGGGCGGGCTTGCCGAGGCTCGGCGCCTCCTCCTGGATGCCGCCGGAGTCGGTGAGCACCAGGTCGCTGTCGGCGAGGGTGGCCGCGAAGTCCGGGTAGCCCAGCGGCTCGACGACATGGACCGCGTGATGGCCGGTCAGTTCGGGGAGCAGCGCGTCTCGGACGGCCGGGCTCTTGTGGAGCGGCAGCAGGATCTCCACGTCACCGCGCTCGCCGAGCCGGCGCAGCGCCCTGCCCATCGCGCGCATGCGCTCGCCCTGGTTCTCCCTGCGGTGCAGCGTCAGCAGCACCCGGCGGCGGCCGGTGCCGGGGAAGGCGCTGCGGCCGACGCCCTCGCCGATCACCCACAGCAGGTTGTCGATGACGGTGTTGCCGGTGACGAACACCTGGGTGTCCGGGGTCCCTTCGGCACGCAGATGGCCGGCGGCACGCGCCGTGGGCGCGAAGTGCCAACGTGCGATGCGTCCGATGAGGCGCCGGTTGAGCTCCTCGGGGAAGGGGTTGTCGAGGACGCCGGTGCGCAGGCCCGCCTCGACGTGGGCGACGGGCACCCGCTCGTAGAAGGCGGCCAGCGCGCCGGCCAGCGCGGTGGTGGTGTCGCCCTGGACGACGACCAGGTCGGGGCGGTCGCCCCGGATCACCTCGCCCAGGCCCTCCACCAGACGGGCGGTCAGTTCGGACAGCTGCTGGCGCTCGCGCATCACGTCCAGGTCGGTCCTGGCCGGGACCCGGAGCAGGTCCAGCATCTGGTGGAGCATCTCGCGGTGCTGCCCGGTGGTGACCACCAGGGGTTCGAAGAGGTCGGAGGCGGCCATCGCGCGGGCCACCGGGGCCAGCTTGATCACCTCCGGCCTGGTGCCGAGGACGAGCATCGCGCGGATGGTGCCCGGCACTTCGGGCGCATCGGCGGAGTATGCGGACATGGATCCCCCTGGGACGGTGTGGCGGTCTGTGTCGGTGTGCTGATGAGCGTGGGGAACGCGCGGTGCGCGTCAGGTGCGGGCGGTCTTCAGCCAGGTGCGCTTTCCGGTGACCATCCGCCACAGGCCCCACCATCCGGCGGCGAACCAGATGTAGCCGTAGAGGATGAACACGTGCGCGACCAGGACCGAGCGCAGCAGCCCGAGGGTGCGCTCGCGCTTGGCGTAGACGAACCCGTACACATAGGCCGCGGTGAAGGAGAGCACGTACGGGCCGAGCAGCCACATCGGCGAGACGAGCGAGTGGCCCGCGCGTACGGAGGCGACGGCGGTGCCGGCGAGGGCGATGAGGAAGGAGAGCGGCAGCAGCGAGGTCAGCAGGATCAGCACCGGGCTGGACAGGTGGTAGAGCAGGTCCAGGGCCGGCCGGGTGGCGACCTCGCGCAGGATCAGCGGAACGAGGTTGGCCGACTGGAGGTGGCCCTGGAACCAGCGGGAGCGCTGCCGCACCAGCCGGCGCACGTCGAGCACGGCCTGCTGGGAGACCGCCGCGGTGGTGCAGTACTGGTTGCGCCAGCCGCGGGCGATCAGCCGGACGCCCAGGTCGAGGTCCTCGGTGAGGCTGTCGCTCCACGGGCCCGCGCCGCCCAGCGACTCCAGCGCGGACAGCCGCATGAACTGCCCGTTGCCGCCCATGCCGACGCTGCCGATGAAGCGCCGGGCGCTCTGGAAGACGTCGCCGTAGACGACGAACTCCATGTCCTGGAGCCGGGCGAGCAGGCCCAGGTGGCGGTTGTACATCCGGACGCCGATCTGGACGGCGCCGGTGCCCGGGTCGTCGAAGTACGGGTCCACGGACTGCAGGGTGTGCGGGTCCAGCCGGCCGTCGGCGTCGACGACGCAGATGATCACGTCCCGCGGGTCGCGGCCGCCGAGCAGTCCCGAGGACCGCAGGTGCCGTACGCCGGCGTTGAGCGCCGCGCCCTTGCCGCGCCGGGCGTCGGGCAGCCGGCGCCGGTAGAGCCAGACCCGCTCGCCGCCGGGGTCGGCGGCGCGGACGGCATCGGCCGTGCGGTCGTCGGAGGCGTCGTCGATGACCAGGGCGACGAAGCTGTCGGCGGGCAGTGAGGTGATGCGCGCCAGGCTCTCGCCGATGACCTTCTCCTCGTTGAGGCAGGCCAGCAGGAAGACGTAGAAGCGGGGTGTGCCGGGGCGGCGGGATCGGCGGATCCGCCGTCTGGAGAGCAGGAAGAGCACGGTGTTGTAGGCGCCGGCCATCACGATCAGCGAGGTCGCGGCCCACAACGGGATCCGGGAGATCATCCGCCGCTCCCGGGGAGCCGCGGGGCCGGGGTCCGGCCGGTGTGCCGGCGCAGCCACCATCGGGCGGTCAGCAGACCGAATGCGATCAGGCAGTACAGCAGGAAGCCCATTCCTGCTGCTATTTGTAAAGCCCTGGCGAAAGGAATGCCAGGGACGGTTCTCGTCGCCGATGCCATACCGGCAAGCGGCAGCATTGTGCCCAGTGCGGGCCTTCCGTACATGAGTGAGTCCCCCCAATTCGCTTCGGCTCCACAGTCGGGCCGAAACTCCCTCACGGAAGTTAGCAGATACTTTTAGACGATCATCCGCGATGGCGTCAGCCGTGGGAGAGGGCTCCTGGTAAGCCTTGCGTTCTTGCAGGTGAGGAGGGTTGGGGGAGAAGGTAATTCACCCGTCCGGGTGGGATTGGCCACGGTAATGGAATGGATAATCGAACGGGATGCACATCCGATGATCCGGTTGACAGCGGGCATTGCCGCTCTGAACAATCAGCGGCCTGTTCATTCGGTGCAATGGGGGGAAATATGCAATCCCGCATCAGGAGACCGCGGAAGTCCCGGGTCTCCGTCGTGTTCATGCTCGTCGCGTCGCTCGTGGGCGCCGCATTCCTGACCGGCCCGGCCGGCGCCGCACCCCGCGGCCCGGAGGCCGACCTCGGCGGGCACCTTCACCGCCACGCGGAGAATCTCGCCGGCCGCTCGGGCGTCGGCGCGATCGACCTGGGCGCGTGGGCGAAGTCCCAGCAGTCCGCGGACCGCGACCGCCGTACCGAGGGCCCGCTCCGGCAGGCCGCCGCGAGCCGGCCGGCCGCGCGGGCCGCGGCGCTCGCGGCACCCGCCGTCGCGCCGTCCGGTACCTCCGCGCTCGTGCTCTACGACACCGCGGGGCCCTACGGACAGCTCGGTGAGCTGTACGCCATGGCCACCGCCAACCTCGCCGGCCACTTCGGCACGGTGACCGCCAAGCCGGTCCAGCAGTACACCGCCGGCATGGTGAACCAGTACACGGCGACCGTCTACCTCGGCTCGACGTACTACGGCGGCAGCGTCCCCGACGCCGTCCCGGCCGCGTTCTACCAGGACGTCGTCACCACCACCCGCCCGGTGACCTGGGTCGGGGACAACATCTGGTCACTGGCGAACGCCACCGGCGCCGCCCAGTTCCAGAGCACGTACGGCTGGGACCCCAGCACCTCGTACTTCGACTCCGGCTCCGTCACGCAGGTGACGTACCGGGACCAGACCCTCACCCGGAAGATCCCGGCCGGCCAGGACGGCGGCGTGCTGCGCCCCGCCATCGTGTCGGGGCCCGGCTACCCGGCGGTGACGGAGCTGGCCCAGGCAGTCGACACGGGCACCGGCACGTCCTTCCCGTGGGCGGTGCGCTCGGGCAACCTCACCTACGTCGGTGAGATCCCGTTCGCCTACGTCTCGGAGACCGACCGCGTCATCGCCTTCGAGGACCTGCTCTTCGACGCCCTGGCGCCCAGCACCCCCGAGCGGCACCGGGCACTGCTGCGGCTGGAGGACATCAGCCCCGACTCCGACCCGGCCGAACTGCGCGCGACGGCCGACTACCTCTACTCGCAGAGGATCCCCTACGGCATCAACGTCATCCCCGTCTACACCGACCCGCACGGCACCTACAACAACGGCCGGCCCGAGACCGTCACCCTGCTCCAGCGCCCGCAAGTGGTCTCCGCGCTCAAGTACATGCTGGCGCGCGGCGCCGTCCTGATGAACCACGGCTACACCCACCAGTACGGCACCGTCGCCAACCCCTACAACGGCGTCTCCGGCGACGACTTCGAGTTCTACCGGGCCCACGTCGACAGCGCCGACAACGTGGTCTACGACGGCCCGGTCGCCGAGGACTCCGCGCTGTGGGCGCAGACCCGGGTGACCCTCGGCCTCGCCCAGTTCACCCTCGCCGGGCTGCCGACGCCGAAGCTGTGGACCACCCCGCACTACGCGGCCTCCGCCACCGACTACAAGGTCTTCGCGCGGAACTTCACGGCCCGCCTGGAGCGCTCGCTGTACTTCTCCGGGACGCTGAGCGGTACCGCCGGTGATCCCAATCGCTTCATCGGGCAGTTCTTCCCCTATGTCGTGAAGGACGTGTACGGCACCACCGTGCTGCCCGAGAACATCGGCAACTACGAGCCCGAGGCGTACAACAACCACCCGGCCCGGCTGCCCGCCGACCTGATCGCCTCGGCCAAGGCGAACCTCGCCGTGCGCGACGGCTTCGCCAGCTTCTTCTACCACCCGTACAACCCGGTCCAGCCGCTCCAGGAGACGGTCGACGGCATCCGCGCCCTCGGCTACACCTTCGTCAGCCCCGCGGCGCTCACGTGACCCTGATCCGGAGGACCGCCGCCGCCGCTCTCGCGGCGGCGGCGGTCCTCGCCCTCACCGCCGGCTGCACCGCCGTCCCCGCGGCCGACGACGGCGACGGCCGTTCCGTAGCCCCCGCGCACCCGTCCGCACCGGCCGGGGCCGGGGCGCCCCGGCTGCGCGGCATCGCCCTGCCGTCGTGGGCCGCCGAGGACTACGACAGCCCCGCCGCGGGCCGCTACCTGCGCGACATCGCGGCCACCGGGGCGGGCTGGGTGTCGCTCACCCCGACCTGGTACCAGTCGGCCCCCGGCGCCGCGTCGATGCACACCACCGGGGAGACCGCGAGCGACGACTCGCTGCGCCGGATCATCCGCGAGGCGCACGCCGCCGGCCTCAAGGTCCTGCTCAAGCCGCACGTCGACCTCCCCGGCGACCAGGACCGCGCGGAGATCCGGCCCGCCGACCCCGCCGCATGGTTCGGCGCGTACACCCGCTTCATCACCCACTACGCGCGCCTCGCCGAGGACCTCGGGGCGGAGCAGCTGTCCGTGGGCACCGAACTGGCCGGCACCTCGCGGGACGGCGCCCGCTGGCGGGCGGTCGTCCGCGCCGTCCGGCGGGACTACCGGGGACCCCTGGTCTACGCCGCCAACTACGACGAGTACGCGCACATCCCCTTCTGGGACGACCTCGACCTCATCGGTGTCGACGCGTACTGGCCGCTGGCCGACCGCCCCACCACCGACGTCGGCCGGCTGCGCGCCGCCTGGCGGCCGATCGCCCGGCAACTCGCCGGTTTCGCCGCCCGGCACCACCGCCGCGTGCTGTTCACCGAGGCCGGCTACGTCAGCCAGCGCGGCACCACCACCGCCCCCTGGTCCTGGACGGTCAGCGCGCGTCCCGCCGACGACGAGCAGGCCGCCGCCTACCAGGCCCTGCTCGGCGCCATGGAGGGGGAGCGCTGGTGGGCCGGGGTGTGCTGGTGGATGTGGGACGACTGGCCGGACAGCGGTGAGACACCGGCGCGGCTGGCCTACACGCCGCACGGCAAACCCGCCGAGGAGGTGCTGCGCCGCTGGTGGCGCAGATGAACGAGACAAAAGGTGCGAATCGCTGGGATCGTGTTCCCATGACCGCTCTCGCGCCCCCCGACCACGAGGACACGACGGACTTCGCCGACGCCGAACGCGGCTTCCTCGGCGCCCTGGCGCCCGGCCGTGTCACCGCCGACGACGGCCGGGTGGTCTGGGACAACGACGCCTACTCCTTCCTGCAGGAACCCTGCCCCGACACCGCCCACCCGGGCCTGTGGCGGCAGAGCAGGCTCGCGGCGAAGCAGGGGCTGTTCGAGGTCGTCGAGGGCGTCTACCAGGTCCGCGGCCTGGACCTGTCCAACATGACACTCGTCGAGGGCGACCGCGGGGTCGTGGTCATCGACCCGCTGCACTCCACCGAGGTCGCGGCCGCCGCCCTGGCGCTCTACCGCGAGCACCGGGGCGACCGGCCGGTCACCGCGCTCATCTACACCCACTGCCACGTCGACCACTTCGGCGGCGCGCGCGGCGTCCTGCCGTACGGCCACGACCCGGTCCCGGTCCTCGCCCCGGCCGGCTTCCTGGAGCACGCCGCCAGCGAGAACGTCTACGCGGGCACCGCCATGAACCGCCGCGCCGTCTACATGTACGGCTCGGAACTGCCCAAGGGCCCCGCCGGCCAGATCGGCTGCGGGCTCGGGCAGACCGTCTCCACCGGCGCCATTGCCCTGATCCGGCCGACCGTCGCCGTCACCCGCACCGGGCAGGACGAGACCCTCGACGGCGTCCGCATCGTCTTCCAGCTCACCCCGGGCACCGAGGCGCCCGCCGAGATGAACTTCGTGCTCCCCGGCAAACGCGTGCTGTGCATGGCGGAGAACGCCACCCACACCATGCACAACATCCTGACCCTGCGCGGCGCCCAGGTCCGCGACGCCCGCGAGTGGGCCCGGTACCTCAACGAGTCGCTGGTGATGTTCGGCAACTCCGTCGACGTCGTCGTCGCCTCCCACCACTGGCCCACCTGGGGCCGGGAGAACATCCACCGGCTGCTGGCCCACCAGCGCGACCTGTACGCCTACCTCCACGACCAGACGCTGCGGCTGCTCAACCAGGGCCTCACCGGCAGCGAGATCGCCGAGGAACTGCGGCTGCCGCCCGCCCTGGAGCGCTTCCACGCCAACCACGGCTACTACGGCTCCCTCAGCCACAACGTGAAGGCGGTCTACCAGCGCTACATGGGCTGGTTCGACGGCAACCCCGCCCACCTGTGGCAGCATCCGCCGGCGGAGGAGGCGCGCCGGTACGTGGACTGCCTCGGCGGCGCCGACGCCACCGTGGCCAAGGCGCGGGAGTACGCCGACGCCGGCGACCTGCGCTTCGCCGCGACCCTGCTCGACCACGCCGTCTTCGCCGACCCCGGGCACGAGAGCGCCCGCCGCGAACTGGCGGCTGTGTACACGCGGTTGGGCTTCGGCTGCGAGAACGGGCCCTGGCGGAACTTCTACCTGATGGGCGCCAAGGAACTGCGCGACGGCATCAGCCCCACCCCCACGACGACGGCCGGTCCCGAGCTCACCGCCGCCCTGACGGTCGACCAGCTGATCGACTCGCTCGCCATCCGGATCAACGGCCCCCGGGCCTGGGACACCCACCTCACCATCGACTGGCGGCTCACCGACGAGCACCGCACCTGGCACCTCACGCTCTCCAACGGCGCGCTCACCCACTGGTCCACCCAGGACGGCCGCCCCAGCCGGCACGCCGACCTCACCCTCACCCTCACCCGGCCCGAACTGCAGGGACTGCTGGCCGGCGGGCGCTTCGACGGGATCGAGCACGAGGGCGACCTCAAGGTGGTCACCACCCTCGTCGGCCTGCTGGACGGCCCCGACCGGAACTTCGCCGTCGTCACCCCCTGAGCCGCGGAACGGCGTTCGGTGTCCCCGGTGACCTGATTTCGGCGGCGCGGCCGGACGGCGGGCGCATAGCCTGAGCGCCATGGTCGAACACCGCTATGCCGAAGTGAACGGTCTCCGCCTCCACATCGCGGAGGAGGGTGAGGGCCCCCTCGTCGTACTGCTGCACGGCTTTCCCGAGTGCTGGTACTCCTGGCGCCACCAGTTCGGCCCGCTCGCCGCGGCCGGCTACCGGGTGGTCGCGCCCGACCAGCGGGGCTTCGGGCGCAGCGACCGCCCCGAAGCCGTCGACGCGTACACCATGCTGGACCTGGTCGGCGACGTGATCGGGCTGATCCACGCCCTCGGCGAGGAGACCGCCGTCGTCGTCGGCCACGACTGGGGCGCCCCCGTCGCCTGGCACACCGCGCTGCTGCGTCCCGACGTGGTGCGCGCCGTGGCCGGGCTGAGCGTCCCGCCCACCCCGCGCGGCGGGGACATGCCCCCGCTGCGCGCCATGTCGGAGCTGTACGACGGACGCTTCTACTGGAACTACTTCGCCCAACCCGGCGTCGCCGACGCCGAGTTCGCCGCCGACCCGACCTCCACCTTCCGCCGCTTCCTGTACGGCGCCTCCGGCGACAACCCGGCCAACGACCCCGTTCCCGCGCAACCGCTGGTCCCGCCCGGCCACGGGTTCCTCGACCTCGTCGGCGAGCCGGAGAAGCTGCCGGCCTGGCTGACCGAGGAGGACGTCGCCACCTTCGTCGCCGAGTACGGGGCCGAGGGCTTCACCGGCGGGCTCAACTGGTACCGCAACCTCGACCTCAACTGGCGGCTGACGGCGCCCTGGAACGGCGCGACCCTCCAGGTCCCCGGGCTGTACATCACCGGCGACCGCGACGTCGTGCACGCCTTCCCCGGCGTCTCCGACCTCGTTCCGGCGCTGCCGCAGATCTACCCGACGCTGCGCGAGCCCGTCGTGCTCCGCGGCTGCGGCCACTGGACGCAGCAGGAGCGCCCGCAGGAGGTCAACGCGGCGCTGCTGGACTTCCTGCGCGAGACGGCACCGGCCCGCGTCTGACCGCCCGGCCACGCGCCGCCGGCCACCGGCTCAGGTGTCGCACTCCAGCACGGTGCGGCACAGCCCGCACCGTGCCTTGACCCGGCCGCGCACCGGGACGCGGATGCGCTGGCGGCAGGTCGGGCAGGGGAAGGAGACCCGCATCGGCGCCTCCCCCTCGAAGGCGTAGCCGGCCACCGGGTGCGCGGTGCCGCGGCGGCGGTCGTGGGCGTAGCGCCGGCGGTTCGCCCAGCCGCAGCCTAGCAGCGGCGCGTTCCGCAGGTCCTCCCGGGCCAGCCCGAGACCGTCCCGGTAGGCGTCGCGGGCCCGGGGGCCGGTCAGCCACGGCTCGATGTCGTCGCCGAACGCCAGCGCGCGCTTGGCCAGGACGTACCCGAACTCCTCCGGGGTGAGGTAGCCCAGCTTCGTCGCCGCCATCGTCACCCGGTCGCCGAACAGCGCCGGCTCCTCCCGGTAGGAGTCCAGCAGCAGCCAGCCCGCGCCGAGGTAGGCCGTCGCGGTGTCCGTGAGGATCTCGTTGTCCCGCGTCCCGGGGAACTCCAGGCCGAGCCGGTGCAGATACACATGCATGACCTCGTGCGCCAGCGCCGCGCCCACATCGCGCCGGTCCTCCCGGAAGCGGTCGTGCAGTTCCACGAAGTACTCGGGGCCGGAGGCCAGTTCCACATTGCCCGCGTGCGCCATGTCGCGGAAGCTCACCACCATCCGGGCCTCGGGCAGCCGGAAGTGCTGCACGATGACCCGGGCCACCCGCTGCGCGCCCAGGTGCAGGTCCTCGTCCTGCGGGAACTCCACCGCCTCCGGGCGGACGCTCGCCGCGAAGCGGCTCACCGTGTCGTACGACAGCCTGCGGTAGAGCGCGGTCAGGGCCGACCGCACCTTCTCCAGATGCGGAAAGCCGTGCTCGATCGGGCTGGACGACGGCTCGCCCACGGCGCCTCCCCCAAGCGGTGCGACCCTACGAGCCTACGCGTCCACCCACGCCGTTGTCGCCGTACGATCCGGACCCGGACCCGAACCCGACGCCGAACCGGCCACCGGCAACCCCGTCCCCGCCAGCCGCTCCGCCGAGCCGCGCCGGCGGCACGCAGTCGGCGAGGACGTGCACAAACGTGAAGCGCCGGCCACCGTCCGGGCGCCAGTCCAGCGCGTTGCCGACGGATATCCGGTCAGCCCACTGCGGCAGCCGGCGGCGCGCCAGCTCCACCAGGCCCGGCGCGATGTCCACCCCGTACGGTTCGACCGCCCGGCCGCGCTCGGCGGCCCACGCCCGCACGGACTCCATCAGCAACCCGTTGGCGCAGCCGACGTCGAGGAAGGTGCCGTCCCTGTGCAGCGCCTCCACCACCATCGAGCGGCGCGCCCGCCACTCCTGCGGGCCGCCGCCGAAGCCGGAGCCGCCCTCGGCGGTCGCGGCCCGCAGATAGGCGGGCTGGATCAGCCGCAGGTTGTCCGCGAACCACGAGGCGTCGTCCTGCTCACGGAAGGAGCGTGCCGCGTCCAGCACGGCCCGCCGCTCGGTGCGGTCCGCCAGCCGCGCGGCGACCTCCTGCGGGGTGCCGGCGAACAGCTCCACCCGGGTGTGCGGCCGCCGCCCGCGGTAGCGGTCGCCGTCCAGCCACGCGTACAGCCGCAGCTCCAGGCCGTCGTAGGCGAAGGGGTGCACCCGCTGCCGCAGGAAGCCGGCGGTCATCAGCGGCACCCGCTCGGAGGTGTCCAGCCCCCAGTCCTCGCCCGGCAGCACGCGGCCCGACGGCAGCCGCAGGCCGGCGCCGCCGTGGCCCTCCGCGGGGACCGCGCAGCGGCCGTCCGGCAGGAAGAGCACGTACGTCACCCGGCGCACCGCCTCCGGGTCCCGCGGATCGTGCTCCATCGGCTCGTACTCGTGCGGCCCCCGCAGCATGCCGTCCCCCCTCGGCCGGATCCGTTCGCCCCCCTGACGACGCGCCGGACACCCCGGCGCCGGTGTGGGAAACACCGTACAAGTGACCACCGACATCCGGCTGCCGCCGCGTCCCGGGGCGGCTCCGGGTCAGCCCGCGGCGGGTGCCGGGGGCGGCGGGAGCTGCCCGTAGCAGAGGCAGAACGGGTGCCCGGCGGGGTCCGCGAAGACGAGGAAACCGCTGCGTTCGCCCCCGCTGTCGTGCAGGAAGGCCGCGCCGAGCGCGAGCACCTCCTTCCGCGCCCGTTCCACGTCCGCGCGGGTGGGCACCTCGAAGTCGAGGTGGAGCTGCTGCGGGTGCTCGGGGTCCGGCCACCGCGGCGGGCGGTGGAACGGCACCTCCTGGAACGCGAAGCGCGTGCCGCCCGGAGCCGTCAGGGTCACCCAGGAGGCGTTGGAGGCGTCCAGGACCCCGCCGAGGATCCCCTGGTAGAAGGCGCCCAACGCCCTCGCGTCGGGACAGTCGATCACGGTGAGCTGCATCGTGGCGATCATCCGGCGAGCCTGCCCGCTGTCCTACTTGAGACGCAAGGCCCGCTGCCCGGACCATACTTTCGGTGGACACGGACCGGGACGGACGGGGGAGGCGCGGCACGCCCCCGGCTCCGTACCCTGGGGACCGTCGCCGTAGCCGCCAGCCGCGAAGGACCCCGTCGCCATGCCTGCCCTGTCCCTGCCGCCCGCCGTCCTCGCCGCCCTCCTGGCCACCGGGGTCGCCGCCGTCGTGTGCTGTGCCGCGGTCGCGTGCGGCCCGCTCGCGGCGGTGTTCGCGGGACTGCTGGCCCTGGGCGTGTGGGGTGTGCGCTACGCGGTCCACCCGCGGTGAGCCCATGGGCCCCGTACCGGCGTCCCACCGCCGGATCAACCTGCTCGCCCTCGCGCTGCTCGCCGTCGCCACCGCCGTGACGGTCCGGGCCGTCGGGCACACCGGCGCGGGCGGTCACGGCGCGGGCGACGCCGTCGTCCACGGCAGCACCTCCGCGCGGGCCGCCGACCCGTCCGGCCACACCCCCGTGCGCCTCGACATAGCCCGCGCCCGGGTCCACGCGCGCGTTCTGGACCTCGGGCTCAACGACGACGGCAGCCTCCAGACCCCCGCCGGCGACGAGGGCCGCCACTGGGCGGGCTGGTACGACCGCAGCGCCGCGCCCGGCGACCCCGGCACCGCCGTGCTCGTCGGCCACCACGACACCGGAGGCGCCCGGGGCGTCTTCCACGACCTCGGCGACCTGCGCCCGTCCGACACGGTCGTCGTCACCCGCCGCGACGGCAGCCGCGCCCGCTTCGCGGTCACCCGGGTCCGCCGCGTCCCGGGGCGCTCCCGGCTCACCGGTGCCTGGTCCACCGGTACCGGCGCCCCCGCCCTGCGCCTGATCACCTGCACCCGGGGCCGCGGCGACTACCTGGTCGTCGACGCCGCCGCCGTCCGCCCCTCCTGACGCCCCCGCTGCCGCCCGCAGCGAACTTCCGTGCGGGTCGTACGGCCCATGAGGCAGCATGGCGGCATGCCTGCTCTCACCCGTGCCGAGGCCGAGACCCGCGCCCGGCTCCTCGACGTCCACACCTACGCCGTCGACCTGGACCTGACGCGTGGTGACGACGTGTTCGGCTCCACCACCGTCATCCGCTTCACCGCCCTCGCCGACGGCGACACCTTCGCCGAGCTCAAGCCCGCCGTCCTGCACCGCGCGGTCCTCGACGGCCAGGTGCTCGACCCGGCCGCCCTGGAGGACAACCGGCTGCCCCTCACCGGCCTCACGGCGGGCCCGCACGAGCTGCGGATCGAGGCCGACATGCGCTACTCGCGCACCGGGGAGGGCATGCACCGCTTCACCGACCCCGCCGACGGCGAGACGTACCTGTACACCCAGCTCTTCCTCGACGACGTCCAGCGCGTCGCCGCCGCCTTCGACCAGCCCGACCTGAAGGCCGTCTTCGAGGTCACCGTCACCGCACCGCCCGCCTGGACCGTCCTCGGCAACGGCGTCGCCGAGCGCACCGGTGAGGCCGAGGGCCACTGGCGGATCGCGCCGACCCCGCGCATCAGCACCTATCTGCTCGCGGTCGCCGCCGGTCCCTGGCACACGGTGCGCACCGAGCACGCGGGCCTGCCCTTCGGCCTGCACTGCCGGCGCTCGCTGGCACCCCACCTCGACGCCGACGTCGAGGAGCTGTTCGACATCACCCGGCGCTGCTTCGACCGCTACCACGAACTCTTCGCGGAGCCCTACCCGTTCGACTCCTACGACCAGGCCTTCGTCCCCGAGTTCAACGCGGGCGCGATGGAGAACCCGGGCCTGGTCACCTTCCGCGACGAGATGGTCTTCCGGTCCGCCGTCACCGACGCCGAGCGGCAGACCCGCGGCATGGTCGTCGCCCACGAGATGGCGCACATGTGGTTCGGCGACCTCGTCACGCTGCGCTGGTGGGACGACATCTGGCTGAACGAGTCCTTCGCCGAGTACATGGGCTACCAGGTGCTCTCCGAGGCCACCCGCTTCACCGGGACCTGGACCGACTTCGCCGTCGCCCGCAAGGGCTGGGGCTACGACGCCGACCAGCGCCCCTCCACCCACCCCGTCGCGCCCGATCCCGATGCCGTCCCCGACACCGCGTCGGCGCTGCTCAACTTCGACGGCATCTCGTACGCCAAGGGGGCCTCCGCCCTGCGGCAGCTGGTGACCTGGCTCGGCCGCAAGGACTTCCTCGCCGGCATCAACGAGCACTTCTCCCGGCACCGGTTCGGCAACGCCGCCCTCGCCGACTTCATCGACTCCCTCGCCTCCGCCACCGACCGGGACGTGCACGCCTGGGCCGACCGCTGGCTGCGCACCACCGGCGTCGACACCCTCACCCCGGTCCCGGCCGAGGCGGACGGCGGCTGGCGGCTGGAGGTGGCCCGCGCGGGCGAGCGCCCGCACCGCATCGCCGTCGCCGCGTACGACCGCGACGGTGCGGATCCGGCGCGGCTCGTGCTGCGCGAGCGCTTCGAGACGGACGTCCCCGCCGGCGCCGAGGCCGCCGCGACGCGGCCCGGCCCGCGCCCGGACCTGGTGCTCCTCAACGACCAGGACCTGACGTACGCCAAGATCCGCTTCGACGCCGGGTCCTGGGACACCCTCGTCAGCGGCCTGAGCGGTCTGCCCGACCCGCTCGCCCGGGCCCTGGTGTGGAACGCCGCCCGCGACCTGGTGCGCGACGGCGAACTGCCGCCCGCCGCCTACCTGGACGTGGCCCGCGCCCACCTGCCGCACGAGACCGATGTCGCGGTGGTGCAGGGCGTGCTCGGCTTCGCCCGCCACCAGATCGCCGACCGCTACCTGCCGGCCGGGCAGCGGCCCGACGCGCTCGCCGTCCTGGAGTCGCTCACCCGCGAGCTGCTCCGCCACGAGGACCCGGGCATGCGGCTCGCCGCCGCCCGCGAACTGATCACCGCCGTCACCGCCCCCGCCGAACTGCGCGGCTGGCTCACCGCGGGGTCCCTGCCGGACGGGCCGCCGCTCGACCCCGAACTGCGCTGGCAGGTCCTCACCCGGCTCGCCGTCCTGGGCGCCGCCGACCGCGCCGACATCGCCGCCGAACTCGAACGCGACCCCAGCGCCACGGGCCGGGAGGGCGCCGCGCGCTGCCGGGCCGCGCTGCCCGACCCGGAGGCCAAGCAGGAGGCGTGGACGTCGATGTTCGAGGACGACACGCTCTCCAACTACCTGTTCAACGCGACCGCCCAGGGCTTCTGGCAGCCCGAGCAGCTCGACCTGCTCGGCGACTGGGTGCCGCGCTACTACCCGGCCGCCGTCGCCCTCGCCGCCCGCCGGGGCCCCGCGCTGGCCGACGCCGCCGGCCGCTGGGCCTTCCCCGGCGCCGTCGTCGACGTCTCCGTCCTCGAACTCGGCGAGGCCTGCCTCGGTTCCGCCGATCCCGCTCCCACGCCCGCCCTGCGGCGCAGGCTCGCCGACCAGCTCGACGACCTGGCCCGCGCCCTGCGCGTACGGGGCGCGTGACCGCTCACCGCGGTGCGCGGGGGCGCCCGACGGGCACTCACCCCCGCGCACGGCGGTGACGTCGGTCCGAAGAGGGGGACTTCGGACCCGGGGCAGCATCCCCGGACCGGCGGCGTCGTTACGCAGTCCGGACCGCGCGGACGGGTCGTGCGGCGGTGATCGACGCGTTCTCGGAGGGTGCCAGGCCGTGTCACCTCAGCTCGCCGGCGGCAGGGGAGGGCCGCGCCGGCTGCGACCGTTGCTGGGGGTGGTGCTGGACGCGCTCGCGGAGGGTGCCGCGCGGCGCGCGGGCCCGCTGCCCGCGGGCGGACCCGGCGCGGTGTCGGCGCGGGTCGCGGAGGCCCTGGCGGAGGTGCTGCCGGAGCACGGGACGGGGGCGGAGGAGGCCCTGGGGACGCTGGTGCGGCTGGCCGCCGAGGGTGCGGCGGACCCGGCGGAGCCGCTCTGCGCGGCGCACCTGCACTGCCCGCCGCTGGCGGTGGCCGCGGCGGCCGACCTGGCCGCGAGCGCGCTGAACCCGTCGATGGACTCCTGGGACCAGGCCCCGGCCGCGACCGCCCTGGAGGCGGCGGTGACGGCGGCACTGGCGCGGCTCGTGCACCCCGCGGCGGCCGCGCCCGACGCCCTGATCACGACCGGCGGCACCGAGTCCAACCAGCTCGCGCTGCTGCTCGCCCGCGAACGCGCCCCCGGTGTGCGGATCGTGACCGGGGCCAACGTCCACCACAGCGTGCCCCGCGCCGCGTGGCTGCTCGGGCTGCCGGCGCCGGTCGTCCTCGACACCCCCGCCGGGGTGCTCGACCCCGCACGGGCCCGCGCGGCGCTCGCCGCCGTGCCGGGCCCCGCCCTGCTCGTCGCCACGGCCGGGACCACCGACACCGGCGCGCTCGACCCGCTGCCCGAACTGGCGCGTGCCGCGCGGGAGTACGGCGCCGCCCTGCACGTGGACGCGGCCTACGGCGGCGCCCTGCTGTTCAGCGACCGGGAGGCGCCGCGGCTGGCCGGGCTGGCGGAGGCAGGCACCGTCACCCTGGACCTGCACAAGCTCGGCTGGCAGCCGGTCGCCGCGGGCGTGCTCGCCGTGCGCGAGGGGGAGTCGCTGCGTCCGCTCGGGCACCAGGCGGACTACCTCAACGCCGCGGACGACACCGAGGCCGGCTTCCCCGACCTGCTCGGCCGCTCGCTGCGCACCACGCGCCGCCCGGACGTGCTGAAGATCGCGGTGACGCTGCGCGCCCTCGGCAGGCAGGGCCTGGGCCGGCTCGTGGACACCGTGTGCGACCGCGCCCACGAGCTGGCCGACCTGGTGGAACGGCACCCGGACCTCACCCTCTACGCGCGCCCCGCGATCAGCACCGTGCTGCTGCGCCCCACCGGGGCCGGCGACACGGCCGTCGCCGCGATCCGGCGCCGGCTGATGCTCGACGGACGGGCGGTCCTCGGCCGGGCCCGCGCCGGCGGACGGCTGTGGCTCAAGGCGACCCTCCTCAACCCGGCGCTGGCCGCCGGCGACCTCCAGGCACTCCTCGCGCTCGTGTGCGCGACCCACCAGGAAGGCAGCACGTCCGATGACCGTGGCTGAAGACCCTGAGTACCCCGCGTACCCCCAACACAGCGAACACAGCGAACACAGCGAACACAGCGGAGACACCGGGTACCCGGGACACACGGCGTACACCCCGTACACCCCGTGCGCGACCGCCGACCGCGCCGCGGAGACCGCCCCGTACGCCGAGCAGCCGTACGACCTGCTCGGCATCGGCATCGGACCGTTCAACCTCTCCCTGGCCGCCCTCGCCGACGGCGTCCCGTACCTCAGCGCCGCCTTCTACGAGCAGGAGCCCGCCTTCCACTGGCACCCCGGGCTGCTGATCGAGGGCGCCACCCTCCAAGTGCCCTTCCTGGCCGACCTGGTGAGCCTGGCCGACCCCACCAGCCGCTGGAGCTACCTGAACTGGCTGAAGGCACGGGAGAGGCTGTTCCCGTTCTACTTCGCCGAGCGCTTCCAGGTGCACCGCGCCGAGTACGACGCCTACTGCCGCTGGGTCGCCGAGTCGCTGACCGGCACCCACTTCGGCCACCGGGTCGACTCCGTCCGCTGGGACCCGGGCCGCGGCCTGTTCGAGGTCGCCCACACCCGGCTGGGGGCCGACGGAAAGGCGGAGTCGCGGGGCCGCGGCCATGCCCGCAACCTCGTCCTCGGCATCGGTTCCGAGCCGTACGTCCCCGAACCGCTGCGCCCGCTCGCCGAGGCGCCGGTGGTGCCGGTCGTGCACTCCGCGGACTACCTCGCGCAGCGCGACCGGCTGCTGGCCGCCGGCCATGTCACCGTCGTCGGCGCCGGCCAGTCCGGGGCCGAGGTCTTCCTCGACCTGCTGCGCGCCCGTCCCGCCGGGAGCGAGCGGCTGACGTGGATCGCGCGCAGCCCCGCCTTCGCGCCGATGGAGTACAGCAAGCTCGGCCTGGAGCAGTTCACCCCCGACTACGCGCGCTTCTTCCACGGCCTGGCCGAGCCGGTGCGCGACGGCCTGCTGCCCCGGCAGTGGCAGCTGCACCGGGCCGTCGACCACGGCACCATCGCCGCCATCCACGACGAGCTGTACCGCCGCTCCCTCGGCGGCGGCTGGCCGGACGCCGTCCTCACCCCCGGCGTCACCGTGCGCACCGCCGGGCGGATGGGCATGAGCGCCGTCGAACTCCACCTGGAGCACCAGGAGCAGGGCACCCGCACCCGGATGCTCACCAACGCCGTGGTGCTCGCCACCGGCTACCGCGAACGCCCCGCCGACGGGCTGCTCGCGGCCCTGGACCCGTACATCCGCCACGACGCGGCGGGCCGGCCGCGGATCGACGAGCAGCACCGGATCGTGCTGGACCCGGTGGTCGGCGGATCGGTGTACGTGCAGAACGCCGACCGCCACGCGCACGGTGTCGGCGCCCCCGACCTGGGCCTGGCCGCGTGGCGCTCGGCCGTCATCCTCAACTCCGTGACGGGCAAGGAGCCCTATCCGCTCCCCGCCCGCACGGCCTTCACGACGTACGGCCTGACCTCCACCACGGCGCCGGTCAGCGAGATCCCTTCCGCACGGCCCGCAGGTATTCGCGGTTCATAGCGGCGATCGACGGCAGCGGGATGCCCTTGGGGCAGGCCGTGGCGCACTCACCGGTGTTGGTGCAGCCGCCGAAGCCCTGGTCGTCCATGGCGGCGACCATGTTCAGCACCCGGGTCTCCCGCTCCGGTCCGCCCTGCGGCAGCACATTGAGGTGGTTGACCTTCGCGGAGGTGAACAGCATCGCCGAGCCGTTGGGGCAGGCCGCCACGCACGCCCCGCAGCCGATGCACTCCGCGTGCTCGAAGGCCACGTCCGCCGTCGCCTTGGGGACGGCCGTGGCGTGCGCCTCGGGCGCGCTGCCGGTCGGCACCGAGATGTACCCGCCGGCCTGGATCACCCGGTCGAAGGCCGAGCGGTCCACGACCAGGTCCTTGACCACCGGGAAGGCGGCGGCCCGCCACGGTTCGACGTCGACGGTGTCGCCGTCCTGGAAGTGCCGCATGTGCAGCTGGCAGGTCGTGGTCCGCTCCGGGCCGTGCGCCTGCCCGTTGATGACCATGCCGCAGGCGCCGCAGATGCCCTCGCGGCAGTCGTGGTCGAAGGCGACGGGCTCGTCGCCGGCGAGGATCAGCTCCTCGTTGAGGACGTCGAGCATCTCCAGGAACGACATGTCGGGACTGATGTCCTCGACGCGGTAGGTGACCATGGCGCCGTCCTCCTGCGAGGACCGCTGGCGCCAGATGCGCAGGGTGAGGTTCACGCGTAGCTCCGCTGGGTGGGGTGTACGTACTCGAAGGCGAGCGCCTCCTTGTGGAGCACCGGCGTGCCGCCGTCGCCGGGGTGCTCCCAGGCGGCGGCGTACGAGAAGTTCTCGTCGTCGCGCAGCGCCTCGCCGTCGGGGGTCTGGCTCTCCTCGCGGAAGTGGCCGCCGCAGGACTCGGCGCGGTGCAGCGCGTCCAGGCACATCAGCTCGGCCAGCTCCAGGAAGTCCGCGACCCGGTTGGCCTTCTCCAGCGACTGGTTGAACTCCTCGCCGCTGCCGGGCACCTTGATGCGGCGCCAGAACTCCTCGCGCAGCGCGGGGATGCGCTCCAGTGCCTTGTGCAGCCCGGCCTCGGTGCGGGCCATGCCGCACTCGTCCCACAGCAGCTCGCCGAGCTCGCGGTGGAAGGAGTCCGGGGTCCGGTCGCCGTCCACGGACAGCAGCAGGTTCAGCCGGTCCTCGACGTCCGCGACGGCCTCGGTGACCGCCGGGTGGTCCGGGGCGACCGCGTCGTGCGGGCCGCGCGCCAGGTAGTCGTTGATCGTGGACGGCAGCACGAAGTAGCCGTCGGCCAGGCCCTGCATCAGGGCGCTGGCGCCGAGCCGGTTGGCGCCGTGGTCGGAGAAGTTGGCCTCGCCGATCGCGAACAGGCCCGGGACCGTGGTCTGCAGGTCGTAGTCGACCCACAGGCCGCCCATCGTGTAGTGCACGGCGGGGTAGATCCGCATCGGCCGGGTGTACGGGTCCTCGGCGGTGATCCGCTCGTACATCTCGAAGAGGTTGCCGTACTTCGCCTCCACCTCGGCGCGGCCCAGCCGGGCGATCGCGTCGGCGAAGTCCAGGTAGACGCCCTGGCCGCCGGGGCCGACGCCGCGGCCCTCGTCGCAGACGTTCTTGGCGGCGCGGGAGGCGATGTCGCGGGGCACCAGGTTGCCGAAGGAGGGGTAGATCCGCTCCAGGTAGTAGTCCCGCTCGTCCTCGGGGATCTCGTGCGGCGGGCGGTCGTCGCCCTTGGCCTTGGGCACCCAGATGCGGCCGTCGTTGCGCAGCGACTCGCTCATCAGCGTCAGCTTCGACTGGTGGTCGCCGGAGCGCGGGATGCAGGTCGGGTGGATCTGCGTGAAGCAGGGGTTGGCGAAGTACGCGCCCCGGCGGTGCGCCCGCCAGATCGCGGTCGCGTTGGAGCCCTTGGCGTTGGTCGACAGGTAGAAGACGTTGCCGTAGCCGCCGCTCGCCAGCACCACCGCGTCGCCGAGGTGCACCGAGATCTCACCGCTGACCAGGTCGCGGGCGACGATGCCGCGGGCCCGGCCGTCCACCACGATCAGGTCCAGCATCTCGGTGCGGGCGTGCAGTTCCACGTTCCCCGCATCGATCTGCCGGGACAGCGCCTGGTAGGCGCCGAGCAGCAGCTGCTGGCCCGTCTGGCCCCGGGCGTAGAAGGTCCGGGAGACCTGCACGCCGCCGAAGGAGCGGGTGTCCAGCAGACCGCCGTACTCGCGGGCGAAGGGCACGCCCTGGGCCACGCACTGGTCGATGATCTGCAGCGACACCTCGGCGAGGCGGTGCACATTGGACTCGCGGGCCCGGAAGTCGCCGCCCTTGACGGTGTCGTAGAACAGCCGGTGCACGCTGTCGCCGTCGTTGCGGTAGTTCTTCGCCGCGTTGATGCCGCCCTGGGCGGCGATGGAGTGCGCCCGGCGCGGTGAGTCCTGGTAGCAGAACTGCACGACGTGGTAGCCCTGTTCGGCCAGCGTGGCCCCGGCGGAGCCGCCCGCCAGGCCCGTGCCGACGACGATGACCTTGTGCTTGCGGCGGTTGGCCGGGTTGACGAGCTTCGCCTCGAACTTGCGGCGGCTCCAGCGCTCCTCGATGGGCGCGGCAGGCGCCTTGGTGTCGGCGAGCGGGTCGCCCTCGCGGTACAGCATGGTCAGTCCACCAATCCGGTCATCACGGAGACGGGTACGAGGACGAATCCCGCGGTCAGCACCAGGGCCAGCACGTTCGCGGTGGCCTTCAGGGCCCGGTCGCTGCGCTTGGTGACCGCCCCGAGGGTCTGCGCCGCGCTCCAGAAGCCGTGCCGGACGTGCAGGCCGAGGGCGAGCATCGCCGTGATGTAGACGACGTCCACCCACCACAGCCGGAAGTCGGCCACCACGTTCTCGTAGGGGTGCTCCGCCTGGCCGCGAGGGTTCACGGTCAGCGTCGTCAGGTCGAGGATGTGCCACACGATGAACAGGCCGAGGATCACCCCGCCCCAGCGCATCGTGCGCGTCGCGTAGCTCGCGCGCGCCCTGGTGTGCGCGTACTTCGCCGGGCGCGCCTTGATGTCGCGCCTGCTGAGCTGGTAGGCGGCCACGCCGTGCAGGACGACCGCGGCCACCAGGGCCGTCCGCTGGATGTACAGGTACCAGCCGTTGTGCAGGGCCGGCTCGCCGATGGTCCGCAGCCATGCCGCGTACCCGTTGAAGTCCGTCGGGCCGAAGAAGATCTTCAGATTGCCCACCATGTGCGCGACCAGGAACAGCAGCATGATCACGCCGGTCGCGGCCATGACCGCCTTCTTGCCCACGGTCGAGCCCCACAGCGCCCGCACCGCGGACGGACGCACCGCTCTCGTCGCCAAAGCCATGCGGCTGACGCTAGATCCCCTCGTATTGAAAGGTCCAAGACGTGTTCGGGCTCGTTTCGATAGGTCGGCCCTATCGTCGATTACCGTGGGCGGCGTGCAGCTGCAACAACTCGTGTACTTCCTCGCCGTCACCGACACGCGGCACTTCACCCGGGCCGCCGAGCGCGTCCACGTGGCCCAGCCCTCGCTGTCGCAGCAGATCAAGGCCCTGGAGCGGGAGCTCGGCGCGGAGCTGTTCAGCCGCGCCCGGGGCAACATCGCCCTCACCGACGCGGGGGAGGCGCTGCTGCCGATCGCCCGGCGCATCGTCGCGGACACCGAGGCCGCCACACAGGAGGTGCAGGAACTGGTGCAGCTGCGCCGCGGGCGGGTGCGCCTCGGCGCCACACCGAGCCTGTGCACCGGCCTGCTCCCCGACCTGCTGCGCGACTTCCACACCCGCTACCCGGGCATCCGGCTGCTCGTGGAGGAGGGCGGCTCCCGCGACCTGGTGCGGGAGCTGGCCTCCGGCAGCCTGGACCTGGCGCTGATCGTGCTGCCCCTGCAGAGCCACGACCCCGCGCTGGACGCCACCCCGCTGCTCCACGAGGACCTGGTCGTGGTCACCGCGGCCGACGCGCCGCCGCCCTGGCCGGGGCCCCGCGTCGACGTGGCCGATCTGCGCGACCAGCCGCTGGTGATGTTTCGCCGCGGCTACGACCTGCGGGAACTGACCGTCGGGGCATGCCGGGCGGCCGGCTTCGAGCCCCGCTTCGCCATCGAGGGCGGCGAGATGGACGCCGTCCTCGGCTTCGTCGAGGCGGGGCTCGGCCACGCCGTCGTGCCCAGCATGGTGGCCGGGCGCCGCCCGCGGCTGCGGACGACGCCCTTCACACCACCGGGGCTGCACCGCACCGTCGCCCTCGCCCACCGCAAGGACGCCGAACCCCCGCGCGCCGCCCGCGAACTGCGCCGGGTGCTGCTGGAGCACGTACGGGACAGGGACTGCGCGACCCGGCGCGACGCGCGGGAGTGACGGATCAGAACACCGGCACGCCGTCGCGGGTCAGCCGCCAGTCCACGCCGGCGAACCGCGCCGGGTCGATGGTGCCGGTCGCCTGCACGTAGGTGATGATCGTGTTGCGAATCTCCTCGGAGTTCGCCCACACCTGGGGAGCGGAGGCGACACCGGGGAAGTTGCCGCCGCCGTTGGCGCGGTAGTTGTTCACGGCGAACACAAAGCGCGCGGACTCGTCGATCGGCGCACCGCCGAACCGCACGTTCGAGACGCGCGAGCCGGCCGGCCTGGCGATGTCGATGTCGTAGCTGACACCACTGACCACGTCGTAGTTGTAGTCCGGGGTGTTGTCGGCATTGGTCAGCTTTGCGACGTCGACCGGGGCGCCGGCCGGGGTCCGCACGAAGTAGTTCGCGGAGAACTCCAGGTACGCCTTGATCTGCGCGCCCGTCAGGACGCGGGCCTCCAGCGTGTTCTCGTACACGTACAGGCCGGCCACGTCGCGCAGGGTCACCCGGCCCGCCGGGATGGCGGCCGTGCGCGAGAAGCACGCGGCCTGCGACAGCACCGGCAGCGCCGCCCACTCGGTGCCCGCGAGTGCGGCCTTGACCGTCTCGGCCTGCACATGGTTGATGAAGTCGATGATCGGGGTGTCCTTGTACGGGGACTCGGCCGCCGTCATCGCCGCGGCGGAGTCGCCGACCACCTGGTTCACGTACTCGACGACCTTCGCGTGCTCGTCGCGCAGCAGCCCGACGATCTCCGGGTCCTCCTCGACCGTGTTGGAGTTGAGCACGGACGCGCCGACCGTGACCACCTCCCAGGCGCCGTTCACCAGCTCCATGTCGAAGTCGAAGACGGTCAGCCGCTGGCCCCACTTCGACGGCTCGGACAGCACCACGCCCTGACCGGTCTGCTTGTTCGCCACCACGTACTCGGGGATCTCGTTGTGCGCGTGGCCCACGAGGATCGCGTCGATGCCCGGCACCTGCTCGGCCACCAGCGCCGCGGCGTTCTCCACGTACGGCAGCTGGTCACCCCAGGAGGAGGTGCCCGAGGTGCCGCTGTGCGCCGAGACGACCACCACGTCCGCGCCCATCGCGCGCAGCCGCGGCACGTACTTCGCCGCCTGCTCCTCCAGGCCCGGGAACGTCATCCTGCCCTGGACGTTGCCCTTGTCCCAGATCGCGATCCCCGGGTTGGTCAGCCCGAGGACCGCCACCGTCACGTCCGGCGCGCCCTGCACCCGCATGCGGTGCAGGGAGTACGGCGCGAAGGCGGGCTGCCCGGTCTTCGCGTCCAGGGCGTTCGCGCCCAGGAGCGGGAACTTGCACTGGTCCTCGAACTCGCGCAGCAGCGGGATGCCGTAGTTGAACTCGTGGTTGCCGAGCGCCGCCGCGTCGTAGTCCATGGCGTTCATGGCCTGGGCCATGGGGTGCTTGGGGCCGTGCTTGGCGGTGATCGGGTCGACCCGGGCGTAGTAGTACGACAGCTGGGTGCCCTGGATGGTGTCGCCCGCGTCGATCAGCAGCACGTTGCGGCGGCCCTTGGCGGCCCGCTGCTGCTTGACCAGCGTGGAGATCTTGGCGAGGCCGACGTCGTTGTGCGGCTTGTCGTCGAACTCGGCGTCGGTGAAGTAGTCCCAGTTGAAGACGTTGCCGTGCAGGTCCGTGGTGCCGAGGACACTGAACGAGTAGCGCTCGGGCTCCTCCGGCTTGTGGCTCCTGGCCTGGGCGGGAGCCGCCGTGGCCAGCACGCCTGCCGCACCGGTCAGCGCGATGCCCGCCCCGGTGGCGGCGGAACGGTTCAGGAAGTCCCTGCGGTTGAGCGGCATACGTCGGCTCCCGTTTGTTGACGGAACGATGGGCGATTCTTTGCGGTAACGCGCGTAGATTCTGGCCCAGTCACTACACCCCGCAACACCCCCGCCACGTTGCGATCAGATGACTCGTCAGCGACGTCCCGCCCTGGAACAGTGGGACGCATGACGAACGAAGCGGCCAGGACGTACCCGACCCCCGAGGTCCCGCACGTGGGCGTCCGCGGCGAGGCGACCCTCGAGGCCGAACCCGAACTCGCCCGGATCGCCGTCACCGTCAGCGCCCGCGGCACCGACCGCCGTGCCACCCTGGACGACCTCGGCGCCCGCAACACGGCGGTGCTCGACCTCGTCAAGGGCTACGGCGAGGCGGTCGACAAGCTGGAGACCGGCGCCTTCGTGATCACCCCGGAGCTGCGCGAACGCCGGCGCGGGGAGCGGATCCGGGCCTACCACGGCAGCGTTCGCATCGGCGTCACCCTCACCGACTTCACCGCCCTGGGCGAACTCGCCACCCGCCTGGCCGACCTCGACCTCACCCGCGTCGACGGCCCCTGGTGGTCGCTGCGCCCCGACTCCCCGGCCTACCGCGCGGCCCGGCAGCAGGCCGTGCGCGACGCCGTGCAGCGCGCCCGCGAGTACGCCGAGGCGCTCGGCGCCCGGCTGCTCGCCCTGGTCGAACTGGCCGACGAGGGCATGCAGCAGACACTGGCCTTCCCGGGCCGCCCGGCGATGCGGGCCGCCGCCTTCGCCGGCGCCCCCGGAAGCGCGGAGGACATGGCCAGGCCCCTCGACATGGAACCGGAGCAACAGAGCGTGTACGCACAGGTCACGGCGCACTTCACCATGACGGCCCCGGACCTGTCGGGCGGGCCCGCGGCGTCCGGCGGCTGAGGGCGCGGGACGGCCGCCGGCGCGGCTCTTGGGGGCATGTGCGCTGTTCGCACGGCATCATCCCGAATGTCGCGGACGTCTGTTCATCGATTGTCGACAAGCGTTAATCATGGCGACGTGGGACAGTCGCCTTCCGCGGGCTCTCTACTGTGAAGTAGGTCATAGGCTCGCCCCATGCGCCGAGCAAAAATCGTCTGCACCCTCGGGCCCGCCACCGACGGCTACGACCAGATCAAGGCTCTGGTCGAGGCCGGAATGGACGTCGCCCGCCTGAACATGAGCCATGGCTGCCTCGCCGATCACGAAGAGCGGTACCAGCGCGTGCGCAAGGCCTCCGACGAGAGCGGCCGCAGTGTCGGGATCCTCGCGGACCTTCAAGGCCCGAAGATCCGACTGGGACGTTTCGCCGAAGGACCCGTACTCCTTGAACGTGGTGACGAGTTCACCATCACCACCGAGGAAGTCCAGGGAGACCAGCTGGTCTGCGGCACGACGTACGCCGGTCTCGCCGGCGACGTCACGCGCGGTGAGCGGATCCTCGTCGACGACGGCCGCGTCACCCTCGAGGTCACCGAGGTCGACGGCCCCCGCGTGCGCACCATGTGCATCGAGGGCGGCCTGATCTCCGACCACAAGGGCCTGAACCTCCCCGGCGTCGCCGTGTCCGTGCCGGCCCTGTCCGAGAAGGACGTGACCGACCTGCGCTGGGCGCTGCGCACCGGGGTCGACCTCGTCGCGCTCTCCTTCGTGCGCAGCGGCCGGGACGCCGAGGAAGTCCTGCGGATCATGCGCGAGGAGGACCGGCGGGTCCCCGTCATCGCCAAGATCGAGAAGCCGCAGGCGGTGGAGAACCTGGAGGAGATCGTCGCCGCCTTCGACGGCATCATGGTTGCCCGCGGCGACCTCGGGGTCGAGATGCCGCTGGAGGCCGTTCCCCTGGTCCAGAAGCGCGCGGTCGCCCTCGCCCGGCGCAACGCCAAGCCGGTGATCGTGGCGACCCAGATGCTGGAGTCGATGATCGAGTCCTCCCGGCCCACCCGCGCCGAGGCCTCCGACGTCGCCAACGCGGTCATGGACGGCGCCGACGCGGTGATGCTGTCCGGCGAGACCAGCGTCGGAAAGCACCCCGTCGAGACGGTGAAGACCATGAGCCGGATCGTCGCCTCCGCCGAGGAGGACATGCTCGCGGGCGGCCTGCCGCCGCTGACCGAGCAGAACAAGCCCCGCACCCAGGGCGGTGCCGTCGCCCGCGCCGCGGCCGAGATCGGCGACTTCCTGGACGCCAAGTACCTGGTGGCGTTCACCCAGTCCGGCGACACCGTCCGCCGGCTGTCCCGGTACCGCTCGCCGATCCCCGTCCTGGCCTTCACCCCCGAGCCGGCGACCCGCTCGCAGCTCAGCCTCACCTGGGGTGTGGAGACCTTCATCGGGCCGGTGGTGCAGACGACCGACGAGATGGTCCGGCAGGTCGACGAGGAACTGCTGCGGATCGGCCGCTGCCAGAAGGGCGACACCGTGGTCATCACGGCCGGCTCGCCCCCCGGCGTGGCGGGCACCACCAACCTCGTGCGCGTGCACCACATCGGGGAGGACGACTACCCCTCCGGTCCCGCGGGCCGCTGAACCCCCGCGGTCCCGCGAAGAACGACAGCGCGTCAGGCGAGGAACCCGCAGGATCGGCTTCCTCGCCTGACGCGCTGTCCGCCTGAACCCGCCGGCGGCGGGCCTCCGCGCCGCGGTTCGGATCGACCCGGTCAGCCGGCCTTGCCGGAAGCGGTGGCGCCCTCGGTCTCCGTGGCGGAGGGGGAGGGCGATTCGCCGGGCGTGCCCGTCGCACAGGGGTCCGGCGAGGCGGTGTCCGTGGGCGTGGGGGTCGTGCCGTCCGTGGCCGACGGGGTCGGGCAGGTCGGCGACGACGTGGGGTCCGTCGGCGTGTCCGTCGGGCCCGTCGTCGGGTCGTCCGTGGTCGGGTCGCCGGTCGGTCCGGTGGGCCCCGTCGGTCCGGTCGGCCCCGTGGGACCGCTCGGCCCGCCGGGACCGGTCGGCGAGGTGCCGCCCGTGGGCGTGGGGCTGCCGATCGTGCCGGTCGGCGACACGGTGGGCCGGGGCGAACCGGGGCCCGACGGGTGCGGCGAGGCCGACGGGGACGGCGACCAGGTGGGGAAGTGCGACGGCGTGGACGACGGTGGCACGATCTCCGGCGTGTCGCTGCCCGCGCCACCGATGTCCGGCAGGGAGACGATGCCGCCCTTGCGGAAGTGCGCGTACCAGGCCAGCACGGTGTTCAGGTACGCCTCGGAGTGGTTGTAGCCGAGGATGGCCTGGTGGAGGTTGCTCTCCACCGACATGTCGCGGTTGCCCGCGCACAGGTAACGGCCCGCGGCGAGCGCCGCGTCGAAGATGTTGTTCGGGTTGCTCACCCCGTCGCCGTTGCCGTCGGCGCCCCAGGTCTGCCAGGTCTGCGGGATGAACTGCATCGGGCCGACCGCACGGTCGTGGACGGAGTCGCCGTCCCACACGCCGTTGTCGGTGTCGGTGATGTTCGCGAATCCCTCGCCGTTCAGGACCGGGCCGAGGATCGGCGTGATCGTGGTGCCCTCGGAGTCCACGTTGCCGCCGCGCGCCTGGTTGGACTCCACCTGGCCGATCGCGGCCAGCAGTTCCCAGCGCATGTTGCAGCCCGGGTCGCTTGCGGCGAGCGCCACCTCGGCCCGGCGGTACGCCTCCAGGACCGTCGCCGGCAGCCCCGAACCGTCGGTGCCCACCGTGCCCGTGCCCGTGCCGGTACCGGCACCGGTGCCGGGCGTCACGGACGAACCGGGCGCGGGCGTGTTCAGCGGCGGGAGCGCGGTGTAGTAGTCCGGCGAGCCGCCGTCGATGGGGTCGCCCGGCGGGGGCGTGACGGGAGCACCCGAACTCGTGTTGACGATCTGCGGGAAGCCCGCCGCGGACTGCGAGCCCGTCAGCGCCGCCATGGCCGCGGCGGCCACCGCGGTGCCCAAGACTCCCCTGCGGATCCGCCGTCCGTACCGCGCTCGCATATGAGCTGCCCCTCCCGAAACCGAGTTGTGCGTCTCCCTGCGCGACAACCCTGGTGACCCTACGGCAACTTCCTGAACGGAGCTACCGTCCAAAGCGTCGCATACTGATCTGACAGACATGTTCGGAAAGAGGTTGCATGCCGTTCACGATCAGCCATGCCCTCGCGGTGCTGCCCGGCCTGCGGCAGGACCGCCGCGGCACCCCCCGCGGACGCGGCCCGCTCGTCGCCGCGGCCCTGGTCGCCGGCTCCTTCGCCCCGGACGTGCCCTACTTCGCCGACTCCCTGGTCTCCGGGGTGTACGGCTACGGCACGTTCACGCACGCGCCGCTGGGCCTGGTCACCGCGGACCCGCTCATCGCGGCCGCCCTGGCCGGCGGCTGGGTGCTGCTGCGCGAGCCGGTCGTGGCACTGCTGCCCGGGCGGTGGCGGGACCGCGCCTGGGTACTCACCGGATGCGGCGACCGGCGCCGGCCCACAGTGCGGTCCGCCGCCGCCTTCTGGGTCTCGGCCGCTGCCGGTGCCGTCACCCATGTGGTCTGGGACGCGTTCACCCACCACGACCGCTGGGGCGTCCGCCTGCTGCCGGTCCTGGACCAGCAGGTGCACGGCACACCCCTGCACAAGTACGCGCAGTACGGCACCTCGGCCGTGGCACTGGTGCTGCTGGCCCGGTACGGGATCCGCGCGCTGCGCGCCGTGCCGGAACCGCACACCCCCGAACCGCACACCGCGCCGGACCGGGCCGGAGAGCAGGGCTCCCGGCTGCCGAAGCTGTCCCGGCGGGCCCGCGCCATCGCCCTGGCCGCCCTCGGGACCACCACCGCCGCCGCGGCCGCCGTACGCGCCGGCCAGTGGTACCAGGCCACCGGCGACGCCGCCGGGATCATCCCGTCCGCGCTCTTCGGCGCCGGAGCCGGCCTGGCCCTGGCCGCCACGGTCCACGCCGGTGCGGTGCGCCTGGCACACCGCACCGGGGACCGGACGGCTCAGTGCGCCGCGGACTCCCAGTCCGTGCCCACGCCCACCGACACGTCCAGCGGCGCCCGCAGGGGATAGGCGGCCGCCATCTCGCGGCGCACCAGCTCCTCCACGGCGGCCCGCTCGCCCGGGGCCACCTCCAGCACGATTTCGTCGTGCACCTGGAGCAGCATCCGCGACCGCAGCCCCTCGGCGTCCAGCGCCGCGGCCACCTTGAGCATCGCGATCTTGACGATGTCGGCGGCCGAGCCCTGGATCGGCGCGTTCAGCGCCATGCGCTCGGCCATCTCCCGACGCTGCCGGTTGTCGCTGGTGAGGTCCGGCAGATAGCGGCGGCGGCCCATCAGCGTCTCGGTGTAACCCGTCACCCGGGCCTCCTCCACCACGCGCTGCAGATAGTCCCGCACCCCGCCGAAGCGCTCGAAGTAGGTGTCCATCAGACCGCGCGCCTCGGCCGCCTCGATGCCCAGCTGCCCCGACAGGCCGAACGCCGACAGCCCGTACGCCAGCCCGTACGACATCGCCTTGATCTTCCGCCGCATCTCGGCGTCCACCTGCTCCGGCGGCACCGAGAAGACGTACGAGCCGACGGTGGTGTGCAGGTCCTCGCCCGAGTCGAACGCCGCGATCAGGCCCGCGTCCTCCGACAGATGGGCCATCACCCGCAGTTCGATCTGGCTGTAGTCGGCGGTCAGCAGCGACTCGTAGCCCTCGCCCACCACGAAGCCCCGGCGGATCGCCCGGCCCTCGTCGGTGCGCACCGGCACGTTCTGCAGGTTGGGATCGGTCGACGACAACCGGCCGGTCGCCGCCACCGTCTGGCTGAACGTGGTGTGGATCCGCCCGTCGGGCGCCACCGTCTTGATCAGGCCCTCCACCGTCACGCGCAGCTTCGCCTGCTCACGGTGGCGCAGCATGATGACCGGCAACTCGTGCTCGGTCTGCGCCGCCAGCCAGGCCAGCGCGTCCGCATCGGTGGTCCAACCCGTCTTGGTCTTCTTCGTCTTGGGCAGCCCCAGCTCGCCGAAGAGCACCTCCTGCAGCTGCTTGGGCGAGCCGAGGTTGAACTCGTGGCCGACCGCGGCGTGCGCCTCCTTCACCGCCAGCTGCACCTCGCCGGCGAACCGCTGCTCCAGGCGCTCCAGATGCTCGCGGTCCGCGGCGATGCCCGCCCGCTCCATCCGCGCCAGCAGCGCGGACGTCGGCAGTTCGACCTCCCGCAGCAGACGCAGCGCGCCGTCCTGCTCCAGCCGGCCCATGAACGCCTCGCCCAGGTCCAGCACGGCGCGCGCCTGCACCATCAGCGCGTCCGCCTCGGCCTCGTCGTCGGCGCCGAAGGCCAGCTGGCCGTCCTCGCCGCCGGCCGGGGACAGCTCACGGCCCAGGTACTCCACCGAGAGCGTGTCCAGCGCGAACGAACGGCGGCCGGGCTTCACCAGGTACGCGGCCAGCGCCGTGCACATCGTGATGCCCTCCACGCCCCAGCCGTGCTCGGCGAGGACCCGCGCCAGGCCCTTCGCGTCGTGCACCACCTTCGGCCGCTGCGGGTCGGCCAGCCACGCCGCGAACGCCCGCTCGTCCTTCTCGTCCAGGGCGGACGGGTCGAACCAGGCGGCCTGCCCGCCCGCGTCCGCCAGCGCGACCTCCGAGACGCTGCCCGCGCCCAGCGCCCAGGCGTCGACCGTGGCCAGGCCCAGCGGCCCGCCGGCGTGCTCCTCCAGCCAGCCCGCCAGCTCGCCCGTGCCCAGTACCCGGCCGTCCACGGCGACACCGCCGGCGATCTCCTGCTCCTCCTCCTGCGCCCCGGGGTCGGCCGCGAACAGCCGCTCCCGGAAGTTCGGGTGGCGGAACTCCAGGGCGTCCAGCACCACGTTGAGGCCCTCGCGGTCGTACGGCAGGCGCTCCAGCCCCTCCGGGCCGCAGGGCAGCGCCACGTCCCGGACCAGCTCGGTCAGCCGCCGGTTGAGCTTCACCGACTCCAGGTGGGCCCGCAGGTTCTCACCGGCCTTGCCCTTCACCTCGCCCGCGCGCTCCGCCAGTTCCGCGAACGAACCGAACTGCGTGATCCACTTGGCGGCGGTCTTCTCGCCCACGCCCGGGATGCCCGGCAGGTTGTCCGACGGGTCGCCGCGCAGCGCCGCGAAGTCCGGGTACTGCGCCGGCGTCAGCCCGTACTTCTCCTCCACCTTCGCCGGCGTGAAGCGCGTCAGCTCCGAGACGCCCTTGGTCGGGTAGAGGACCGTGACATGGTCCGAGACCAGCTGGAAGGAGTCCCGGTCACCGGTGACGATCAGCACCTCGTAGCCCAGCGCCTCCGCCTGGGTGGCGAGCGTGGCGATCACGTCGTCCGCCTCGAAGCCCTCCATGGCGAAGCGCCGCACGTTCATCGAGTCCAGCAGCTCGCCGATCAGCTCCACCTGGCTGCGGAACTCGTCCGGAGTGGCGGACCGGGTGGCCTTGTACTCGGGGAACTCCTCCAGCCGCCACGTGTGCCGCGAGACGTCGAAGGCCACCGCGAGATGCGTCGGCTGCTCGTCACGGAGCGTGTTGGCCAGCATCGACGCGAAGCCGTACACCGCGTTCGTCGGCTGACCGGTGGTCGTGTTGAAGTTCTCCACCGGCAGCGCGTAGAACGCCCGGTACGCCAGCGAATGCCCGTCCAGCAGGAGCAACCGGGGCCGCCCGCCCCCCTCGGGTGCGGTGCCGGTCGCTGCGCTCGTCTTCTCTGCCTTTGCTGCCACGCAACCGATCCTCCCACGCCCGACTGACACTGCCGGTCCTCCGCCCTGTCGTGGCAGGATCGGAACCATGGCAGGCAAAGCACCAGCAGGCGACCCCGTTCAAGACGCACCCGAGGTCAGCGCCCCGCAGCACGCCGCTGCCGGGCTCCCGGCCGTGGGCCATTCGCTGCGGATGGCGCAGCAGCAGATGGGCATGCGGCGCACCGCTCTCACCCTCCTCAAGGTCAACCAGAAGGACGGGTTCGACTGTCCCGGCTGCGCCTGGCCGGAGCCCGGGCACCGGCACACCGCCGAGTTCTGCGAGAACGGCGCCAAGGCCGTCGCGGAGGAGGCCACCCTGCGCCGGGTCACCCCGGACTTCTTCGCCGAGCACTCCGTCGCCGACCTCTCCGGCCGCAGCGGCTACTGGCTCGGCCAGCAGGGCCGGCTGACCCAGCCCATGTACCTGCCCGACGGCGCCGACCACTACGAGCCCGTCCCCTGGGAGCGGGCCTTCGAGATCGTCGCCGGCGAACTGACCGCACTGAGCGGCCCCGACGAGGCCGTCTTCTACACCTCCGGCCGCACCAGCAACGAGGCCGCCTTCCTCTACCAGCTCTTCGCCCGCGAGTTCGGCACCAACAACCTGCCCGACTGCTCCAACATGTGCCACGAGTCCTCGGGCTCCGCCCTGGTGGAGACCATAGGCATCGGCAAGGGCAGCGTCCTGCTGGAGGACCTCTACCGCGCCGACCTGATCATCGTCGCCGGGCAGAACCCGGGCACCAACCACCCCCGCATGCTCTCCGCCCTGGAGAAGGCCAAGGCCGGCGGCACCCGCATCGTCACGGTCAACCCGCTGCCCGAGGCGGGACTGCAGCGCTTCAAGAACCCGCAGACCCCCAAGGGGCTCGCCGGCGGCGGCACCGCCCTGGCCGACCTCTTCCTGCAGATCCGCCTCGGCGGCGACCAGGCGCTCTTCCGCGCCCTCAACAAGGCCCTGCTGGAGGCCGAGGAGCAGGCGCCCGGCACCGTCCTGGACCGCGCCTTCATCGACGAGCACACCCACGCCTTCGAGGAGTTCGCGCGCGCCGCCCGTGCCACCGACGCCGCCGAGGTCGCCCGCGCCACCGGCCTGCCGCAGTCCGACATCGACGCACTGCTCGCCATGGTGCTCGGCGCCAAGAGCGTCATCGTCTGCTGGGCCATGGGCCTGACCCAGCACAAGCACTCCGTGCCCACCATCAAGGAGGTCGTCAACTTCCTCCTCCTGCGCGGCAACATCGGCCGCCCCGGCGCCGGCGTGTGCCCCGTGCGCGGCCACAGCAACGTCCAGGGCGACCGCACCATGGGCATCTACGAGAAGCCCGCCCCCGCCTTCCTGGACGCCCTGGAGAAGGAATTCGGCTTCGCCCCGCCCCGCGAGCACGGCCTGGACACCGTCGACTCCATCCGCGCCCTGCGCGACGGGCGGGCCAAGGTCTTCTTCGCCATGGGCGGCAACTTCGTCGCCGCCTCACCCGACACGGACGTCACGGAAGCCGCCATGCGCCGCGCCCGCCTCACCGTCCACGTCTCCACCAAGCTCAACCGCTCCCACGTTGTCACCGGCGCCCGCGCCCTGATCCTGCCCACCCTCGGCCGCACCGAGAAGGACCTCCAGGCCGGCGGCGAGCAGTTCGTCACCGTCGAGGACTCCATGGGCATGGTCCACGCCTCCCGCGGCGGCCTGCGGCCCGCCGGCCCCCACCTGCTGTCCGAGCCCGCGATCATCTGCCGCCTGGCCCGCGCCGTCCTCCCGCACTCCGCCGTCGACTGGCGGGGCCTGGAGAGCGACTACGACCGCATCCGCGACCACATAGCGCGCGTGATCCCCGGCTTCGACGACTTCAACGCCAAGGTGCGCCGCCCCGGCGGCTTCACCCTGCCCCACGCCCCCCGCGACTCCCGCAGCTTCCCCACCGCCACCGGACGCGCCAACTTCTCCGCCGACCCGCTGGAGTACCCGCACGTCCCCGAAGGCCGGCTGCTGCTGCAGACCCTGCGCTCGCACGACCAGTACAACACCACCATCTACGGCCTCGACGACCGCTACCGCGGCATCAAGGGCGGCCGCCGCGTCGTCCTGGTGCACCCCGAGGACGCCGCCGCCCACGGCCTGGCCGACGGCGCCTACGCCGACCTCGTCGGCGAGTGGACCGACGGCAGCGAACGCCGCGCCGAGGGCTTCCGCGTCGTGCACTACCCCACGACCCGCGGCTGCGCCGCCGCCTACTACCCCGAGACCAACGTCCTGGTGCCGCTGGACCACACCGCCGACACCAGCAACACGCCCGCGTCCAAGTCGGTCGTGATCCGGCTGGAGGCGGCCACCCCGCCCGGCACCCCGCACTGACCGTCGGGTAGAAAACGGCCCAGTACACCGAACGACGACGATCGGAGCCACCGCCCATGTCCGAGCAGACCGCCACGAGCCTTCTCCCGCCCGAGGTCATCGAGCAGTACGCCGACCTCGGCGTCGACCTGGTGGCGCTCTTCTCCGCCGGCAGCCTGGGGAACCGCATGGGCATCGAGATCGTCGAGGCCTCCGCGGACCGCGTCGTCGGCACCATGCCCGTGGAGGGCAACACCCAGCCCTACGGCCTGCTCCACGGCGGCGCCTCCGCCGTCCTGGCCGAGACCATCGGCTCCGTCGGCGCCATGCTGCACGGCGGCCCCGGCAAGGTCGCCGTCGGCGTCGACCTCAACTGCACCCACCACCGCGGGCTGCGCTCCGGCGTCGTCACCGGCGTCGCCACCCCCGTGCACCGGGGCCGGTCCTCCGCCACCTACGAGATCGTCATCAGCGACGAGCAGGACCGCCGCGTCTGCTCGGCCCGCCTGACCTGCGCGCTGCGCCCGGCGGCGGCGCCCGCCCCCGGCACCACCCCCGCCTGACACGCGCCCGCAACGCGGAACCGCCCCCGGAACACTCCGGGGGCGGCTCTCCGTGCACCAAGGGGCAGGCCGTCCGCTACGCGGCGCCCTCACCCAGGTACGCCGCCCGCACCCGCGGGTCGGACAGCAGACGCGACGCCTCGTCCTCCATGACGACCGCGCCGGTCTCCAGGACGTAACCGCGGTCGGCCAGCTGCAGCGCCTGCGAGGCGTTCTGCTCCACCAGCAGCACCGTGGTGCCCTGGTCGTTGATCTCCTTGATGATCTCGAAGATCTGCTGGACGATCAGCGGCGCCAGACCCATCGACGGCTCGTCGAGCAGCAGCAGGTTCGGCCGCCCCATCAGGGCCCGGCCGATGGCCAGCATCTGCTGCTCACCGCCGGACAGGGTGCCCGCCAGCTGCGAACGCCGCTCCGCCAGGCGCGGGAAGAGGGTCAGCACGCGGTCCAGGTCGTCCTTGGGGACTCCCTTGAACCGGTACGCGCCCATCTCCAGGTTCTCCAGCACCGTCATCACCGGGAAGACCCGGCGGCCCTCCGGGGAGTGCCCGATGCCGAGCTCCACGACCTTGTGCGCGGGAACGCCGTCGATCCGCTCACCGCCCAGCCGCACCTCGCCGTGGCGGGGCTGCAGCAGACCGGAGATCGTGCGCAAGGTGGTGGTCTTGCCGGCGCCGTTCGCACCGAGCAGCGCCACGACCTCACCCTGGCGGACCGTCACATTGATGCCCTTGAGCGCCTGGATCGCGCCGTAGAACACCTGAAGGTCGACCAGCTCCAGCATTGCCGGAGCCTCCGCGACGGAACTGCCCGTCGTCTTTTCGAAGCCGGCCGCCTCGGTCATCGGCCCTCCTCCTCGGAATCACGCGGGGCGGGGACCTCGGGAGTCTCGGCCACGTGGTGCGCCTCGACGATCTCCACCATCTCCGCGACGGCCTCCACGGCCTCCACGGCCTCCTCGTCGGCCGACCCCAGGTACGCCTCGATCACCGCGGGATCGCGCTGCACCTCCTCGGGCAGCCCCTCGGCGATCACCTTGCCGAAATTGAGCACCATGACGCGGTCGGCGACCGACATCACGAGCTTCATGTCGTGCTCGATCAGCAGCACACTGACGCCCAGGTCCTGGTTGATCCGGCGGATCAGCTGCTCCAGCTCCAGCTTCTCCGTCGGGTTCGTCCCGGCGGCCGGCTCGTCCAGCAGCAGCACCTTGGGATCGGTCGCCAGGGCGCGGGCGATCTCCAGCCGCCGCTGGTCGCCGTAGGACAGGCTCGCAGCCAGCTCATTGTGCTTGCCCGCCAGACCCACGTACGACAGCAGCTCCTGGGCCCGCTTATCGCTGGCCCGCTCGTCCCGCCGCGCCCACGGCATGCCCAGCATGATCGAGATCGCTCCCGACTTCTGCCGCGACTCCGCCGCGATCTTGACGTTCTCCAGTGCCGTCAGGGCGCCGAAGAGCCGGATGTTCTGGTACGTACGGGCCACGCCGTAACGGTTCACCAGGTACGGCTTGGTCCCCAGCAACTTGCGCTCGGTGCCGCCCTCCTCGTGGAAGGTGATCACGCCTTCCTGCGGGATGTAGACACCCGTCAGGGAGTTGAACAGCGAGGTCTTGCCCGCGCCGTTCGGCCCGATCACCGCGAGGATCTCGCCCCGCCGCATCGTCACGTTGACGTCCGACAGGCTGGTGAGGCCGCCGAACCGCAGCGTCACACCACGCGCCTGCAGCACCGTGTCACCGGTCCGTTCGGGCTCCACGCCCGCGTCCTTTACCGCGTTCACGACTTCACTCCTCCCGTCGGCTCGGTCATCGCATCGGCGTCGCCGATGCCCGCCTCCGCCATGTGCAGCTCGCGCTGCCTGCGGCGGGAGGGGATCACACCCTGCGGACGGAAGATCATCATGATGACGAGCAGCGCACCCAGGTAGATGAAGCGGTCCGCCGGGGGCACGTAGTCCTTCAGCGCGTTCGGCAGCCACACCAGCAGCGCGGCACCGAAGAGCACCCCCGCGATCGAGCCCATGCCGCCGAAGACCACGTAGGCCAGCGCCAGCACCGACCACACGATCGTGAAGTTCTCGGGGTTGATGAAGCCGACCTTGCTCGCGTACACCACGCCGGCCAGGCCGGAGGTCGAGGCGCCGATCCCGAACGCCAGCAGCTTGTAGCGCACCGTGTTGATGCCGGTCGCCGCGGCGGCCACCTCGTCCTCGCGGATCGCCGTCCAGGTGCGGCCGACACGCGAGTGCTCCAGCCGGGTGTACAGGAAGATCAGCACCGCGAGGAAGAACAGCAGCAGGTACCAGTACGGCAGCGGATCGAAGGTGTGCCACACGTAGTTGATCGGGCCGATGTGGATCTCGGGACTCGGGATGCCGAAGACACCACGGGTGCCGCCGGTGAAACCGTCCGAGTTCTTCGCGACCAGGTACACGATCTCGTGGAAGCCCAGGGTCACGATCGCCAGGTAGTCACCGCGCAGCCGCAGCGTCGGGCCGCCCAGGAGCACACCCGCGACCAGGCAGGTGGCGATGGCGAACGGGATCGACTCCAGGGAGCTCAGCGTGAACGGCGGCTTCACCGGCATGTGGCCGGTCCAGTAGGCGCAGGAGTACGCCCCGATCGCGTAGAAGGCGATGAAGCCGAGGTCCAGCAGACCGGCCCAGCCGACCACCACGTTCAGGCCGACCGCGATGATCATGTAGATGCCCATCTGGCTGACCAGGATCTCCTGCCACTCCACACTGGCGTTGGCGGGGATCACGATCGCCAGGACCAGCAGGAGAGCCAGGGAACCCAGTTTCAGCCAGCGGTTGGACGCATAGGCGTTCCTCGCCGGCGCTGCTGCGGCGGACACGCCCGCCGTCGCCCGCCGGACCACGTCACGAGCCGGACCGCCGAACTCCGCCAGCGCCCAGATCGCCACCGTGATGGCCAGGCAGATCCACAGCCGCGCCGACTCGAAAGCGCCGGTGAACGCGGAGAGCCTCTCCGCCGGATTGCCGTCCTCGCCCGTCATCAGCGCCAGGACGAAGCCCAGCACCAGCATGCCGAACAGCCGTACCCAGCGCGGTTCCTGATACCACGCACGGCGACGCAGCTTCGCCACGTCCACCGCGAAGGGCTTGGCAGCAGTCGCGTTGCTCATGCCGACCTCCCCAGACGCTCGCCCATGATGCCCGAGGGACGGAACATCAGCACCAGGATCAGGACCACGAACGCGGTCACGTCGACCCACTCGGTGCCGAAGACCGGCGAGCTCAGGTTCTCGACGATGCCCAGCAGCAGACCGCCCAGCATCGCTCCTCGGATGTTGCCGATACCGCCCAGCACCGCGGCAGCGAACGCCTTGATGCCCGGCAGGAAGCCCACCGTGAACCAGACCTGGCCCGAGATGCCGAAGCCGTACAGGAAGCCCGCCGCACCACCGAGCAGACCGCCGATGATGAAGGTACGGGAGATGATCTTGTCGATGTCGACGCCCATCAGACCGGCCGTCTCCGCGTCCTGGGCGACGGCACGGATACCGGCACCCATCTTGGTGCGGTTGACCACCAGGTCGAGGCCGATCATCATCGCCACCGCGGAGCCGATGATGATCAGCTGAGTGATCTTCACCGGAGTGCCGAAGACGCTGAAGACCTCACCATTGGTGTACAGCTCCGGCATCGGCACAGGGTTGCGGCCCCACAGCTTGCCCGCCAGGTTGTACAGGAAGAACGACGCACCGATGGCACTGATCAGGAAGACCAGCTTCGGGGCATTTCGCTTGCGCAGCGGCTTGTACGCCGCCTTCTCCAGTCCGAACGCCGTCAGCGCACCGACCAGAGCGCCGGCGATCATGCCGACGATCACCCAGACCACGGACGTGAAGCCGTGCGGGCTCTGTGGGGCGAGCTCGGACAGCACGACGAGCGAACCGAAGCCGCCCATCATGAAGACCTCGCTGTGGGCGAAGTTGATGAGCTGGAGCACGCCGTAGACCAACGTGTACCCGATGGCGATGACGGCGTACATCGACCCCGTCGTCAGCCCTGGGATGAAGTAATCCCAGAAGTTGTGAAAGAGATTCATCGTGCGTGGGAGTCCTTGCTGAAGCCGGTGAAGGGCGGCGAAATCGCGTCCGACACGGCGATGGGGGGCGCGGGGCGACGGCCGGAGCCGCGTCCCACGCCCCCCACCTCAGGTGCCGGAAGCCGGATCAGCCGTTGCTGAGGGTGGCCACGTCACCCAGGTAACCGATCTTGCCGCCGGTCACCTGGTACAGGTACACGTTCTTGGTCTTGAGCTCGCCCTTGTCGTCGAAGGCGAAGTCCTTGGTCAGACCCTTGTAGTCCACGACCTTGAGCGCCGCGAGCAGCTTGTCGCGGGTGACGTCCTTACCCAGCTTCTTCATCTCGGAGATGATCAGGTTCGCGATGTCGTACGACTCGGCCGAGTAGGTGCCCGGAGGCGTGTTGAACTTCTTGGTGTACGCGTCGGTGAACGCCTTGGTGTTGGTGTTCTTCGTCGCGTCGGTGCAGGGGCAGGTCAGGAACCACTTCTCCGACGCCGCGCCCGCCAGTTCCACGAACTTCGCGTCGTTGGAACCGTCACCGGAGATGCCGATGCCCTTGAACCCGCCGTCGGCCAGCTTCTTCGCGAACGGAGCCAGGTCGGCGTAGTAACCCGCGTAGATCAGCGCGTCCGCCTTGGAGTTGACGACCTTGGTCGCCGCCGCCGTGTAGTCAGGGGTCTTGGCCGGAACGCTGTCCGTCTCGACCGTGACGCCCGCGTCCTTCAGGCTCTTCACCGCGACCTCGGCAAGACCCACGCCGTACTCGCTCTTGTCGTCGATGACGAAGACCTTCTTGGCCTTCTCCTTCTTCGACAGGTACTCGGCCATGCCCGCGCCCTGCTCGTTGTCGTTCGGCGCACCGCGCAGGAACGACGTGAAGCCCAGGGTGGTCAGACCCGGGTTGGTCGCCGACGGCGTCACCGCGGCGAGCTGCGCCTGCGCGTACAGCTGACCCGAGGCCTTGGTCGGGCCCGAGAAGGCCGGACCGACGACCGCGACGACGCTCGTGTCGCCGATGAGCTTCTGGGCAGCCGCGGGGGCCTGGTCCGGAAGACCCTGGTCGTCACCGTCCACGACCTTCAGCGTGAAGGGCAGGTCGCCCTTGGCGTTGGCCTCGTCCACGGCCAGCTTCAGACCGTTGTCCTCATTGATGCCCAGTGCGCTGTTGTCACCCGACAACGGACCCTGGAAGCCGATGGAGAACGTCGGCTTGCCACCATTGCTGCTGTCGTCCTTGCCGCCACCGCACGCGGTGAGCGCAAGGGCGCCAACTGCCACCGGAAGAGCAAGCTTGACGAGCTTTTTGTTGAGCACTACGACCCCCTGGATCCGCCCAAGTGATTACAGTCGGCGGGCCGTAGGCCCCCCGCATTGCGACCGCGTGGGAGCCACGCGGGTTGGCGGGAATGTAATCCGCTGATCAGGCACTCAGATAGGCCGATGGAAGAGATGTGATCGTACAGTGACCTCGGTCATGTGCCGGAAACAGAACGGTCCTTACCGGTAACCGGACGAGTCCAGGGGAAGAAGTGCGGATGAATGCCCGAAATGGCGTCACTCCACCGCAAGGCGCCCGACACCTGCTCGCCGTCGCCGCGACAGCCGCCCTCGCCGGCGCCCTGACCACCGCCCTTGTCGCCACCGCTCTCTGGCCCGCCACCCCCCGGACCGCGCCCCAACGCCCCCTGCGCCAACTTGAGATCGCCCTCGACGCACCCGCCGTCCACCCCGGGAATCTCGAATTCCGCGCCATTGCGCTGCGCTGCGGAATCGCCGTCATCGTCGGCACCCACGCCGAACACCCCGCCAAAGGACGCCTCTGCCGCATCAGAATCGACGTCACCGTCGACGACTCCGTCAGCGCCCGCCTCGACAACGACATCCAACGCCTCGTCCTCACGGACGGAACCCGCCACTCCGTCGACTGGGAGGCCATGCAGATCAAACGCCAGCCGCTCACCCTCGACATCGGCGCCCACGACAGCGCCCAGTACGACCTCTGGTTCGACATCCCCAAGGACGCCGCCGTCGACCGGCTCGCCGTCACCAACGACAAAGGGATGCCCACCAAGGACATCCCTCTGCCACACCTCGACTGGCCGGACCGCTCCGCCTGACGGCAGGCACCGACCGCGGCCCGACGGCTACTTGACCGCGCCGTCCACCTCGTCCAGCACCGCCTGGGCCACCGCCTGCATCGTCATCCGGCGGTCCATCGACGTCTTCTGGATCCACCGGAACGCCGCCGGCTCGCTCAGCCCGTACTTTGTCTGCAGCACGCTCTTCGCCCGGTCCACCAGCTTCCGGGTCTCCAGCCGCAGACTCAGGTCCGCGACCTCCGCCTCCAGCGCCCGCAACTCAGTGAACCGCGACACCGCCATCTCGATGGCCGGCACCACGTCGCTCTTGCTGAACGGCTTCACCAGGTACGCCATCGCCCCGGCGTCCCGGGCCCGCTCCACCAGCTCCCGCTGCGAGAACGCCGTCAGCATCAGCACCGGCGCGATCTTGTTCTTGGCGATCCGCTCCGCCGCCGAGATCCCGTCGAGCACCGGCATCTTCACGTCCAGGATCACCAGATCCGGACGGAGCTCCTCGGCGAGGTTCACGGCCGTCTCGCCGTCCCCCGCCTCCCCGACCACGGAGTAGCCCTCCTCCTCGAGCATCTCCTTGAGGTCGAGCCTGATCAGAGCCTCGTCCTCGGCGATCACCACGCGGGTGGTGTGCGGCGGTACGTGCGTGTGCTCGTCAACGGGCTCGGGCTCGGCGGCGCTCACGGGACTCCTCGTTCCAAGGCAGGTGCTGGGTATAGAGCCTACCTAGCTGCGGTATGTTTGAGGTGCGGAGGGTCTAGACTGCCCTTCGTTTCGAAAGGCCCCGGTAGCCCAACTGGCAGCAGGCGATGGATTCAAAACCCATACAGTGTCGGTTCGAATCCGACCCGGGGCACTCTGCCTTCAATTCCAAGGTTCGCCAACCATTGGCGATCTTCACTGGTTGGGGTGAACAAGGCTTCGAATGAGGCCCCGGCGAGCGCCTTCCGGCGCATCGTCGGACGCGTGTACGACCTCGCAGCACGCCGCCGAGCCGTCGCGCTCGTCTCCCAGGGGCACAGCCTCAATGCCGTGAGCCGGATGACCGGCATGTCCCGCTCCGCCATCCGCGACTGGTGCGTCCGCATCGAACCCCCTGCGGCCTGGTCCGGGCTGCACCGGCCGCGCCTCGGGCCCGGCCTACGCGTACCTGCTCGGCCTCTACCTCGGCGACGGCTGCATCAGCCGCCAGCCCCGGGGCGGGTACGCCCTGCGCATCGCCTGCGGTGACGCCTGGCCCGGACTGATCGACGCCTGCGAGGAAGCGGTCCGGGCCGTGCGCCCCGGCAACTCCGTCTGCCGCGTCCGCACTCCGGGCTGCACCATGGTGACGTCCTACAGCAGCCACTGGTCCTGCCTCTTCCCGCAGCACGGCCCGGGCAGGAAGCACGAACGGCCCATCGCGCTGGAACCGTGGCAGCAGGAGGTCGTCGACGAGCACCCCTGGGACTTCGTCCGCGGGCTCATCCATTCCGACGGCAGCCGGGTCGTCAACCGCACCACGCGCACGGTGGCCGGCCAACCCAAGCGCTACGCGTACCCGCGCTACTTCTTCACCAACGTCTCCGCCGACATCCGGCGTCTGTGCACCGACACCCTCGACGCGCTGGGTGTCGCCTGGAGGCAGGCGAACGCCTGCAACATCTCCGTCGCCCGCAAGGAGTCCGTCGCGCTCATGGACCGCTTCATCGGTCCGAAGTATTGAGCCGCGCCTTCGTGTGCCGCGTGGCCATGGCCGTCGCCGGGTCCTCCGGCCAGGGGTGCTTCGGGTAGCGCCCGCGCAGTTCCGCGCGGACCGCGCGGTAGCCATCGCGCCAGAAGGAGGCGAGGTCGGAGGTGACGGCGGCGGGGCGGCCCGCGGGGGACAGCAGGTGCACGACCAGGGGCACGCGGCCGTCGGCGATGCGCGGGGTGGCGGTCCAGCCGAAGAGTTCCTGGAGCTTGGCGGCGAGGACGGGCCGGTCGCCGTCGTAGGAGACGCGTACGCGCGACCCGGAGGGGATCTCGACGCGCTCCGGGGCGAGTTCGCCGAGCCGGGCCGCCTCCCCGCCCGCCCAGGGCAGCAGACGGGACAGGGCGGCGCCGGCGTCGGTGCGGGCGAGGTCGGCGCGGCGGCGGGCGCGCGCGAGTTCGGGGGCGAGCCATTCCTCGGCCCGGTCCAGGAGGGCGGCGTCGGAGACGTCGGGCCAGGGGTCGCCGAGTTCGCGGTGGAGGAAGGCGAGGCGCTGCCGGAGGGCGGTGGCGTCGCGTGACCAGGTGAGCAGGCCGGGGCCTTCGCGGCGCAGGCCGTCGAGGAGGGCGGCGTGCAGGAGCGCGGGGTCGGGGGCGGTCAGCGGCCGGGTGCCGAGTTCGATGGCGCCGAGGCGGACGGTGTGCTGGGCGGTGATGTCGCCGTCGGTCCAGGAGACGTCGTCCCGGGCGGTGAGCAGGGGGGCGGCGGCGGTGCGGGCGGTGTCCTCGTCGATGGCGGTGGCGAGGCGGACGCGCGCTGTGGGGGCGCCGGCGGGGCGGTCGGCGACGGCGACGGCGAGCCAGCCGGGGGTGCCGAGGCGGGTGCCGGCGGCGAGCTCGGCGGCGGTGCCGGAGGCCATGAGGTAGCTGCCGGCGGCGCGGCGGCGGGCGACGCGTTCGGGGAAGGCGAGGGCGGTGATGAGGCCGGCGGCGGTGTCGTCGGTGAGGGCGGTTTGGGGGTGGTCGGGTGCGGCGGCGGCGAGGCGGCGGGTTTCGGCGCGCCAGCGCGCGGTGTAGGCGTCGTGGGCGCGGCGTGCGGTGCGCCAGGCGGTGGTGAGGTCGTCGCCGTAGTCGCGCGGGGGTTCTTCGGCGATGAGGGCGACGATGTCGGCGGCGCGCCGGGTGCCGGTGCTGGGGGCGCCGTCGAGGAGGGCGCGGGCGAGGCGGGGGTGGAGGCCGACGCGGGCCATGCGGGCGCCGTGGTCGGTGGGCAGGCCGTCGGGGCGGGTGGCGCCGATGGCGGCGAGGACGTCGCGTGCGGCTGTCAGGGCGCCTGCGGGGGGCGGGTCGAGGAGGGCGAGCCCGGTGGCGTCGGGGGCGCCCCAGACGGCGGCCTGGAGGGCGAACGGGGTGAGGTCGGCGATGGCGATCTCGGGGGAGGGGTAGCGGGGGCGGCCGGTGTCGTCGGCCGGGTTCCAGCAGCGGTAGGCGTGGCCGGGTGCTTCGCGGCCGGCGCGGCCGAGGCGCTGGGCGGCGGTGGCGTGGGAGGCGCGGACGGTGGTGAGGGAGCCGAGGCCGCGGGCGTGGTCGGTGCGGGGTTCGCGGGCGAGTCCCGAGTCGACGACGACGCGGACGCCGGGGACGGTGAGGCTGGATTCGGCGACGGAGGTGCTGAGGACGACGCGCCGGCGGGTGCCGTCGCCGCCGTGGAGGACGTCCTCCTGTACGGCGGCGGGGGCTTGGCCGTGGAGCTGGAGCACGTCGGTGCCGTGGCCGGGGAGGTCGCCGAGGAGTGCGGCGACGCGGGCGATCTCGCCGGTGCCGGGCAGGAAGCACAGGATGTCGCCGTGGTGGTCGCGCAGGGCGGTTCGCACGGTGGCGGCGATGTGGTCGAGGAGGGCGGGGTCGACGCGCATGCCGTGCGGGGGGCGGGTGCCGCGCGGGGGCGGTGCGTGGGTGACGCCGACGGGGTGGGTGCGGGCCTCGGCGCGGACGACGGGGGCGTCGTGGAGGAGCCGGGACCAGGCGTCGGCGTCGGTGGTGGCGGAGGCGGCGACGAGCTGCAGGTCGGGGCGGAGGGTGGCGCGGACGTCGAGCAGGAAGGCCATGGCGGTGTCGGCGTCGAGGTGGCGTTCGTGGCATTCGTCGAGCAGGACGGTGTGGGTGCCGGGGAGTTCCTGGTCGCGTTGGAGGCGTTGCAGCAGGACGCCGGTGGTGACGACTTCCACGCGGGTGGCGGGGGAGACCTTGCGTTCGCCGCGGACGGTGAATCCGACGTGCTGCCCGGCTTCCTCGCCGAGCAGCCAGGCCATGCGGCGGGCGGCGGCCTTGGCGGCCATGCGGCGGGGTTCGGCGACGGTGACGTGGCGCGGGGGTCCGTCACCGGTGAGGCCGGCGAGGGCGAGCGGTACGAGGGTGGTCTTGCCGGTGCCGGGGGGTGCGGCGAGAACGGCGCAGCCGTGGGTGCCGAGTGCGTCGCGCAGCGCGGGCAGGGCGGCGCGTACGGGGAGGGCGGCGAGGGCGTCCCGGCGGGGGCCGGGGGGCGCGGGGGTCATGCGGTGGTGCACACGAAGATCGCCGTGCCGGGGATGAGCCGGCCGCGCAGTGGTGACCAGCCGCCCCATTCCTCGGTGTTCCAGGCGGGCCACTCGGGTTCGACGAGGTCGGTGAGGACGAAGCCGGCGGCGGTCAGTTCGCGGACGCGGTCGCCGAGGGTGCGGTGATGCTCGACGTAGACGGCGTGTCCGTGGTCGTCCTGTTCGACGTAGGGGGTGCGGTCGAAGTAGGAGGCGGTGGCGGTGAGGCCCTCGGGGCCGGGTTCGTCGGGGAAGGCCCAGCGGACGGGGTGGGTCACGGAGAAGATCCACCGGCCGCCGGGGCGCAGGACGCGCCGTACTTCGCGCATGACGTGGGCGCTGTCGGCGATGAAGGGGAGCGCGCCGTACGCGGAGCAGGCGAGGTCGAAGGAGGCGTCGGCGAAGGGCAGGGCGCCGGCGTCGGCCTGGACGAGGGGGAACCGGGGGGCTGTGCTTCCCGGGCTTCCCGTGGCGTGCTGGTCGATGCGGCGGGCGTGCTGGAGCTGGCGGTGGGAGAGGTCGAGGGCGACGGGGCGGGCGCCCTGGGCGGCGAGCCAGCGGGAGCACTGGGCGGCGCCGGCGCCGATCTCGAGGACGGCGGTGCCGGCGAGTCGTTCGGCGGGCCCGAGAATCCGGGCGTCCTCCTCGTTCAGCCCCTCGGGGCCCCAGACGAATTCGGCGTCGCCGAGGAACTCGCCGTGGTCGGTCTGGTACTCGTCGGCGTTGCGGTCCCACCAGCCGCGGTTGGCGCGGCTGCTCTCCGTGGTGCCCGCGGTACGGCGGGTGGCCTCGGCTTCTTCGGGCAAGGGCTGGGGGGGCGGTGCTTGGATCATCGCTGTGGTCGTCGTACCCTCTGTGGTGACCTGTGGCTGTGGTGGTGCCGCAGCACGTGCTTGCGTCAGTGCCCGGTACGGGGTGTTCCGCCCGTGGTGTGCTCTTCGCGCATTGACCGTGCCCGGCTGCCCCCGTATGCTACAAGTTGCGCTGCGAGCCTGCGCGCCTCGGACGGAGCAGGCTGCGCTCACATCTGTTGTAAACCTCTCGGCCTTGTGGGCTGTCCGGAATCGGCAGGAGCGAAACGGGCTTACGGCGTAGCAGTACCTACGACTTCATGTCCGTACCGGAGCCCTTTTCCTAATGACGAGCAGCACCGAGGCCCCTCGTACCACCCCGCAGGTGGCGGTCAACGACATCGGTTCCGAGGAAGCCTTCCTCGCCGCGATCGACGAGACGATCAAGTACTTCAACGACGGCGACATCGTCGACGGCGTCATCGTGAAGGTCGACCGGGACGAGGTCCTGCTCGACATCGGTTACAAGACCGAGGGCGTCATCCCCTCGCGTGAGCTTTCGATCAAGCACGACGTCGACCCCAACGAGGTCGTCGCCGTGGGCGACGAGATCGAGGCCCTGGTCCTCCAGAAGGAGGACAAGGAGGGTCGTCTGATCCTGTCCAAGAAGCGCGCCCAGTACGAGCGCGCCTGGGGCACGATCGAGAAGATCAAGGAAGAGGACGGCATCGTCACCGGTACCGTCATCGAGGTCGTCAAGGGTGGTCTCATCCTCGACATCGGCCTCCGGGGCTTCCTCCCCGCGTCGCTGGTCGAGATGCGCCGTGTCCGCGACCTCCAGCCGTACGTCGGCAAGGAGCTCGAGGCCAAGATCATCGAGCTGGACAAGAACCGCAACAACGTGGTCCTGTCCCGCCGTGCCTGGCTGGAGCAGACCCAGAGCGAGGTCCGCCAGACCTTCCTCACCACCCTGCAGAAGGGCCAGGTGCGCTCCGGCGTCGTCTCCTCCATCGTCAACTTCGGTGCCTTCGTGGACCTGGGTGGCGTGGACGGCCTCGTGCACGTCTCCGAGCTGTCCTGGAAGCACATCGACCACCCCTCCGAGGTCGTCGAGGTCGGCCAGGAGGTCACGGTCGAGGTCCTGGACGTCGACATGGACCGCGAGCGTGTCTCCCTGTCGCTGAAGGCGACCCAGGAAGACCCGTGGCAGCAGTTCGCCCGTACGCACCAGATCGGCCAGGTCGTCCCCGGCAAGGTCACCAAGCTGGTGCCGTTCGGTGCGTTCGTCCGCGTGGACGAGGGCATCGAGGGTCTGGTCCACATCTCCGAGCTGGCCGAGCGCCACGTGGAGATCCCGGAGCAGGTCGTCCAGGTCAACGACGAGATCTTCGTCAAGGTCATCGACATCGACCTCGAGCGCCGTCGCATCAGCCTCTCGCTGAAGCAGGCCAACGAGTCCTTCGGTGCCGACCCGGCCTCGGTCGAGTTCGACCCGACCCTGTACGGCATGGCCGCGTCCTACGACGACCAGGGCAACTACATCTACCCCGAGGGCTTCGACCCCGAGGCCAACGACTGGCTCGAGGGCTACGAGACCCAGCGCGAGGCGTGGGAGCACCAGTACGCCGAGGCGCAGTCCCGCTTCGAGCAGCACCAGGCGCAGGTCATCAAGTCCCGCGAGGCCGACGCCGAGGCTGCGGCCGAGGCCGGCCAGGCCGCTCCGGCGGCCGGCCCCGCCGGTGGCTCGTACTCCTCGGAGTCCGGTGACACCTCGGGCGCGCTCGCGTCGGACGAGGCGCTTGCCGCGCTCCGCGAGAAGCTGGCCGGCGGCCAGAGCTGATCGCAGGGGCTCCGGCCCCGGGTACATCGGAACGGCCCGCTCCCCTCTGGGGGAGCGGGTCGTTCCGCGTTCCGGGGCGCGGCCGTGGGAATGCGGGGGGTTCGCCCTTCGTTGGACCAGAAGTTGATCAGAACGAAAGAAGGGTGCACGGTGCTGGATCCCCAGGGGCTGTACGCATACGAGCCGGGCGGGGCAGAGGCCGTCGACGAGGCGTTCGGCGAGACCGGGCCCGTGCTGCTGTACCACTTCGACGGGTACATCGACGCCGGGGAGACCGGTGCGCAGGTCGTCGAGGAGCTGCTGGAGCGCCAGGAGCACCGGGTGGTGGCGCGTTTCGACGCCGACCGGCTGGTGGACTACCGGGCCCGGCGTCCGCTGATGACCTTCAAGCGCGATCACTGGACGGCGTACGACACCCCGGAGATCGCGCTGCGGCTGGTGCGCGACAGCACCGGTGCCCCCTTCCTGCTGCTGTCGGGCCAGGAGCCGGACGTGGAGTGGGAGCGGTTCGCGGCTGCGGTCGTGCAGATCGTGGAGCGGCTGGGGGTGCGGCTGGCGTTCAACTTCCACGGCATCCCGATGGGTGTCCCGCACACCCGGCCGGTGGGGCTGACGCCGCACGGCAACCGGCTGGACCTGATGCCGGGTCACCGCAGCTGGTTCGACGAGGCGCAGGTGCCGGGCAGCGCGGAGTCGCTGATCGAGCTGCGGCTCGCGGAGTCCGGCCGTGACGTGCTGGGCATCGCCGCGCATGTGCCGCACTACCTGGCGCGTTCCGGGTACCCGGACTCGGCGCTGGCGGTGGTCGAGACGCTGACGGCGGCGACGGGGCTGGTGCTGCCGCAGGTGGCGCACGCCCTGCGGACCGAGTCGCACACCGTCCGGGCGGAGATCGACCGCCAGGTCGAGGAGGGCGACGCGGAGTTGGTGTCGGTCGTGCGCGGGCTGGAGAACCAGTACGACGCGCTGGCCGGCGGCCAGACGCGGGACAACCTGATCGCCGAGCCGGTGGACCTGCCGTCGGCGGACGATCTGGCGGCGGAGTTCGAGCGCTTCCTGGCCGACCGCGAGGACGACGGCGCCTGACCGCTGGTCGGCGGCCCGGGCGCTGCCCGGACCCGGCTCGTGCGCGGCGGGGGGCGGCGGTAGTCTCGCGCCATGGTCACTGTGGGGCTGACGGGCGGGATCGGGGCGGGCAAGAGCGAGGTGTCGCGGCTGCTGTCCTCGTACGGGGCGGTGCTGATCGACGCCGATCGCATCGCGCGCGAGGTCGTGGAGCCGGGAACGCCCGGTCTGGCGGCGGTCGTCGCCGAATTCGGCGAGGGTGTGCTGACCGAGGACGGCAGCCTGGACCGTCCCGGCCTCGGTGCCGTCGTCTTCTCCGACCCCGAGCGGCTGCGGGCGCTCAACGCGATCGTGCATCCCCTGGTCCGGGAGCGGTCGGCCGCGCTGGAGGCGAGTGCCGGGCCCGAGGACGTCGTGGTCAACGACGTGCCCCTGCTGGCGGAGAACAAGCTGGCCCCGCTGTACGACGTGGTCGTGGTCGTGGACGCGGCCCCCGGCACGCAGGTGGACCGGCTGGTGCGGCTGCGCGGGATGACCGAGGACGAGGCGCGGGCGCGGATGGCGGCCCAGGCGGACCGTGAGGAGCGTCTGGCGATCGCCGATGTGGTGATCGACAACGACGGCCCGCTGGAGGCGCTGGAGCCTCAGGTCCGGCGGCTGTGGGCGCAGTTGCGTCACCAACCTCAAAACATCGTCAAAAGCTGATCCGGCACCCCCTCCGGCGGCGTCCGAGGAGCAGTAGCTTCGCTGCACTCATGGACGGAAGGGGACGGGGATGGAAGGCGTTTCGGCCGTGCTCACGGTGATTGCCGTGGTGCTGGTCCTGGTGGGGCTCAAGAGCGGGTTCCGCGTGATCAAGCAGTACGAGCGGGGTGTGGTCTACCGCCTCGGGCGGGTTCGGGAGAAGCCCAAGCAGCCGGGGCCGCGCATGCTCGTGCCGCTCGTCGACCGGATGACCAAGGTCAACATGCAGGTGGTCACCATGCCGGTGCCCTCGCAGGAGGGCATCACCCGGGACAACGTGTCGGTGCGGGTGGACGCGGTGCTCTACTTCCGGGTCGTGGACCCGGTCAAGGCGACGGTGCACGTGCAGAACTACCAGTTCGCCATGTTGCAGGTCGCGCAGACCTCGCTGCGATCGGTGATCGGCAAGAGCGAGCTGGACGACCTGCTGTCGGGCCGCGAGGCGATCCACGAGGGCCTGGAACTGCTGCTGGCCACCCCCGCCGTCGAATGGGGCATCCACATCGACCGGGTGGAGATCAAGGACGTGGCCCTGCCCGAGTCGATGAAGCGGTCCATGGCCCGGCAGGCCGAGGCCGACCGGGAGCGGCGGGCCCGCATCATCACCGCCGACGGTGAACTCCAGGCCTCGGAGAAGCTCGCCCAGGCGGCGCAGGCGATGGACCGGACGCCCGCCGCGATGCAGCTGCGGCTGCTGCAGACCGTCGTGGAGGTGGCGGCGGAGAAGAACTCCACGCTGGTCATGCCCTTCCCGGTGGAGATGCTGCGGTTCTTCGAGCGCGCGTCGGGTGCCGACCAGCAGCGGCCGCAGGAGACTGCCGTGCCCGCGGCACCGGACACGCCCGCCGCACCGGCCGGCGAGGCCGGCGGGGTCGCCCCGGCGGCGCTGGAGGTGCCGCAGCAACCGGTGGAGCCCGCGGCGCTGGAGAAGGGACACCCGCTCGCGGAGGAGGCGTGAGCCCACCCGCGCGCGGTCGTGCCGGATCCTGGGGGGAATGCATATGCGAGTGGTGATGTTGGGTAGTTGTGAGCCATTGAATGCCCGGGGAAGGAGGCGGCTGTGCCCGAGCAGAGCCCCGAGAACCACGTGATCGACTTCCGCGCGGCGGAGAAGCTCCTGGAGGCGCGGGACGCGCGCGGGGCGGTCAAGCTGCTGGACTCGGTCATCGCCGTGCACCCGGAGAACACCGCCGCCCGTCTGCTGCGGGCGCGGGCGTTCTTCCTGGCCGCGCAGCTGCGGCCGGCCGAGCTGGAGTTCCAGGTGGTCCTGGAGCGCGAGCCGGACAACGCGTTCGCGCACTTCGCGCTCGGTCGCACCCTGGAGCGGGCGGGCCGCGACGGGGAGGCACGACGGCATTTCCGGCTCGCCGCGGCCCTCGACCCCAAGCCGGACTATCTGCAGGCAGCCCGGTTCCCCGACTCCGCCTGAGCGGAGCGGGGGACCGCCGCCGGGCTCGGTTTCCGGGGTTCCGGGGGTCCGGGCGTCCGGGGTTCCGGCACGGCCACCGGAGGCGAGGTCAGCCGGTGGCGTCCGCCTCGATAGCGGAGATCAGTGCGGCCAGGGCCCCGGCGACCCGGTCGAGTCCGGCGTGGGGGGCGCCCCCGGGCTCGTCCATGTAGACGTCCCGCCGGATCTCGACCATCAGCGCGGAGACCCCGGGCGTTGCCCGGTAGTGCTTCAACGGCACATAGGTGCCGGAGAACGGCGAGTCCAGCCCCACCTCACCGCAGCCGGAGAAGGCCGCGCGCGCCGCGGCCGTCAGCCACGCCGGGGTGTGGAAGGCGTCGGTGCCCAGGCACACCGCGGGCCGGGGGCCGTCGCCGTGCAGCTCGTAGGGCAGTGGTGCGCTCGGGTAGGAGTGCACGTCGATGACGACGGCCCGGCCCGCGGCCTCCAGCCGGTCCTGCACGGCGGCGGTCATCGCCGCGGCGTAGGGGTGGAACCAGGTGTCCAGCAGCGCCTGTTCGTGCGCGGCGTCGTCCTCGCGCAGCGGCGCCAGTCGGGAGGTGCGGGTGTAGACGGCGCCCATGCCGACGGCGCGCATCTCCTCGCGTTCGTCCGGGAACCGCTCGGGATCGACGACCAGCCGGGACAGGTGGTTGACGAAGCGCCAGGCACCGGTCCCGGCGGCGGCCCGCCCGGCCAGAAGGGCGGTGTGGGAGTCCGTCATGCGGTCGAGTTCCGCCGCCAGTTGGGCGTCGTCGAGCAGGATGCGCTCGCGGACCGGCGCGGGCACCGCGCGTGCGCCGTGCGGCACATGCAGCAGCACCGGCGAACCGGGCGCCCCCTCCTCGACGCCGAAGGAAGCCTCCTCGTCCCCCTCGTGCGTGTCCATGCTGTCGTGCCCCTCCTGCCGTACCGGCCCTGCCCGTCGCGCGTCCGTCAGAACAGCGGCTCGGGCAGGACGCCCTCCCTCGCCAGCAGCGAACGCTTGATGTCCAGCATCCGCAGGCCGCCGCCGAAGCCCCCGATCCCGCCGTCGCTCTCCAGCACGCGATGGCAGGGCACGACGACCGGCAGTGGGTTGGAGCCCATGGCCACTCCGACCGCACGGGCCGCGCCGGGCTCCCCGACCCGGGTGGCCAGGTCCTGGTAGCCGACGACGCTGCCGAACGGCACGCCCCCCGCCAGTTCGCGCAGCACGGTGCGGTGGAAGCCGGCGCTCAGCGACCAGTCCAGTTCGAGGGTGAACGCCCGCAGGGTGCCCCCGAAGTAGGCCTCGACCTGCTCCACGGCCTCGCGCAGCCGGTCGCCCGCCGGCCCGCCGGGCAGGTGCTCGGGCGTGGCGCCGAGCCGGGACGCGAGCCGTTCCAGAGCGGCGGTCGTGGTCGCCTCGTCCGCCCGGAAGACGACGTGGACCAGGCCCTTCTCGGTGGCGGCCAGCAGCAGCGGCCCGACGGCGGTGTCCGCCACCGTCCAGGCCACCGTGCGGGTCGGGGTCTCGGGATTCGTCACGTCCACCAGCCTAGGCGGGGGCACCGACAACGGGCCGCGGACCGTTGCCGGCGCCCCGTTGCCGGCGCACCGGAGCCGGCAACTCCGCGCCGCGCGGCCACTCGCGAGGGTGGCGGTTCTCGACAGGTGTGTCACAGCAGGTAGTCGAGTGGCCACGGTGGGGGATGGGGCTCGCATGACGCGAAACGACTACTCCGCGGCCCTCCGCAAACTCGCCCGCGAGCAGGACCGGGTGGCCACCGTCGCCCAACTCGCGGAAGCCGGCGTGCCGCAGCGCCTGGTGCGTGAGCGCTGCCGCCCCGGCGGCAGGTGGCAGCGGCCGCTGCCCCGGGTCGCGGTGCTGCACTCCGGTCCGCTCAGCTCCGCCCAGCGGTGCCGGGCGGCCCTGGCGTTCGCGGGGCACCCGCTGACCCGGGCCATGATCACCGGGGCGGCGGCGCTGCGGCTGCACGGTGTCGCCGCCGCGGCGTTCCCGCCGGGGCTGCCGGTGGTCGACGTCCTCGTGCCCAGCGACCGGCGCATCCGCACCCACACCTGGGTGCGGGTCCATCACGCCCGGGCGCTGCCGGCGCCCGATCTGGTGGACGGCGTGCCCCTGGCCCCGGTGGTGCGGGCAGCCGCCGACGGCCTGCGGGAGTCCATCGACCCCGAGTGGGCCCGCGACGTCGTGCAGGAACTGGTCGTGGTGATGGGCGTCCCGGCCGGCATAGTCGCGGCCGAACTGGGTGCGGCGGTGCTGGGCCGCCGTCCGGCCGTGGCCGCGCTCCTGGAGTCCCTCGCGGCGGAGACCCGCGCGCCCGCCCCCGCCGTGGGTCCGCTGGCGCGCGCCCTGGTGGCCAGGTCCGGCCTGCGGCAGCCGCTGTGGCGCCCCACGCTCCACCTGGACGGGGCCTTCCTCGGCTCCCCGGACGCCTATTGGGCACGCGACGGGCTCGTGCTCGACCTCGGTCCCGGCGGCGGGCGCGCCCGGTGGGAGGCGCTGGGCCTGCGGGTGCTGCGGGTGGCCCCGGCCGCTCTCGCGCGCGCCCCGGGAGAGGTGGTCGCCGCCCTGCGGGCCGCGCTGGAGGGCGGTCCGTACGGGCCGCTGGAGCGGATCACGGCGCTTCCGGGGGCGATCTGAGGCGGGTGGGGTGACCGGCGGGTTTCCGCGCGATGAAGTCCGCGCGACGTGGCCGCGCGGACACCGTCCGTGACCTACCGTGAGTGCCGCGCGGACCGAAGACGGGGGCCGGCCGGCAAGGGGGAGGGTGCCGTGGGCGGCACGTACGGAACGGTCGACGGGTTCACCTACGGGTGGGCGACTCCGCTGGCGGGCTACCTGATGGCCTGCCTGGGCGCGGGTCTCGGGCTGCGCTGCATCACGCGCGCCCTGGCGATGCACCCCTCGCGGCGGGCCGGCTGGCTCGCGCTCGGCGCGGCGGCCATCGGCTCGGGCATCTGGACCATGCACTTCATCGCGATGATGGGCTTCACCATCGGCGGGGTGCCCATCTCCTACGACCTGGTGACGACGCTCGCGAGCCTGCTGGTCGCCGTGCTCGTCGTCGGCGTCGGGGTCTTCGCCGTCGGCTACCTGGGCCGCTCGGTACCGGCGCTCCTGGCAGGCGGCGTCGTCATGGGCCTCGGAATCGCCGGCATGCACTACCTGGGCATGCGGGGCCTGCGGCTCCACGCCGCACTGGAGTACTCGACGCCGACGGTGGCCCTGGCCGTCGGCGTCGCGGTGGTCGCCGCGACGGTCGCCCTGTGGTGCGCGGTGACGATCCGCGGCCTGTACGGGGGGCTCGTCGCGAGCCTGATCCTGGGCCTCGCCATGACCTGCATGCACTACATCGGCATGGCGTCGGTGACCGTGCACCTGCTGAACGGCCCCCGGGAGGCGGGCGGGGCGGGTCCCGCCGCGCTCGCCCCGGTGCTGATCGGGCCGGTGGTGTTCCTCCTCCTGGCGGGTGTGGTCGTGGCGCTGGACCCGCCCACCCCCGATCCCTACGTCCCCGGCCGGCCCACGGTCGCGCAGCCCGGCCGCCCGGCCCCCGCCTCACGCGCCGCCCGTGCCTCCCGGGTGCGCGAGCGCCCGGGTGAACGCCATTGAGCGCTGCCCGACGCCACTGCAGCGGTCGGAGACGGCCTCCATGGTGCCGCCCGCCGCGGCCGCGCACCCGCGGTCGCGGTCGGCGGACCACATCGACAGCCCGCCCAGTCCCTTCCTCCGTGCGAACGCGGACAGTTGGGCGGCGTCCTGGAGGGTGAAGACCTCGCCCTCGATGTCATTGACGCCGATCATCGGGGTCACCTCCAGCGTCCGCCAGGCGTCGGCGTCCGACAGGCCCAGCAGCGACTTGACGCGCGCCTGGGCGGCGGTGGCGGCGCGGATCGCGTAGGCGCCCATGTCGCCGGTGTACGCGGGCCCGTAGTCCATCGCCATGATGTTGACGGCGCCGACGTCCACACCCTCGCGCGCGGCGGCGGCCACCACCGCGTCGGCTCCGTCCGCGAGGCCCGAGGGCATGGCGGGCAGCGTGAACGAGACCGTGAGGGGGCGGCCGGCGGCCTTGGCCCGCCGCTGCAACCGGGCGACGGCGCGCGCCCGGCGCGTGGTGGCGGAGGTGTCGGCCAGGGCGGCGCCCTCGATGTCGAAGTCCACCCGGGTCAGGTCGTACCGGTCGATCACCGAGGCGTAGGCGGCGGCCAGTTCGCCGGTGCTGCCGCAGGCGCTCGCCAGTTCCGTGCCGTCCGCACCGCCGAAGGACACCCGCAGGGTGCCGCCCGCGGCGCGCAGGGCGGCAAGGCGGGCGGCCAGGGGGCCGTGGTCGATCCCGTCGCGGCCGTCCCAGGCGGGCGCGCATCCGCCGCGCGCGGTGACGAAGCCGAGCGTGAATCCGTCCACGCCGCTGTGCCGGACGGCGGCCGCCATGTTGTAGACCGAGGTCTGCGACGCGTCCACGTACGGCAGGAACGTCACGTGCGCCGCCTTGAGCGGTGCCGTCGAGCCGCCGGCCCCGCCGGGCGCCGTACCCCTGAGGAGGTGGGCGGTCCCCGCGGCCGCGCAGGCCGCCGCGAGGCCGGCGATCAGAACGGTCGTACGGCGCTTCATGCCGGAGAGGCTATCGGCGCCGGTTCATTCCGTCGGGGCTTTTCGTCGGCATGTGCGAAATCCCCGCATTTCCCTTTCTCTGATCACCCGTGAGTGATTCTGATAATCGATCGGCGGAAATTGTCGGTGGAATGTCCGGCGCGGTGGTCCCCCGCGCCGGAGGCGTGCCACGGCCCGCTCCGCGACCGGCGCGGACCCGGTTGTCAGTGGGGGGTCGTACCGTGGACCCATGCGGCCCGTATCAGACATCGAACGCAGTGTGGCGCCCTTCGAGGTCGTCAGCCCCTTCCAGCCCAGCGGCGACCAGCCGACGGCCATCGACGACCTCGAGCGGCGCATCCGCGCCGGCGAGAACGACGTCGTCCTGCTCGGCGCCACCGGTACCGGAAAGTCGGCCACCACCGCCTGGATGATCGAGCGGCTGCAGCGTCCGACCCTGGTCATGGCGCCCAACAAGACCCTCGCCGCGCAGCTCGCCAACGAATTCCGCGAACTGCTGCCGAACAATGCGGTCGAGTACTTCGTGTCGTACTACGACTACTACCAGCCCGAGGCGTACGTCCCGCAGACGGACACGTACATCGAGAAGGACTCCTCCATCAACGAGGAGGTCGAGCGGCTGCGCCACTCGGCCACCAACTCCCTGCTGACCCGCAGGGACGTGATCGTGGTCGCCTCCGTGTCCTGCATCTACGGCCTCGGCACGCCCCAGGAGTACATCGACCGCATGGTCCGCCTCCGGGTCGGCCAGGAGATCGACCGCGACGCGCTGCTGCGCAAGTTCGTCGACATCCAGTACGCGCGCAACGACGTGGCGTTCACCCGAGGCACCTTCCGCGTGCGCGGCGACACCATCGAGATCTTCCCGGTCTACGAGGAGCTCGCCGTCCGCATCGAGATGTTCGGCGACGAGATCGAGGCCCTGTACACGCTCCACCCGCTCACCGGCGAGATCATCACCGAGGACGAGCAGATGTACGTCTTCCCCGCCACCCACTACGTCGCCGGCCCCGAGCGCATGGAGCGCGCGATCGCCGGCATCGAGAAGGAACTCGGCGAGCAGCTGGCGGTCATGGAGAAGCAGGGCAAGCTGCTGGAGGCCCAGCGGCTGCGGATGCGCACCACGTACGACATCGAGATGATGCGGCAGATCGGCACCTGCTCCGGCATCGAGAACTACTCGCGGCACATCGACGGCCGCGAGACGGGCTCGGCGCCCGACACCCTCATCGACTACTTCCCCGAGGACTTCCTGCTCGTCATCGACGAGTCGCACGTCACCGTGCCGCAGATCGGCGCCATGTACGAGGGCGACGCCTCCCGCAAGCGCACCCTGGTCGACCACGGCTTCCGGCTGCCCTCCGCGCTCGACAACCGCCCGCTGAAGTGGGAGGAGTTCCTGGGGCGCGTCGGCCAGACCGTCTACCTGTCGGCCACCCCCGGCCCGTACGAGCTGTCCCGCGGCGACGGAACCGTCGAGCAGATCATCCGCCCGACGGGTCTGGTCGACCCCGAAGTGATCGTCAAGCCCACCAAGGGGCAGATCGACGACCTGGTGCACGAGATCCGGGTGCGCGCCGAGCGTGACGAGCGCGTCCTGGTCACCACCCTCACCAAGAAGATGTCCGAGGACCTCACCGACTACATGCTGGAACTCGGCATCCAGGTGCGGTATCTGCACAGCGACATCGACACCCTGCGCCGCGTGGAGCTCCTGCGCGAGCTGCGCGCGGGCGAGTACGACGTCCTGGTCGGCATCAACCTGCTCCGCGAGGGCCTGGACCTGCCCGAGGTCTCGCTGGTGGCGATCCTCGACGCGGACAAGGAGGGCTTCCTGCGGTCGGGCACCTCGCTGATCCAGACCATCGGCCGTGCGGCCCGCAATGTCTCCGGCCAGGTGCACATGTACGCCGACAAGATCACCCCGGCCATGGAGAAGGCCATCGACGAGACCAACCGGCGCCGGGCCAAGCAGATCGCGTACAACGAGGAGCGGGGCATCGACCCGCAGCCGCTGCGCAAGAAGATCGCCGGCATCATGGACTCCTTCGCCCGCGAGGACGCCGACACCGAGGAGCTGCTGGGCTCCGGCCGCCAGCGCTCGCGCGGCAAGGCGCCCGTTCCGGGGCTGTCCGGCAAGGCCGGCGGCAAGCGCGCCGACAAGAGCCTGCCGGCCGCCGAACTGGCGGAGCTCATCGGCGAGCTGACCGACCAGATGCACACGGCCGCCGCGGACCTGCAGTTCGAGGTCGCGGCCCGACTGCGCGACGAGGTGGGCGAGTTGAAGAAGGAGCTGCGGCAGATGCGGGAGGCCGGTGTGGCCTGACGCCTTTCCCCCTCGCGCACCGCGGTTGCCGAACCGCGGTGCGCCGGGCGCGCGTCTACCCATAGGGTGCGGAGCAACCGCACGTCGGCACACTGGGTGAGAGGGGACTGCGCGTGACGGTCAACATGACCAAGGGTCAGAAGATCAGCCTGCAGAAGACGGACGGGGGGACCCTCACGTCGGTGCGCATGGGGCTCGGCTGGCAGGCGGCCCCGCGCCGAGGCCTGTTCGGCTCCCGCACCCGGGAGATCGACCTCGACGCCTCCGCCGTGCTCTTCGCCGACAAGCAGCCCGTGGACGTGGTGTTCTTCCGGCACCTCGTCAGCGACGACGGCTCGGTCCGGCACACCGGCGACAACCTGGTCGGCGGCGCCGGCCAGGGAGGCGACGACGAGTCCATCCTGGTCGACCTGGCGCGGGTGCCCGTGCATGTCGACCAGATCGTCTTCACGGTCAACTCCTTCACCGGGCAGACCTTCCAGGAGGTGCAGAACGCCTTCTGCCGGCTGGTCGACGAGACCAACGGGCAGGAGCTGGCCCGCTACACCCTCACCGGGGGCGGCGCCTACACCGCGCAGATCATGGCGAAGGTGCAGCGCAGCGGCGCGGCCTGGTCGATGACCGCCATCGGCACCCCGGCCAACGGCCGCACCTTCCAGGACCTCATCCCGGCGATCCTCCCGGCGCTCTAGCCGGGCGGAGCACAGCAGGCACAAGGGGGGCGCGGGCATGACCGCCGAACTGGTCCACGGACAGAACCATCCGCTCCCCGGCACCCGGGTCGAGATCCGGGTGTCGGCGGGCACGGCGGTGGTGCCCGGCGCCACCCTGGGCGACGGGCAGGGCCGGGTGAGCGGGCCCGAAAGCGTCGCCCTGCCCGGCTCCGGCGCCCTGCCGGGCATCGCGATACCCCCCGGCCCGGGCGCCGAGCACCGGCTCACCGCCGACCTGGACGCGGTCCCGGCCGCCATGGAGCGGGTGCACATCCTGCTCGCGCTGCCCGCCGTGCCGGGCGCGCCGACCCGGTTCGGGGCCTGCGCCGCGCCCCACCTCGCCCTCGTCGTCCCCGGCGGCGCCGAGATCGCGAGCTTCACCGTCACCGGGCTGGGCAGCGAGTCCGCCATCGTCGCCCTGGAGCTGTACCGCCGCCAGGGCGCCTGGAAAGTGCGCGCTCTCGGCCAGGGCTACGCGGGCGGGCTCCCCGAACTCCTCCGCGACCAGGGGCTCACCGCGGCCGACGCGGACCGTCTGACCGCCGCCCTGGCCGCGCCGGCCGACGTGCCTGCCGCCGCGTCCGTCCCGCCGCGGCCCCAGGACCGCGTCCCGCCCAGGGACCGGCCCCGGCCGGACGGCCCCGCCGCGGCGAACCCGACGCCGCCGCCGCCTCCTTCCGCCGCCACGACGCCCCCCGCACCCGTCGCGGGCGACGCCGCCGGCTGGACGATGGAGGAGCGCCTGTACAACCAGGTCTGGGGCATGTTCGAGGACCTGGCCCGCGCGATCGCCGCCTACCGCAGCGCCGTCGACTTCGCCGAGACCCGGCTCGACCAGGAGCTCGACGCCGTCCTCGCCGATCCGCGCACCCGCGTCGGCCCCGCCGCCGAGGCCGCCCGCGACCAGGCCCGCGCCCGCCAGGCCGAACTGGTCGACCGGGCCCGCGCGGTCCTGGACGGCGACCTGGCCCAGCTGGCCGCGGAACGCGACGTGGTCGAGCCCGCGCTCCCGCCGTCCTTCGCGGGCTGGGAGAGCCCGGTGTGGCACGGCTGGACGACGCCCACCGAGCCCCCCATCGCGGTCCGGCTCGGCGACCTGCATCTGCCCGAGCGGTCCGAGCTGCGCATCCCCATGCTGGTGCGGCTCCCCCTGGAGCGGGGTCTGTGGGTCGACAGCGCGCAGGAGCGCCGTACGGCCGTGGACGTGGCCGTCGCCCTTGCCGCGCGCCTGCTCGCCTCCCATCCGGTGGGTGAGTTCGCCGTCCATGTGGTGGACCCGGCCGGATCGGCCGCCCGGGCGCTGGCTCCCTTCACCGAGTCCGGCGCGCTGCGCGAACCGCCCGCCACGGGAGCCGCCGGGGTGGCGGCGCTGCTCGCCCGGCTGACGCAGCGCGTCGACCTGGTGCAGATGGCACTGGACGCGGGCGGCCCGGTGCGCCTGCCGGCCGGCCTCGACCCGGCCCGGCAGCTGCTGGTCGTCAACGACTTCCCGTACGGCTTCGACGACCGGACCCTCACCCAGCTGCGCTACCTGGCCGACGAGGGGCCCCGCGTCGGCGTCCACCTCCTGCTGGTCGCCGATCGTGAGGACGCCCGGGAGTACGGCCCCGTCCTGGATCCCCTGTGGCGCTCCCTGCTGCGGCTGACCGCGGTGCCCGACGACCACCTGGCCGACCCCTGGGTCGGCCACGCCTGGACGTACGAACCCCCGCTGGCCCCGCCCGGCAGCCGGGTGGTGCCGAGGGTCCTGCGCCAGGTCGCGGCGGCCCGGCGGACCTACGACCGGGGCCGCCGCTGAGCGGCCTGCCGGTCAGCGGCAGGGCCCCATCGCACCCACCTGATTGACCATCACTTTACCGTCTTTACCTTTCCTTGGGATTTCATGTACTGTTCTTTACGCGGAGGGGAGTACTCCTGACGCGGTGCACCCGTCAGCACGGGAAAGAACAGCCCCGGGGCACCGGCCCGAGCGCGAGGTGCCCGGGTGGAAGAGACCTCCGGCAGCGATCACGCTGACAGTTGCCAGCCCATCTGCCGGAGGCATCGCATGGATGTGTCCTTGACCCTCTGGGTGCTGACCATCGCCGGTCTCAGCGCCCTCATCGCCATCGACTTCTTCATCGGGCGCAAGCCCCATGACGTGTCGATCAAGGAGGCGGGGATCTGGACCGTCGTCTGGATCACCCTGGCCGCGCTCTTCGGCCTCGGCCTCCTGCTCTTCGCCGGGGGGCAGCCCGCGGGCGAGTTCTTCGCCGGTTTCATCACCGAGAAGTCGCTGAGCGTCGACAACCTCTTCGTCTTCGTCCTGATCATGGCGAAGTTCTCGGTGCCCACCCAGTACCAGCAGCGCGTCCTGCTCATCGGCGTGCTGATCGCGCTGGTGCTGCGCGCGGGCTTCATCGCCGCCGGCGCGGCGATCATCGCCAACTTCGCCTGGATCTTCTACCTCTTCGGCGCCTTCCTGATCTGGACCGCCTGGAAGCTGATCCAGGAGGCCCGCGCCGGGGAAGAGGACGAGGAGTTCGAGGAGAACCGGCTGCTCAAGGCCGCCGAGCGCCGCTTCGGTGTCGCCGACCGCTACCACGGCACCAAGCTGTTCATCCAGAAGAACGGCAAGCGGATCATGACCCCGATGCTCGTGGTCATGCTGGCGATCGGCACCACCGACGTCCTGTTCGCGCTGGACTCCATCCCCGCGATCTTCGGCCTCACCCAGGACCCGTACATCGTCTTCACCGCGAACGCGTTCGCGCTGATGGGCCTTCGGCAGCTGTACTTCCTCATCGGCGGCCTGCTGAGGAAGCTGGTGCACCTGTCCTACGGCCTGTCGGTCATCCTCGGCTTCATCGGCGTCAAGCTGGTGCTGCACGCGCTGCACGAGTCCGGTGTGCACGTGCCCGAGATCAGCATCCCGTTCTCCCTCGGCTTCATCGTGCTCGTCCTCGCCGTCACCACCGTGACGAGCCTGAGGGCGTCGCGGAAGCAGGCCGAGTCGCAGGAGAGCGTCCGCAGCGACGAGGAACGGCACGTCGACGCCTGACCCGTCGGCTCAGCCCGTGCGGGGTCCGCGGCCGGCGGCCGCGGACCCCGCCGCCGTCTCCGCGGCCTGCTGGTCCACCCGCGTCGTCGCGGCCGTACGGCGCGGGTCCGGCAGCGCCGCGAAGCAGGCCGTGCTGAGCAGCGCGACCGCCGCGACGTAGACCGCCACCGCCCAGGGCGCGCCACCCCCGTCGCCCGCCAGCCGGGTCGCGGCGATGGGGGTGAGGGCGCCGCCCAGGATCCCGCCGAGGTTGTAGCCGAGCGAGGCGCCGGTGCAGCGCACCTGGGGCGGGTACAGCTCGGGCAGATACGCCCCCAGCACCGCGAAGACCGCGATGAACGCCAGCAGCTGCGCGGCGGAGCCCAGGACGAGAGCCGCAGGCGAGCCGGTGCCCAGCAGCCAGGCGTACGGGAAGATCACCACCCCCATCGCGGCCGTCCCGGCGAGCGCCAGGGGACGCCGCCCGAGGCGGTCGCCGAGCAGCCCCGCCCAGGGCGTTGCCGCGCCCTTGACCACGACGGCCGCCAGGACGCAGCCGAGCACCACGGTGCGGTCCATGCCGAGCCGTTCGGTGGCGTACGCCAGCGACCAGGTCGTCACGGTGTAGAAGACGGCGTAGCCGCAGGCCATCGCGCCGGCCGTGAGCAGCAGCAGCCGCCAGTGGCCCCGCAGCAGTTCCACCAGCGGCACCCGGGACAGCTCGCCCTGCTCGGCGGCCCGCTCGAACTGCGGGGTCTCGGGCAGCGCGGCACGCAGCGCCAGCCCGGCCAGTGCGAGCGCCCCCGCCGCCCAGAACGGCACGCGCCACCCCCAGGAGCGGAACGCGGTGTCGCTCAGCCCGGCCGACAGCGCCAGCACGATCCCGTTCGCCAGCACGAAGCCCACCGCGGGACCGGTCTGCGGCAGGCTCGCCCACAGCCCGCGCCGCCGTTCGGGGGCGTGCTCCGCGGCCAGCAGCACCGCCCCGCCCCACTCGCCGCCCAGCCCGAGCCCCTGCAGGGAGCGCAGCGCCACCAGGATCACCGGCGCGGCCGCCCCGATCGCGTCATAGGAGGGCACCAGGCCCACGGCGGTCGTCGAGGCCCCGGTCAGCAGCAGGGAGCCCATCAGCACCGGACGCCGCCCGAGGCGGTCGCCGATGTGGCCGAAGAGCACCGAGCCCAGCGGCCGGGCGACGAAGCCCACGGCAAAGGTGCCGAACGCGGCGAGCGTCCCGGCGACGGGGGAGAAGGCGGGGAAGAACAGCGGGCCCAGGACGAGGGCGGCCGCCGTGCCGTAGGCGAAGAAGTCGTAGAACTCGATCGCGGTCCCGGCCGCCGAGGCCGCCGCGATCCGGGTCATGGGAACAGGAGTGCCGGAGGCAGTAGTGCGCACGCCGGTCCAACGACCGGGGTGCGCGGGGGTGGCGCCGCCGATGCGGTGGCACCACCCCCGCGAACCGCGTTCACCAGCCGCGTTCGCGCCATTCGGCGAGGTGCGGCCGCTCGTCGCCGAGCGTGGTGTCCCGGCCGTGCCCGGGGTAGACCCAGGTCTCGTCGGGGAGGGTGTCGAAGAGCTTGGCCTTGACGCCCTCGAAGAGGCTCGTGAAGTGGTCGGGGTTGCGGTGGGTGTTGCCGACGCCGCCCGGGAACAGGCAGTCGCCGGTGAAGACGTGCGGGTGGCCGTGCGGGTCGTCGTAGATCAGGACGATGCTGCCGGGGGTGTGGCCCACCAGGTGGCGGGCGGTGAGCGTGACCCGGCCGACGCTGATCGTGTCGCCGTCCTCGACGGGGACGTCGGTGCGGACCGGGATGCCCTCCGCGTCGTGCCGGCCCGCGTAGGTGCGGGCGCCGGTCGCGTCCACGACGGCCTGCAGGGCCTGCCAGTGGTCGCCGTGCCGGTGCGTGGTGACGACGGACGCGAGCCCGTCGTCGCCGGCCACCTCGATCAGCGTGTGCGCGTCGGCGGCCGCGTCGATGAGCAACTGCTCGTCCGTGGCGCGGCAGCGCAGCACGTACGCGTTGTTGTCCATCGGGCCGACCGCGACCTTGGTGATGATGAGGTCCTTGAGTTCGTGCACGTCGGGCGCGCCGCCCACCCTGACCTCGCCGCTGTACGTCATGGCCTCAGCCTAGTGGCGGCAGCACGGGCAGGGGCACGTCCGGCTGAACGTCGAGGTCCTTGCCGTCGGAGCGGCCGGTGATCCAGCCCAGCAGGGCGTGCCGGGCCCCGCTGACCGTCAGTTCGGGCTCCGGAGCGGCGCCGATCACCCACTTCTCGCCGCTGTCGGTGTCGTGCAGGCGCACGGCGGCGACGCCCTCGTGGCCGGACAGGTCGTCGATGACGGCGGCCAGCTCGCGGACCGAGAAGGGCACGGGGAGGTGCTCGCAGGTGTAGCCGATGCCGAGGTCGACGTGGTGGAAGTAGATCTCCATCAGGCGCGCGTAGGGGATCTCGGCGGCGGCGATGACGTGGCCGGAGCGCATGACCACCTGGGACGCCCAGCACTGCGGCGGGATCTCCTCGATCGCGGTCGCGAGCCGGGCGGCGGACCCGCGCAGGTCGTCCAGCTGCTCGGCGAGCGGGCGGCCGGCGCCGGTCTCGATGTCGCGGTCGCGGCTCTCCCCGCTGGCGTACTGGGGGACCTCCTGGCCGGTGCGGGCCCAGATGAGCAGGTTGACCAGCGAGTCGGCGTTGCGGGCCAGGTGGGTCAGGACGTGGCCGCGGGTCCAGCCGGGGAGGCGGGACGGCTCGGCGACGCTCGTGGGCGCGAGCACGGAGACGGCGTCGATCAGCCGTTCGGTGGCTTGGCGCAGCTCGGCCGCATCGTGCTCGGGGTCGGGTCGTTGGACAGACACGGGGCCTCCTTGTCGCACAGAGGTGCAGGACGGGTGCGGGTGATCCACATCGTGCCGAAGACGCTAGCGGAGGACACTCGATCGGGTGAAGGTGCCGCACTGCGGCCGTAAATCGAATGTGCGTGCTATAGGCTCGTTCTCGTCGCAAGCGGAAGAAATCCCGTCGGCGCCCCGTTTAGGCTGTCTGGGGGCGTTGGAGCTTGCCCCTTGTCTGTTCTATGAAAGGTACGCACTGGCGTGGCCGATCGACTTACCGTCCGTGGCGCTCGCGAGCACAACCTGAAGAACGTGTCGCTCGACCTCCCACGGGACTCGCTCATCGTCTTCACCGGCCTGTCCGGTTCGGGGAAGTCGTCCCTGGCGTTCGACACGATCTTCGCCGAGGGACAGCGCCGCTACGTGGAGTCGCTCTCCTCCTACGCCCGGCAGTTCCTGGGGCAGATGGACAAGCCGGACGTCGACTTCATCGAGGGCCTGTCGCCGGCCGTCTCGATCGACCAGAAGTCGACCTCCCGCAACCCGCGCTCGACCGTCGGCACCATCACCGAGGTCTACGACTACCTGCGCCTGCTCTTCGCCCGCATCGGCAAGCCGCACTGCCCCGAGTGCGGCCGCCCGATCTCGCGGCAGTCGCCGCAGGCGATCGTCGACCGGGTGCTTGAACTGGAGGAGGGCTCCCGCTTCCAGGTGCTCTCGCCCCTCGTCCGCGAGCGCAAGGGCGAGTTCGCCGACCTCTTCGCGGACCTGCAGACCAAGGGCTACAGCCGGGCCCGGGTCGACGGCGCCACGGTGCAGCTGGCCGAGCCGCCCAAGCTGAAGAAGCAGGAGAAGCACACCATCGAGGTGGTCGTCGACCGCCTCACCGTCAAGGACAGCGCCAAGCGCCGGCTGACCGACTCGGTCGAGACCGCGCTCGGGCTGTCCGGCGGCATGGTCATCCTGGACTTCGTCGACCTCCCCGAGGACGACCCGCAGCGCGAGCGGATGTTCTCCGAGCACCTCTACTGCCCCTACGACGACCTGTCCTTCGAGGAGATGGAGCCGCGCTCCTTCTCCTTCAACTCGCCCTTCGGCGCCTGCCCGGAGTGCACCGGCATCGGCACCCGCATGGAGGTCGACCCGGAGCTGGTCGTCCCCGACGAGGACAAGTCCCTCGACGAGGGCGCCATCGCCCCCTGGTCGCTCGGCCACACGCGGGACTACTTCCAGCGCCTGATCGGCGCACTCGCCGACGAACTCGGCTTCCGGACCGACATCCCGTGGGCCGGGCTGCCCCAGCGGGCGAAGAAGGCCCTGCTCAACGGGCACCGGACGCAGATCGAGGTGCGCTACCGCAACCGCTACGGGCGGGAGCGCTCGTACACCACCGCCTTCGAAGGGGTGATCCCCTTCGTGCGGCGCCGCCATGCGGAGTCCGAGAGCGACTCCAGCCGCGAGCGCTTCGAGGGCTACATGCGCGAGGTGCCCTGCCCGACCTGCCAGGGCACGCGGCTCAAGCCGATCGTGCTGGCCGTCACGGTGCAGGACAAGTCGATCGCCGACGTCTCCGCGATGTCGATCAGCGACTGCGCGGAGTTCCTGCGCGGGATGAAGCTGAGTGCGCGCGAGAAGACCATCGCCGAGCGCGTGCTGAAGGAGGTCAACGAGCGACTGCGCTTCCTGGTCGACGTCGGCCTGGACTACCTCTCGCTCAACCGCGCCGCGGGCACCCTGTCCGGTGGCGAGGCCCAGCGCATCCGGCTGGCCACGCAGATCGGCTCCGGGCTGGTCGGCGTGCTCTATGTGCTCGACGAGCCGTCGATCGGCCTGCACCAGCGGGACAACCACCGGCTCATCGAGACCCTGGTGCGGCTGCGCGACCTCGGCAACACCCTGATCGTGGTCGAGCACGACGAGGACACCATCAAGACCTCCGACTGGGTGGTCGACATCGGCCCCGGCGCCGGTGAGCACGGCGGCAAGGTCGTGCACAGCGGCTCCCTGGCGGAGCTGCTGAGCAACGAGGAGTCGCTGACCGGCCAGTATCTGGCCGGCAAGCGCCAGATCCCGATCCCGCCCATGCGGCGGCCGCTGGAGACCGGCCGGCAGCTGACGGTGCGCGGCGCCAGGGAGAACAACCTGCGGGACATCGACGTGTCCTTCCCGCTGGGCGTCTTCACCGCGGTCACCGGTGTCTCCGGCTCCGGGAAGTCCACCCTCGTCAACGACATCCTCTACACCCACCTGGCGCGCGAACTGAACGGCGCCCGGGGCGTCCCGGGCCGGCACACCCGGGTCGACGGCGACGATCTCGTCGACAAGGTGGTCCATGTCGACCAGTCGCCGATCGGCCGCACGCCGCGCTCCAACCCGGCGACGTACACCGGTGTCTTCGACCACGTCCGCCGGCTCTTCGCGGAGACGATGGAGGCGAAGGTGCGCGGTTATCTGCCGGGCCGCTTCTCCTTCAACGTCAAGGGCGGGCGCTGCGAGAACTGCTCCGGCGACGGCACGATCAAGATCGAGATGAACTTCCTCCCGGACGTCTACGTCCCGTGCGAGGTCTGCCACGGTGCCCGGTACAACCGGGAGACCCTGGAGGTCCACTACAAGGGCAAGTCCATCGCCGAGGTCCTGGACATGCCGATCTCCGAGGCGCTGGACTTCTTCGAGGCGGTGCCGACCATCGCGCGGCACCTGCGGACCCTCACCGAGGTCGGCCTGGGGTACGTGCGGCTCGGCCAGTCGGCGACCACGCTCTCCGGTGGCGAGGCGCAGCGCGTCAAGCTCGCCTCGGAACTGCAGAAGCGCTCCACCGGCCGCACGGTCTACGTCCTGGACGAGCCGACCACCGGTCTGCACTTCGAGGACATCAGCAAGCTGATCAAGGTGCTGTCCGGACTGGTCGAGAAGGGCAACACCGTGATCGTCATCGAGCACAACCTCGATGTGATCAAGACCGCGGACTGGGTCATCGACATGGGCCCCGAAGGTGGCAGCGGCGGCGGACTGGTGATCGCGGAGGGCACGCCCGAGCAGGTGGCGGGGGTGGGGGCGAGCCACACCGGCAAGTTCCTGCGGGACATCCTGGGCTCGGAGCGGATCTCCGACGCCCCGCCGGTGCCGGCCGCCCGCAAGCGGACCAGCACCCGGAAGAAAGCGGCGGCCAAGGCCTGACAGGCTGCGCAGAGCTTCGGCACGTAAGGTCAGATCCGTCCAAGGTCGACTTTTCCCCACGTGCCGAAGCGGAGCGCTGCCATGGCTGACACCACCGGATTTCCTCCCTGCCGCCGAACCGTCCTGAGGGGCGCCGCTGTCGCCGGCGTCGCGGGACTGGGCCTCACCGCCTGCGGCGGCGGCTCCGAGGACGGCGCCGACTCCACCGGGCCGACCAGCCCCGTGGACCTCGGCGCGGCCTCCGAGGTGCCCGTCGGCGGCGCGAAGCTGTACACCGACGCCAAAGTCGTCGTAGCCCAGCCCACCAAGGGCGTCTACAAGGCCTACAGCGCCGTGTGCACGCATCAGGGCTGCCTCTGCAACAAGCTGAGCGGCACCACCCTCTCCTGCCCCTGCCACGGCAGCGGTTTCAACGCCGCCACCGGCGCCGTCGAACACGGTCCCGCCGCCCGGCCGCTGCCGTCCGTCGGCATCCGGGTCGAGGCGGGCAAGCTGGTGGCCGGCCCGTCGGCCTGAGGCGACAGGATTGTCACCGCCAGTCAGTAGGGTGGGGGCATGGCCGACCCCTCCAGCTACCGCCCCCGGCCGGGAGAGATCCCGGAGTCCCCAGGGGTGTACAAGTTCCGGGACCAGCACGGCCGGGTGATCTACGTCGGGAAGGCGAAGAGCCTGCGTCAGCGGCTCTCCTCGTACTTCCAGGACGTCGCGAACCTGCACCAGCGCACCCGCACGATGGTCACCACCGCCGCCTCCGTGGAATGGACGGTGGTGACCACCGAGGTCGAGGCGCTGCAGCTGGAGTACTCCTGGATCAAGGAGTTCGACCCGCGCTTCAACGTCAAGTACCGGGACGACAAGAGCTATCCGTCGCTCGCGGTGACCATGAACGAGGAATTCCCCCGCGTCCAGGTCATGCGCGGTCCCAAGCGCAAGGGGGTGCGCTACTTCGGCCCCTACGCGCACGCCTGGGCGATCCGCGAGACCGTCGACCTGCTGCTGCGGGTCTTCCCCGTGCGCACCTGCTCCTCCGGGGTGTTCAAGCGCTCCGCGCAGATCGGCCGCCCCTGCCTGCTCGGTTACATCGGCAAGTGCTCCGCGCCCTGCGTCGGCCGGGTCACCCCCGAGGAGCACCGCCAACTCGCGGAGGAGTTCTGCGACTTCATGGCGGGCCGCACCGGCACGTATCTGCGCCGCCTGGAGCAGCAGATGAAGGACGCCGCGGTCGCGATGGAGTACGAGAAGGCCGCCCGGCTGCGGGACGACATAGAGGCGCTGCGGCGCGCCATGGAGAAGAACGCGGTCGTCCTGGCCGACGCGACGGACGCCGATCTGATCGCCGTCGCCGAGGACGAGCTGGAGGCCGCGGTCCAGATCTTCCACGTCCGTGACGGCCGGGTCCGCGGCCAGCGCGGCTGGGTCACCGACCGGGTCGAGGAGATCGGCACCCCCGAGCTCGTCGAGCACGCCCTGCAGCAGCTGTACGGCGAGGAGCGGGGCGACTCGGTGCCCAAGGAGGTGCTGGTCCCCGCCCTGCCCGAGCCGTACGAGCCGGTCCAGCAGTGGCTCAGCGAGCGCCGCGGCTCCCAGGTCAGCCTGCGCATCCCGCAGCGCGGCGACAAGAAGGACCTGATGGCCACGGTGCAGCGCAACGCGCTGCAGGCGCTCGCGCTGCACAAGACCCGGCGTGCCTCCGACCTGACCACCCGCTCCCGCGCCCTGGAGGAGATCGCCGAGGCGCTCGGTCTGGACACGGCGCCGCTGCGCATCGAGTGCTTCGACATCTCCCACCTCCAGGGCGACGACGTCGTCGCCTCGATGGTGGTCTTCGAGGACGGTCTGGCCCGCAAGAGCGAGTACCGGCGCTTCCAGATCAAGAGCTTCGCCGGGCAGGACGACGTCCGCTCCATGCACGAGGTGGTCTCCCGGCGCTTCCGCCGCTACCTGCTGGAGAAGCAGCGGACCGGCGAGTGGGTCGACGGGAACGGCGACGGGGCGGGCGCGGAGGACGGCGCCGGCCCCGAGGTCGCGGGCGGCCCCATCGACCCGGAGACCGGCAGGCCCCGCAAGTTCGCCTACCCGCCCCAGCTGGTCGTCGTCGACGGCGGGGCGCCGCAGGTCGCGGCGGCCCGGCGGGCCCTGGAGGAACTGGGCGTGGAGGAGGTCGCCGTCTGCGGCCTCGCCAAGCGGCTGGAGGAGGTCTGGCTGCCCGGCGAGGACGACCCGGTCATCCTGCCGCGCACCAGCGAGGGCCTGTACCTGCTCCAGCGCGTCCGTGACGAGGCGCACCGCTTCGCCATCGCCTACCAGCGCAGCAAGCGCTCCAAGTCGATGAAGGCCGGTGCCCTGGACTCCGTCCCGGGCCTGGGCGAGAGCCGGCGGCAGGCGCTGCTGAAGCACTTCGGCTCGCTCAAGCGGCTGCGCGCGGCGACCGTCGAGCAGATCTGCGAGGTGCCCGGTGTGGGCCGGCGCACCGCGGAGTCCGTGCTCGCGGCCCTGGCCGGGGCCGCCCCGGCCGGACCGGCCGTGAACACGGCCACAGGAGAGATCATTGAGGAAGAAGAGGGGACGGCCGGTCCGGTGACCGTCCCCACCGAACGGGGGAAGGGATCATGATCGAGAACGACGGAGGCGGAACACAGGTGACGACGGGCGGAGCGGGAGAAGCCGCGGAGGCGATCCCCGAACTCGTGATCATCTCGGGCATGTCCGGCGCGGGCCGCAGCCACGCCGCCAAGTGCCTGGAGGACCTCGGCTGGTTCGTGGTGGACAACCTGCCGCCGGCGCTCATCCCCACCATGGTGGACCTCGGCGCCCGCTCCCAGGGCAATGTGGCCCGGATCGCCGTCGTCGTGGACGTCCGCGGCCGGCGCTTCTTCGACAATCTGCGCGACTCGCTGGCGGACCTGGACGCCAAGGGCGTCAAGCGCCGGGTGCTCTTCCTGGAGGCCTCCGACGACACGCTGGTGCGCCGCTTCGAGTCCGTCCGCCGTCCGCACCCGCTGCAGGGCGACGGCCGGATCGTGGACGGCATCGCCAAGGAGCGCGAGCTGCTGAGCGAGCTGCGCGGCGACGCGGACCTGGTGATCGACACCTCCAGCCTCAACGTCCACGAACTGCGCGCCAAGATGGACGCCCAGTTCGCCGGTGAGGAGGAGCCGGAGCTGCGGGCCACGGTCATGTCCTTCGGCTTCAAGTACGGGCTGCCCGTCGACGCCGACCTCGTCGCCGACTGCCGCTTCCTGCCCAACCCGCACTGGGTCCCGGAGCTGCGCCCCTTCACCGGGCTCAACGACGAGGTCGCGACCTACGTCTTCAACCAGCCCGGCGCCAAGGAGTTCCTGGACCGCTACGCGGAGTTGCTGCACATCGTCAACGCCGGGTACCGGCGCGAGGGCAAGCGCTACGTGACGATCGCCGTCGGCTGCACCGGCGGAAAGCACCGGAGCGTGGCCATGTCGGAGCGGCTCGCCGCCCGGCTGTCCGCGGACGGCGTGGAGACGGTGGTCGTCCACCGGGACATGGGGCGCGAGTGAGGACGACGACTCGGCGCTTGCGCCGGTCGGCACAACGCAGCGGTGCGGCGCCGAAGGTCGTGGCGCTCGGTGGCGGCCACGGACTCGCCGCCTCGCTGTCGGCGCTGCGGCGGATCACCCAGGACCTGACCGCCGTCGTCACCGTCGCGGACGACGGCGGCTCCAGCGGCCGGCTGCGGCAGGAGATGGGCGTGCTGCCCCCCGGCGACCTGCGCAAGGCGCTCGCGGCGCTGTGCGGTGACGACGACTGGGGCAGGACCTGGTCGAAGGTCGTCCAGCACCGCTTCGTCAGCCAGGGCGACCTGCACGGCCACGCGGTCGGCAATCTGCTGATCGTGGCGCTGTGGGAGCAGCTCGGCGACCCGGTCGCCGCCCTGGAGTGGGTGGGCCGGCTGCTCGGGGCGCACGGCAGGGTGCTGCCGATGTCCGGCGTGCCGCTGGAGCTCACGGCGACCGTGCGCGGGCACGACCCGCAGAAGCCGGACGCCATCTCCACGGTGCACGGGCAGGCGACCGTCGCGCTCACCCCCGGTGAGGTGCAGGAGGTCCAGCTGGTCCCGAACGACCCGCCGGCCGTCCCCGAGGCGGTGCAGTCCGTGCTGGACGCCGACTGGGTGGTGCTGGGGCCCGGTTCCTGGTTCTCGTCGGTGATACCCCACCTCCTGGTGCCGGATCTGGTCTCCGCGCTGATGGAGACCCGCGCCCGGAAGGTGCTGGCGCTGAACCTCGCCCCGCAGCCAGGAGAGACCGAGGGCTTTTCTCCGCAGCGTCACTTGGAGGTTTTGGCCCGACACGCCCCTAAACTCACCATCGACGTGGTGCTGGCTGACGAGGCCGCCGTACCCGACCGCGAAAGCCTGACAGAAGCAGCCGAGCGGTTGTCCGGAACGGTGGAGCTGGCCCGGGTCGCCGCGCCCGACGGGCCGCGGCACGACCCGGAGTTGCTGGCGGCCGCGTTCGACCGGATTTTTCGTATGCATGGAAGGATCGGCCCATGGCGATGACGCCAGCGGTGAAGGACGAGATCTCCCGGCTCCCCGTCACCCGGACCTGCTGCCGCAAGGCCGAGGTCTCGGCGATCCTCAGGTTCGCGGGGGGACTCCACCTGGTCAGCGGCCGCATCGTGATCGAGGCGGAGCTGGACACCGGGATCGCGGCCCGCAGGCTGCGCAAGGACATCCTGGAGATCTTCGGGCACTCCTCCGACCTCGTCGTCATGGCGCCCGGCGGGCTGCGCCGCGGCAGCCGGTTCGTCGTGCGGGTGGTCGCCGGCGGTGACCAGCTGGCCCGGCAGACCGGTCTCGTCGACGGCCGGGGCCGCCCCATCCGCGGACTGCCCCCGCAGGTGGTCTCCGGCGCGACGTGCGACGCCGAGGCGGCCTGGCGAGGAGCTTTCCTCGCCCACGGGTCGCTCACCGAACCGGGCCGTTCCTCCTCGCTGGAGGTCACCTGCCCCGGCCCCGAGGCGGCCCTGGCGCTGGTCGGCGCCGCCCGCCGGCTGCAGATCGGGGCGAAGGCCCGCGAGGTGCGCAACGTCGACCGCGTGGTCGTCCGTGACGGTGACGCCATCGGCGCGCTGTTGACGCGGCTGGGCGCGCACGAGTCCGTGCTCGCCTGGGAGGAGCGCCGCATGCGGCGCGAGGTGCGCGCCACGGCCAACCGGCTCGCCAACTTCGACGACGCGAACCTGCGCCGCTCCGCCCGCGCGGCCGTCGCGGCGGGCGCCCGGGTCCAGCGCGCCCTGGAGATCCTCGGCGAGGAGGTGCCCGAGCACCTCGCGGCGGCCGGCCGGCTGCGGATGGACCACAAGCAGGCGTCGCTGGAGGAGCTGGGCTCGCTGGCGGAGCCGCCGCTCACCAAGGACGCGGTCGCGGGCCGCATCCGCCGGCTGCTGGCGATGGCCGACAAGCGCGCCTCCGACATCGGCATCCCCGGCACGGAGTCCAACCTGACCGAGGAAATGGTCGGCTGAGACCGGCCGTCCGGGGGGCGTCGGCCGCGCCGGGCCCGGTTACCCGTCCGTAGTGCGGGCACCGGCGGTGCCGATGTCACCGCTGGGTTCCCGCCGGGGTAGGGTCGTCCTTGGTCGGGGACATCCCATACGTCGCAGCCGGAGCGAAATGGCATCCGGCACATCAGCGAGGAGATCGGTTCGTGACGATCCGCGTAGGCATCAACGGCTTTGGTCGCATCGGTCGTAACTTCTTCCGTGCCGCCCTGGAGCAGGGTGCGGACATCGAGATCGTGGCTGTCAACGACCTGGGCGACACCGCCACCACGGCGCACCTGCTCAAGTACGACACGATCCTGGGCCGCCTGAAGGCCGAGGTCACCCACACCGCCGACTCCATCACGGTGAACGGCCACACCATCAAGGTGCTGTCGGAGCGCAACCCCTCCGACATCCCGTGGGGCGAGCTGGGCGTCGACATCGTGATCGAGTCGACCGGCATCTTCACCAAGGCCGCGGACGCCAAGAAGCACATCGAGGGTGGTGCCAAGAAGGTCATCATCTCGGCGCCGGCGTCCGACGAGGACATCACGATCGTGATGGGCGTCAACAACGACAAGTACGACGCCGCGAAGCACCACATCATCTCCAACGCCTCCTGCACCACCAACTGCGTGGCGCCGATGGCGAAGGTCCTGGACGAGAACTTCGGCATCGTCAAGGGCATGATGACCACGGTGCACGCGTACACCAACGACCAGCGCATCCTTGACTTCCCGCACAAGGACCTGCGCCGCGCCCGTGCCGCCGCCGAGAACATCATCCCGACCTCGACGGGTGCCGCGAAGGCCACCGCCCTGGTCCTCCCGCAGCTCAAGGGCAAGCTGGACGGCATCGCCATGCGCGTCCCGGTCCCGACGGGCTCCGTGACCGACCTGGTCATCGAGCTCGAGCGCGAGGTCACCAAGGACGAGGTCAACGCCGCCTTCCAGAAGGCCGCCGAGGGCCAGCTCAAGGGCATCCTGGAGTACACCGAGGACCCGATCGTGTCCTCGGACATCGTCAACTGGCCGGCCTCCTGCACCTTCGACTCCTCCCTGACGATGGCTCAGGGCAAGCAGGTCAAGGTCATCGGCTGGTACGACAACGAGTGGGGCTACTCCAACCGCCTCGTCGACCTGACCGTGTTCGTCGGCGGCCAGCTCTGACAAGGGCTCTTCAGCCCGCCATGCGATGAGGACAGGGTCCGAACGACGCAATGTCGTCCGGGCCCTGTCCCATGACCTTTCCACGACTGCCCCAGGGCGCGAGCGCCGTGCCGCCACGCCGGCAGGGGCCGAGGCAGGAGAGTCCTCACCATGAAGACGATCGACGAACTCATCGACGAGGGGGTCGGCGGCAAGCGGGTCTTCGTCCGCGCCGACCTCAACGTGCCGCTGTCCGGCGACACGATCACCGACGACGGCCGTATCCGCGCCGTCGTGCCGACCATCGCCAAGCTGGCCGAGGCCGGCGCCAAGGTGATCGTCGCCTCGCACCTGGGCCGCCCCAAGGGCGCGCCCGACCCGCAGTTCTCGCTGGCGCCCGTCGCCGGCCGGCTCGGTGAACTCCTCGGCACGAAGGTCGCCTTCGCGACCGACACCGTCGGGGAGAGCGCCCACGACGTGGTCGGCGCCCTGGCCGACGGCGGCGTCGCGCTGCTGGAGAACCTGCGCTTCAACCCGGGCGAGACCAGCAAGGACGACGCCGAGCGCGGCGCCTTCGCCGACCAGTTGGCCGCCCTCGCCGAGCTCTACGTCGGCGACGGCTTCGGCGCCGTGCACCGCAAGCACGCCTCCGTCTACGACCTGCCGGCCCGGCTGCCGCACGCGGCCGGTCTGCTGATCGCCACCGAGGTCGGCGTGCTGAAGAAGCTCACCGAGGACGTGGCCCGCCCGTACGCGGTGGTCCTCGGCGGTGCCAAGGTCTCCGACAAGCTGGGCGTGATCGACCACCTGCTGGACCGCGCCGACCGCATCCTGATCGGCGGCGGCATGCTCTTCACCTTCCTCAAGGCCCAGGGCCACGAGGTCGGCAAGAGCCTGGTGCAGGAGGACCAGCTCCAGACCGTCGCGGAGTACCTGGAGCGTGCGAAGGCCAAGGGCGTGGAGTTCGTGCTCCCCCTGGACATCGTGGGCGCGCCGTCCTTCCCCGACCTGAAGAACCCGGTCGCCGGCAACCCCGTGACCGTGACCGTCGACGCCTTCCCCGGCGACCTGATGGGCCTGGACATCGGTCCGGAGACCCGCAAGCTCTTCGCCTCGAAGCTCGCCGACACGGCCACCGTCTTCTGGAACGGTCCGATGGGCGTCTTCGAGCACCCCGACTACGCCGAGGGCACCCGCGCGGTCGCCCAGGCGCTGCTCGACAGCCCCGCGTTCACCGTCGTCGGCGGCGGCGACTCCGCCGCGGCCGTCCGCATCCTGGGCTTCGACGAGAACGCTTTCGGCCACATTTCGACCGGTGGCGGCGCGAGCCTCGAGTACCTCGAGGGCAAGACGCTCCCCGGCCTCGCCGCACTGGAGGACTGACCGATGACCCCGCGCACGCCGATCATGGCGGGCAACTGGAAGATGAACCTCAACCACCTCGAGGCCATCGCGCACGTCCAGAAGCTCGCCTTCGCGCTCAACGAGAAGGACTACGACGCCGTCGAGGCCGTCGTGCTGCCGCCCTTCACCGACCTGCGGTCCGTGCAGACCCTGGTCGACGGCGACAAGCTCAAGATCAAGTATGGTGCGCAGGACCTCTCCGCGCACGAGTCCGGCGCGTACACCGGTGAGATCTCCGGCTCGATGCTGGCCAAGCTGAAGTGCTCGTACGTGGTCATCGGCCACTCCGAGCGCCGGCAGTACCACGGCGAGGACGAGGAGATCGTCAACGCCAAGGTCAAGGCGGCCTTCCGCCATGAGCTGACCCCGATCGTGTGCGTCGGCGAGGGCCTGGACGTCCGCAAGGCCGGCAACCAGGTGGCCTTCACCCTTGCCCAGCTCGACGGCGCCCTGAAGGACGTCCCGGCCGAGCAGGCGAAGACCCTGGTCATCGCCTACGAGCCGGTGTGGGCCATCGGCACCGGCGAGGTGGCCACCCCCGAGGACGCCCAGGAGGTTTGCGGGGCGATCCGCGGCCGACTGGCCGAGCTGTACGGCCAGGAGGTGGCCGACGCGGTCCGCATCCAGTACGGCGGCTCGGTGAAGAGCGGCAACGTCGCGGCGATCATGGCGCAGCCCGACGTGGACGGCGCCCTGGTGGGCGGCGCGTCGCTCGACGCGGAGGAGTTCGTCAAGATCGTCCGCTTCCGCGACCAGTAACGCGATCACGCGTTTCTGCGGGCAGTAGGCTGTCGGGCCCTGCCCGAAGTACTCTGTCGGGGGCCGGAGGGCTGCATGCCAGCCGACCGGCCCCCGCCTCGTCCTAGGTCACCGAGAGAGTTGGTCCAGCTGTGGTCATCGGGTTCTCCATCGCCCTCATCATCTTCAGCCTGCTGCTGTTGCTGCTCGTGCTGATGCACAAGGGCAAGGGCGGCGGCCTGTCCGACATGTTCGGCGGCGGCATGCAGTCGTCGGTCGGCGGTTCCTCGGTGGCCGAGCGCAACCTCGACCGGATCACAGTTGTGATCGGTCTGCTGTGGTTTGCGTGCATTGTCACCCTTGGTCTTCTGCTCAAGTTCCAGAAGTGACCGACTCCCGCGTATCCGGGGAGAACTGACGCCTTGTCGCCGACGCGACTTATCATGGAAGCGCGTCTTGGGATACGGTGCCCTCTCCCCGCCGCGGCGGGGTGAACCGGTCTCCGTAAACTGGGCGACCTCGCAGCACGATCACGCAGGGAGTTACGACCGTGGCAAGTGGCAACGCGATCCGTGGCAGTCGGGTCGGGGCGGGGCCTATGGGAGAGGCCGAGCGGGGCGAGTCCGCGCCGCGGCTGCGCATCTCCTTCTGGTGCTCCAACGGGCACGAGACCCAGCCGAGTTTCGCGAGCGACGCGCAGATCCCGGACACCTGGGACTGCCCGCGCTGCGGCTTCCCGGCCGGGCAGGACGAGGAGAACCCGCCGGCTCCGCCGCGCACCGAGCCGTACAAGACGCACCTTGCCTATGTGCGGGAACGCCGCAGCGCGGCCGACGGCGAGGCGATCCTCGCCGAGGCGCTCGCCAAGCTCCGGGGCGAGATCTGAGCGGTTCCCGCCGCACGTCCGGCAGGACATTCACCACGGGCCCGGCCCGCGATCAGGAGAACCTCCTTTCGCGGTCCGGGCCGTCGCGTTCGGTCGACACTGGGTAACGGGAACGTATACTCGCGGTTGTGGCTCTGGTGATCGGCATCGATGCGGGCGGAACGCGGACCCGGGCGTATCTCGCCGACGCGGCTTCCGAGGGGCGGGTTCTCGGCGAGGGCGAGGGCGGCCCCGGCAATGCGATGAGCGTCGAACGGGTGGCGCTCACCCAGCACCTCGCGGACGCGCTCAGGAGCGCGGTCCCGGACGACCGCAAGGGCGAGGTCGCGGCCGTCGTCGGCGGCTTCGCCGGCGCCGCCCTGGACACCGGTCCCGAGGTCGGGCGCCGGCTCGCCGCGTCCTGTCTGCGGGCCGCGCTGGACAGCACGGGGATCGGCGCGCTGGACGTGACCGTGTGCGGCGACATCGAGGTCGCCTTCGCCTCCGCCCCCGGGGTCCCCTCCGACGGCCTGGCGCTGGTCGCCGGCACCGGCGCGGTCGCCGCCCGGATCGAGAAGCGCCGCCAGAGCCTGCTGGCGGACGGCAACGGCTGGCTCATCGGCGACGAGGGCAGCGGATTCTGGCTCGGCCGCGAGGTGATGCGCGCCGCGGTGCGCGCCCTGGACGGCCGAGGCCCCTGGACGACGCTCGTCGAGGCCGTCCTGTGCCACTACCTGGACTCCCCGGGCGGCCCGTACCTGGCCCAGGAGCGCCCCAGCGACCACGAGTGCCATGTGCTGCGCAACCGCCTGGTGCCGCATGTCTACGCCGAGCCGCCGGTCCGTCTGGCCCGGCTGAGCCCGCTGGCGGTCGCCGCCGACCGCGACGGCGACGAGGTGGCCGGCAACCTGCTGGACGACGCCGCCGACGAGCTCGCGGCGACCGTCGCCGCCCTCGATCCGCAGGCCGGCGAGCCGCTGGTCGTCACCGGCGGCCTGCTGGGCCCCTCGGGACCGCTGCTGGGAAGGGTGTCGGCGCGCGCGGAGGAGATGGACCTGCACGTCCTGCCGGTGCAGGACGGCGGCGCGGGCGCCTTGGCGCTGGCCCGCATGCAGGTGCAGGGGGATTGACGTGGACTAGACCTCTCGTCCATCGTTGCCGTGGACATCCACTGGATCACCGGACTCAGGGGGAACCGGCCATGGCCGACGACGTGACGACGAGTGCTGCCCGGTTCGCCGAGGAGGCCCGTGCCGCCATCGACCGGGTGATCGGGGCGAACCGGGACTCGGTGGCGGCGGCGGCCCGGCTGATCGCCGACTGCGTGGCCGCCGACGGCATCCTCCAGGCCTTCGGCACCGGGCACTCGCAGGCCACCGCGCTGGAGATCTCCGGCCGGGCCGGCGGACTCATCCCCACCAACCGCATCGCGCTGAACGACCTCGTGCTGCGCGGCGGCGACGACCGCTCGGTGCTCACCGACCCCCTGCTGGAGCGCTCCCCGGGCCTGGCCAAGCGGTTGTACGAGCTGACCGCGCCGCGGCCGGGCGACCTGTTCGTGATCATCTCCAACTCCGGGGTCAACAACTCGATCGTGGACATGGCCCTGCACGTCAAGGCCCAGGGCCACCCCCTGATCGCGATCACCTCGCTGGAACACACCCGCGCCGTGCCCGCGCTGCACCCCAGCGGCAAGCGGCTGGCCGGCCTCGCCGACGCGGTCCTCGACAACGGCGCCCCCTACGGTGACGCGCTGCTGCCGCTGCCCGGCGGCGGGGCGCTGTGCGGGGTCTCCACCATCACCTCCGCGATGCTCGTCCAGATGACGGTGGCCGAGGCGGTGGGCCTGCTCACCGCGGAGGGCCACGAGGCGCCGGTGTACGTCTCGGCGAACGTGCCGGGCGGCTTCGAGCGCAACCTCGTCCTGGAGCAGCACTACGGCGAGCGACTGCACCGCGCCGGGGCCTGATCCCCTCCGACCTGCCCTGGTTCGCGCCCATCCGCCTTCCGACCTGCGGGGACGGTGCGTTGTCAGTGGGTCCCGCTACGGTCTGTGACAGTTGATCGCAGACGAGTGGGGGGATCTGCATGACGGCCGTGACCATGGGCGCGGGGGAGCGCGCGCCCGCCTGGCGGGGCGGGTTCGGGCGGTTGTGGACGGCCGCGGCCGTCTCGCGCTTCGGCGACGGGCTGCGCGGCGCGGCCCTGCCGCTGCTCGCGGTCGGGCTCACCGACTCGCCGCTGCTGGTGTCCCTCGTCACCGCGGCCGGGTTCCTGCCCTGGCTGCTCTTCGGCCTGCTGGGCGGTGCCGTCGCCGACCGCGTGGACCAGCGCCGGGCCATGTGGGCGGTGGACGCGCTGCGCGCAGTGCTCGTGGCGGCCTTCGCGGTGGCCGTCGGGCTGGGCGCGGCGAGCATCGGGCTGCTGCTCGTCCTGGCCTTCGCGCTGACCACGCTGCAGACGCTCTTCGACAATGCCGCGACCGCCCTGCTGCCCTCCGTGGTCCCCGGGGAGGCGCTGGGGCGCGCCAACGCCCGGCTGATGACCGGCCAGACGGTGGCGGGCACCTTCCTCGGCGCCCCGCTGGTGCCCGTGCTGCTCGGCCTGGCGGCCGCCCTGCCGTTCGCCGTGGACGCCGTGACCTACGCCGCCGCGGCGGTCCTGGTCGCCTCGCTGCGGCGGCCCGCGCCCGTCCGCCCGGCGCGCGCCGCGGGAGCCACACTGCGGCAGGACATCGCCGAGGGGATACGGGTCCTGCGGCGGGACCGGGTCCTGCGGGCGGTGTGCGCGGCCAACACCGTCGCCAACACCGGCGTCGGGGCCGTCATCGCCACCCTGGTGCTCCTGGTCACCGGCCCGCTGCACGCCGGGCACGCAGGCTACGTCGCCGTCCTCCTCGCCTACGGCGCGGGCAGCGTGGCCGGGGGAGCGCTCGCCGGACGATGGTCCGCGCTGCTCGGCGGGCGCGGCCGGGCGCTGATACCCGGGCTCGCCGTCCAGGCCGGCTGCCTGGTCGTGCTCGGCACAGTGCGCTCGCTCCCGGTCGCCGTCACCGTCATGGCGGTGTTCGGCGCACTGGGAATGATCTGGAACGTCAACGAGACGACGCTCGTCCAGCGACGCACCCCCGAGGCCCTGTTGGGCCGGGTGAGCGCCGCCATGCGGACCCTGGCCGTGGCCGGGGCGCCGTTGGGCGCCCTGATGGGCGGCGCCGCCACCGAGGCGTGGGGTCCGGGCACCGCGCCGCTGCTGGCCGCCGTGCTGTTCGGGTGCGCGTTGGCCATGCTGACACCGGTCGTCACCGCGCCGGACACCGGGGGTGAATCTCCTCCGACGCCGGGATCAACTAGTTTGGACCTGCAGCATGGAGGACGAGGAGAAGTGGACTGATGTCCGGAACCAACACGCAGGGCCGTACCCGTCTCGACCAGCGACCGGAGTGGCAGGCGCTCGCCAGGCACCGTGAGGAGCTGGGCTCGGCCCACCTGCGGGAGCTGTTCGCCGCCGACCCCGACCGCGCCGAGCGCTACACCCTCCAGGTGGGCGACCTCCATCTGGACTACTCCAAGAACCTGGTGACCGACGAGACGCTGAGCCTGCTGCGCGAACTGGCGGCCGCCTCGGGCGTCACCGAGCTGCGGGACGCGATGTTCCGCGGCGAGCGCATCAACGTGACCGAGAACCGCGCGGTGCTCCACACGGCGCTGCGGGCCCCGGAGTCGTCCGTGGTGGAGGTCGACGGGGAGGACGTCGTCCCCGCCGTCCACCAGGTGCTCAGGAAGATGGCTGACTTCGCCGGCGCCGTGCGCTCCGGCAAGTGGGTCGGGTCGACCGGACGCCGCATCAAGAACGTGGTGAACATCGGCATCGGCGGTTCCGACCTCGGTCCCGCCATGGCCTACGAGGCCCTGCGGGCCTACAGCGACCGCTCGCTGACCTTCCGTTTCGTCTCCAACGTGGACGGCTCGGACCTGCACGAGGCCGTGCGCGACCTGGACCCGGCGGAGACGCTGTTCATCGTCGCGTCCAAGACCTTCACCACCATCGAGACCATCACCAACGCCACCTCCGCGCGCGAGTGGCTGCTGGACGGCCTCGGCAAGAGCGGCACCCAGGCGGATGCCGAGGACTCGCCGGTCCGGTTCCACTTCGTGGCGCTGTCCACCAACGCGGACGAGGTCTCCAAGTTCGGCATCGACACGGCCAACATGTTCGAGTTCTGGGACTGGGTCGGCGGGCGCTACTCGTACGACTCCGCCATCGGCCTGTCGCTGATGATCGCCATCGGCCCGGACCACTTCCGCGAGATGCTGGCCGGCTTCCACCTGGTCGACGAGCACTTCCGCACCGCCCCGCCGGAGCGGAACGTCCCCATGGTGCTGGGCCTGCTCGGCGTCTGGTACGGCCAGTTCTTCGACGCCCAGTCGCACGCGGTGCTGCCCTACAGCCACTACCTGTCGAAGTTCCCGGCCTACCTCCAGCAGCTGGACATGGAGTCCAACGGCAAGTCCGTGGACCGGGACGGAAACCCCGTCACCTGGCAGACCGGCCCGGTCGTCTGGGGCACGCCCGGCACCAACGGCCAGCACGCCTACTACCAGCTGCTGCACCAGGGCACGAAGTTCATCCCCGCGGACTTCATCGGCTTCGCCCGGCCGCTGGGCGAGCTCGAACCGCGGCTGGCCGGCCAGCACGACCTGCTGATGGCGAACTTCTTCGCCCAGACCCAGGCGCTGGCCTTCGGCAAGACCGGTGACGAGGTCCGTGCCGAGGGCGTGGCCGAGGAGCAGGTGCCGCACCGCACCTTCCGCGGCAACCACCCGACCACCACCATCCTGGCGACCGAGCTGACGCCCTCGGTGCTGGGCCAGCTCGTGGCGCTGTACGAGCAGAAGGTCTTCGTGCAGGGCGCGGTCTGGAACATCGACTCCTTCGACCAGTGGGGTGTCGAACTCGGCAAGGTCCTGGCCAAGCGTCTGGAGCCCGCTCTGACCGAGGGCGCGGACGTCCCGGGCCTCGACGCGTCCACCAAGGGCCTGGTCGCCGACTACCGCGTGCTGCGCGGCCGCTGACACACCAAGAACGCCGGGCGGGACCCTCGGGGAGGGACCCGCCCGGCGTTCGTGTTCCGGACCGTACGGCGACGCCTACAGCGACGCCGGCGGGTAGAGCTGCGGAGGCAGCTTCGCCGCCGCGGTGCGGTCCAGCAGCCACAGCGTGCGCGACCGGCCGCGGGCGCCCGCGGCCGGGGCCTGGATCTCGCCGGACCCCGACAGGGCGACGGCGACGGCACCGGCCTTGTCCTCCCCGGCGGCCAGCAGCCACACCTCGCGGGCGGCGCGGATCGCGGGGAGGGTGAGCGAGACGCGCGTCGGCGGCGGCTTCGGCGAGCCGTGGACGCCGACGACGGTGCGCTCGGTCTCGCGGACCCCCGGGTGCCCGGGGAAGAGCGAGGCCACATGGGTGTCCGGTCCGACGCCCAGCATCAGGACGTCGAAGGACGGCACCCGGGCGTGGTCCTCCGGGCCCGCGGCCCGCGCGAGCTCCTCGGCGTACGCCTCGGCCGCCGCGTCCGCGTCGTTGCCGTACGGGCCGTCCGACACGGGCATGGTGTGCACCCGCGCCGGGTCGACCGGGACGGCGTCGAGCAGGGCCTCCCGGGCCTGGGTGTCGTTGCGGTCCGGGTCGCCCTCGGGCAGGAACCGTTCGTCGCCCCACCACAGGTCCAGCCGCGCCCAGTCGACGGCGTCCCGGGCCGGGGAGCCGGCCAGTGCCGCGAGCAGGGCGTTGCCGTTGCGGCCGCCGGTCAGGACGACCGAGGCGGTGCCCCGGGCGGCCTGGGCGTCGACGACCCGCGTGATCAGCCGGGCCGCTACGGCCTGCGCCATCAGCTCCTTGTCCCGGTGGACCACGACCTGGGGTGCGCTCACTTGGCCGCCGCCTTCTTGCCCGCGGTGGCCTCGCCGGACCCGGCCCCGGCGTCGCCGCCCTTGCCGGCCGCTGCGTCCGCCTCGGCGATGCGCTGCTCCGCCTCGTCGGGGGTCACCGTCTCCTCGTCCTCGGCCAGCCGGTCCACGCCGAACTTGACCGCGGCCGCGTAGGCCTCGTCCGGGTCGAGCCGGCGCAGTTCCTCGGCGATCAGGTCCGAGGTGGCCCGGCGCTGGAGTGCGACGTGCCGGTCGGGCTGGCCGGGGATGGCCAGTTCGGCCAGCGAGCCGCTGGGCCGGTCCAGGCAGACCTCGCCCTCGGAGGTCGCCAGCCGCACCGCGGTGATCCCGGGGCCCTCGGACACCTTGCGGCGGACCGGGACGCCCAGCCGCCGCGCGAGCCACAGCCCGAGCAGTTCCGTGCTCGGGTTGTCGGCCTCGCCCTCGACGACGGCGCCCTTGACCGCGGCCTGCTTCTGGTCCAGCGCCGCGGCGAGCACGCTGCGCCACGGGGTGATGCGGGTCCAGGCCAGGTCCGTGTCGCCGGGGGTGTAGGTCTCGGCCCGCAGCCCGAGGGACGCCACCGGGTCCTCGGTCTGTGCCGCGTCGGTGATCCGGCGCTGGGCGAGCGCGCCCAGCGGGTCCGCCGCGGGGTTCGCCGGAGCCTCGTCCGGCCACCAGACCACGACCGGCGCGTCGGGCAGCAGCAGCGGCAGGACGACGCTCTCGGCGTGGTCGGCGAGTTCGCCGTGCAGCCGCAGCAGCACGGTCTCGCCGATGCCGGTCTCGCCGCCGACCCGCACCTCGGCGTCCAGGCGGGCGCTCTTGCGCTCGCGCAGGGAGCGGCCGGGCCGCTTGATGACCACCAGGATGCGCGAGGGGTGCTCGCGCGAGGCGTCGGAGGCGGACTTGAGCGCGTCGTAGTGGTTGCCCTCGTCCGTCACTATGACCAGGGTCAGCACCATGCCGACGGCCGGACTGCCGGTCGCCCGCCGCGCCTTGACGAGCGCGGAGTTGATCTTGCTGGAGGTGGTCTCCGTGAGGTCGATGTTCATGGCCGGCGCCAGCTCCTGCCGTCTCGTGCGAGCATCTCGTCCGCCGCGTGGGGACCCCAGGTGCCCGCCGTGTACTGCTCGGGCTTGCCGTGCCGGTCCCAGTACTCCTCGATCGGGTCGAGGATGTGCCAGGACTGCTCGACCTCCTGGGTGCGGGGGAAGAGGTTCGCGTCGCCGAGCAGCACATCGAGGATGAGCCGCTCGTACGCCTCCGGGCTGGACTCGGTGAAGGACTCGCCGTAGGCGAAGTCCATCGTCACGTCCCGGATCTCCATCGAGGTGCCCGGCACCTTCGAGCCGAACCGGATGGTGATGCCCTCGTCCGGCTGCACACGGATGACCAGGGCGTTCTGCCCCAGCTCCTCGGTCGCGGTGTTGTCGAACGGCGAGTGCGGGGCGCGCTGGAAGACCACCGCGATCTCCGTCACCCGGCGGCCGAGCCGCTTGCCGGTGCGCAGGTAGAAGGGGACGCCCGCCCAGCGGCGGTTGTCGATCTCCAGCTTGATGGCGGCGTAGGTGTCGGTCTTGGACTTGGGGTCGATGCCCTCCTCCTCCAGGTAGCCGAGCACCTCCTCGCCGCCCTGCCACCCGTGCGCGTACTGGCCGCGCACCGTGTGCTTGCCGAGGTCGGCGGGGAGCTTGACCGCCTGCAGGACCTTGAGCTTCTCCTGCACGAGCGAGCTCGCCTCGAAGGAGGCGGGCTCCTCCATGGCGGTCAGCGCCATCAGCTGGAGCAGGTGGTTCTGGATGACGTCGCGTGCGGCGCCGATGCCGTCGTAGTAGCCCGCGCGACCGCCGATGCCGATGTCCTCGGCCATGGTGATCTGCACGTGGTCGACGTAACTGCGGTTCCACAGCGGCTCGAACATCGTGTTGGCGAAGCGCAGCGCCAGGATGTTCTGGACCGTCTCCTTGCCCAGGTAGTGGTCGATGCGGAAGACGTCCTGGGAGCGGAAGACCTGGTGGACGACGCGGTTGAGCTCCTGCGCGCTGGCCAGGTCGTGCCCGAAGGGCTTCTCGATGACCGCCCGCCGCCACGAGCCCTCGGGGGGCTCGGACAGCCGGTGCTTCTTGAGCTGCTGCACCACGCTCGGGAAGAACTTGGGCGGCACGGAGAGGTAGAAGGCGAAGTTGCCGCCCGTGCCCCGGGCCTTGTCCAGCTCCTCCACGGTGGCGCGGAGCTTCTCGAACGCCTCGTCGTCGCCGAAGTCGCCGGGCACGAAGCGCATGCCTTCGGCGAGCTGCTGCCACACCTCCTCGCGGAAGGGGGTGCGCGCGTGCTCCTTGACGGCGTCGTGCACGACCTGGGCGAAGTCCTCGTCCGCCCAGTCGCGGCGGGCGAAGCCGACGAGCGAGAAGCCCGGCGGCAGCAGCCCGCGGTTGGCGAGGTCGTAGATGGCGGGCATCAGCTTTTTGCGTGACAAATCGCCCGTGACCCCGAAGATCACCAGGCCCGACGGCCCCGCGATACGCGGGAGCCGCCGGTCCACCGGGTCACGCAGCGGGTTGGCGCTGCTCAACGTGGTTACGCCTCCTTCGGCGCCAGGCGCTCGAGCTCCGCCTTGGTCGAGTCCAGCAGCTCGTTCCAGGACGTCTCGAACTTCTCGACGCCCTCGTCCTCCAGCAGCTGGACGACGTCGTCGTACGAGATGCCGAGCGCGCCGATCGCCTCGAGCTCGGCCTTGGCCTGCGCGTACGTGCCGCGGATGGTGTCGCCGGTGATCTCGCCGTGGTCGGCGACGGCGTCCAGCGTGGCCTCCGGCATGGTGTTGACGATGCCGGGCGCGACCAGCTCGGTCACGTACATGGTGTCCGGGTAGGCCGGGTCCTTCACGCCGGTGGAGGCCCACAGCGGGCGCTGCTTGTGCGCGCCGTCGTGCTCCAGGGCGGTCCAGCGGTCGGAGGAGAAGACCTCCTCGTAGGCCTCGTACGCCAGGCGGGCGTTGGCGATGGCGGCCTTGCCCTTGAGGGCCTTGGCCTCGTCGGTGCCGATCTTCTCCAGGCGCTTGTCGATCTCGGTGTCCACGCGGGACACGAAGAAGGACGCCACGGAACGGATCAGGGACAGGTCCAGGCCCGCGGCCTTCGCCTTCTCCAGACCGGTCAGGTAGGCGTCCATGACCTCGCGGTAGCGCTCCAGCGAGAAGATCAGCGTGACGTTGACGCTGATGCCCTTGCCGATCACCTCGGCGATGGCCGGCAGGCCCGCCTTGGTCGCCGGGATCTTGATCAGGGTGTTGGGGCGGTCCACCAGCCAGGCGAGCTGCTTCGCCTCGGCGATGGTTGCCGCGGTGTTGTGGGCCAGCCGCGGGTCGACCTCGATCGACACGCGGCCGTCCTGGCCGCCCGTCGCGTCGTACACCGGGCGCAGCACATCGGCGGCGTCCCGGACGTCGGCGGTGGTGATCATGCGCAGGGCCTCGTCCACCGTCAGCCGGCGGGCGGCGAGGTCGGTCACCTGCGGCTCGTAGCCGTCACCGCCGGCGATCGCCTTCTGGAAGATGGACGGATTGGTGGTCACGCCCACCACGTGGCTCTGGTCCAGGAGCTCGGCCAGGTTGCCGGAGGTGATCCGCTTGCGGGACAGGTCGTCGAGCCAGATCGCCACGCCCTCGTCGGAGAGGCGCCTGAGTGCGTCTGTCATGAGTCTTGCATCTCCTCGATACGTCGTATGCGTCTGTGCGTCAGCGGGTCGCGGCGGCGATCGAGTCGCGCGCGGCGGCGGCGACCGCCTCGGAGGTCAGGCCGAACTCGCGGTAGAGGACCTTGTAATCGGCGCTTGCCCCGAAGTGCTCCAGGGACACAATCCGGCCCGCGTCCCCGACGAAGCGGTACCAGGTCAGGGCGATGCCCGCCTCGACGGCGACCCGCGCCTTGACGTCCGGCAGGAGGACGCTGTCGCGGTAGGCCTGGTCCTGCTCCTCGAACCACTCCACGGACGGCATGGACACGACGCGCGCCTGGATCCCTTCGCTCTGGAGCTGCTCGCGGGCCTCGACGGCCAGCTGCACCTCGGAGCCGGTGGCGATCAGGATGACCTGCGGCCGGCCGCCCTCGGCGTCCAGGAGTACGTAGCCGCCCTTCGCCGCGTTCACGTCGGCCGGGTACGTCGGCACGTTCTGCCGGGTGAGCGCCAGGCCGTGCGGGGCGGGCTTGGCCGTGTGGCGGCGCGTGATCTCCGCCCAGACGATCGCGGTCTCGTTGGCGTCGGCCGGCCGGACCACGTTCAGGCCCGGGATGGCGCGCAGCGCGGACAGGTGCTCGACCGGCTGGTGGGTCGGGCCGTCCTCGCCGAGACCGATGGAGTCGTGCGTCCACACGTAGGTGGTCGGCAGCTTCATGAGCGCGGCCAGACGCACGGCCGGGCGCATGTAGTCGGAGAAGACCAGGAAGGTGCCGCCGTAGATACGGGTGTTGCCGTGCAGCGCGATGCCGTTCATCGTCGAGCCCATGGCGTGCTCGCGGATGCCGTAGTGCACCGTGCGGCCGTACGGGTTCGCCTCCGGCAGCGGGTTGTCCGCCGGGAGGAAGGACGACGAGGCGTCGATGGTCGTGTTGTTCGAGCCGGCCAGGTCGGCGGAGCCGCCCCACAGCTCGGGCAGGACGGAGCCGAGCGCCTTGAGCACCTCACCGGAGGCCTTGCGGGTCGCGACGGCCTTGCCCGCGGGGAACTCCGGGATGGCCTCTTCCCAGCCGGCCGGCAGCTCGCCCGCCTGGATGCGGTCGAGGGTCGCGGCCCGCTCGGGGTTGGCCGCGCGCCACTCCTCGAAGCGCTTGGTCCACTCCGCGTGCGCCTCGCGGCCGCGGTCGCCGACCTTGCGGGCGTGCGCCAGGACCTCGGGCGCCACCTCGAAGTGCTGCTCCGGGTCGAAGCCGAGCACCTTCTTGGTCGCGGCGACCTCGGCCTCGCCGAGCGCCGAGCCGTGGGCGGCCTCGGTGTTCTGCGCGTTCGGGGCCGGCCAGGCGATGATCGTGCGGGCGGCGATGATCGACGGGCGGTCGGTGACGGCCTGCGCCGCCTTGAGCGCCGCGTGCAGCTCCTGGACGTCGAAGTCGCCGGAGGGCTGCTGCTCGATGCGCTGCACGTGCCAGCCGTAGGCCTCGTAGCGCTTGAGGACGTCCTCGGAGAAGGCGGTCGCGGTGTCGCCCTCGATGGAGATGTGGTTGTCGTCGTACAGCGCGACCAGGTTGCCGAGCTTCTGGTGGCCGGCCAGCGAGGAGGCCTCCGCGGAGATGCCCTCCTCCAGGTCGCCGTCGGAGACGATGGCCCAGATCGTGTGGTCGAACACCGACTCGCCGGGCGCCGCGTCCGGGTCGAACAGGCCGCGCTCGTAACGGGCGGCCATCGCCATGCCCACCGCGTTGCCGACACCCTGGCCGAGCGGGCCGGTGGTGGTCTCCACGCCGGTGGTGTGGCCGTGCTCCGGGTGGCCGGGGGTGCGCGAGTCCCAGGTGCGGAAGGCCTTCAGGTCGTCAAGTTCCAGTCCGTACCCGGACAGGAACAGCTGCGTGTACAGCGTCAGGGACGTGTGGCCGGGCGAGAGGACGAAGCGGTCCCGGCCCACCCACGAGGCGTCCGCGGGGTCGTGCCGCATCAGCTTCTGGAACAGCAGGTAGGCCGCGGGGGCCAGGCTCATCGCCGTCCCCGGATGGCCGTTGCCGACCTTCTGCACGGCATCCATTGCCAGGACACGCGCGGTGTCGACCGCACGCCCGTCCAGCTCGCTCCACTCCAGCTCGGTGGTCGCCTCGGTGCTCACCTGAGAGGGCTCCTCTCCACATGTCATACGCCGGTGACGAAGTGCACACCGGGCGTTGCCGAGCCTACCCCCGCAAGGGTGTGCGCCTTTTCGAATGTCGGCGCGGTGGGCTCGTCGCCACGGGCAACCGACGCACGGGCAGGCGCATTCCCACCCGGTACCGGCGCTGTCACCAGCGTGCCCCGCCCGGCGTCACTTCGCCTGTTGAAGCGTTCCGCAGCCTGCCGCAGCCCGCTGAACCCCCGTTGAACGCCGGGCACGGCCAGGTGGCCCGGCCCTTGCGCCGGGGAGACGCTCCGGCGTCAACACGTGGCACCCCCGGCGCGGTCGGAGTATCCGCTACGTCTAGAGTGGCGTGGTACGCGCAAGCGGAGCCGCTTGCTGGACTTTTCCTCAGGGGTGTTCGTGACGGCCGTCGAATCCCGGCCCGCCGGAGCCATCGGGTCGATCAACGGTCACCGGCCGTTCGGGGCCCGCGTGATGGCGTTCGTGGCGCTGACCAAGCCGCGCATCATCGAGCTGCTGCTCATCACGACGGTTCCGGTCATGTTCCTCGCGGCCGGTGGCGTACCCGATCTGTGGCTCGTCGCGGCGACGATGATCGGCGGCTACATGTCCGCCGGTGGCGCCAACGCGCTGAACATGTACATCGACCGCGACATCGACGCGCTCATGCACCGAACGGAGCAGCGCCCGCTGGTCACCGGCATGGTCGCGCCCTGGGAGTGCCTGGTCTTCGGCATCGCCCTGTCGGTGGTGTCGACCGCGTGGTTCTGGGTGCTGGTCAACCCGCTGTCGGCCGTGCTGTCGGTGGCGGCCATCCTCTACTACGTCTTCGTCTACACCCTGGGCCTGAAGCGCCGTACCGCGCAGAACATCGTGTGGGGCGGCATCGCCGGCTGCATGCAGGTGCTCATCGGCTGGTCCGCGGTGCGCGACGAACTGGCGTGGGCGCCCTTCGTCCTCTTCCTCGTCCTCTTCTTCTGGACGCCGCCGCACTACTGGCCGCTGTCGATGAAGGTCAAGGACGACTACGCGCGTGTGGGCGTCCCCATGCTGCCGGTGGTCGCGGGCAATGTGGTGGTCGGCCGGCAGATCGTCCTCTACAGCTGGGCGATGGTGCTGGTGTCCCTCACCCTGTGGTGGCCGCTGGGCGCCGCGAGCTGGTTCTACGGGGCGGCCGCCGTGCTGCTCGGGGCCTTCTGGCTCGTCGAGGCGCACGCCCTGTACGGGCGGGCCAAGGCGGGCGTGGCCGGGGCCAAGCTCAAGGAGATGCGGCTGTTCCACTGGTCCATCACCTACGCGACGCTGCTGTTCGTGGCCGTCGCCGTGGATCCCTTCCTCCGCTGATTACCGGCGGGTAGCATTCCTGTCATGGCAGACACCCAGGCAGCAGACACCTCCGTCGCCGACCCGAGGGCGCAGGCCCGCGCCGAGCGCCGGGCCGCCCGGCTGGCCCGGCAGATCGAGCGGTTCGCCACCGGCCACGGCGGTGCCGAGGGCCAGCTCGCGTACATCGGCGAGGCCGGCACCCGGATCGTGCTGGTGGGCGAGGACGGCGGCTGGGGCGATCTCGTCGCCCCCACCTTCGACATCGCGCGGCGTGCCGTGGAGCTCTCCGGCATCACGCTGCACGAGTCCTTCGACGGCGACCTCGCCGCCAAGGTGCGCACCGGCCGCTACGAGTGGCGGCGCATGGCCGGCATCCAGATCGGCGGCCCCGCCAACACCTGACGCCCGGCCCGCCCGTTAGGACCATGGAACGGATCCGGAACGGCGGGCAGTACGAGGAGGCGTGTGCGGTGGACGCGGCAGAACGGGACGAACGGCGGCTGACGGCCCGGCAGGACGCGGCGCGGCTCACCGCCGACGGCGTGCGGGCCGTCGTGGTGAGCTGGGTCGACAACGCGGGCATCAGCCGGGCCAAGACCGTGCCCACCACCCGGCTCGCGCAGGCGGCGCACCGCGGGATCGGCATGTCACCGGTCTTCGACGTCTTCACCTCCGACGACTTCGTCACCACCTCCGAGCACATCGGGGGCCCCGACGGCGACCTGCGGCTCTTCCCCGACCTCGACCGGCTCACCGTGCTGGCCGCGCAACCCGGCTGGGCCTGGGCCCCGGCCGACCGCTACGACCAGCAGGGACGCCCGCACCCCGCCTGCCAGCGGCAGTTCGCCCGGCGCATGGCCGGCCGTGCCGCCGGGCACGGGCTGGAACTGCGGATGGGCTTCGAGACCGAGTGGACCGTCGTCCGTGACGACCACCACATCCCTGCGGACGGCAAGAGGGGTCCACGGACGGGTGACTTCGCGGGCCGCGGTCCCGCGTACGGACTGACCCGGGTCACCGAGCAGTCCGCGTACCTGCTCGCCCTCCACGACGCCCTCGACGCGCAGCGCGTGGAGGTCCTCCAGATCCACCCCGAGTACGCGCCCGGGCAGTTCGAGGTCTCCACCGCGCCCGCCGACCCCGTCCGGGCGGCCGACGACCTCGTCCTGGTCCGCGAGACCGTACGGGCCGTCAGCGCGGCCCACGGACTGCGCGCCTCCTTCGCGCCGACCGTCGTCGCCGGCAAGGTCGGCAACGGCTGCCACCTGCACCTGAGCCTGCGTGAGCACGGGCACAACCTGCACCGCGACCCCACCGGCCGGTACGGTCTCGCCGCGACCGCGGACACCTTCCTCGGCGCCGTCCTGGACGCCCTGCCCGCGCTGTGCGCCATCGGCGCGCCCTCCCCGGCGAGCTATCTGCGCCTGGTCCCCTCGCAGTGGGCCGGGGTGCACCGCTGCTGGGGCGTGGAGAACCGCGAGGCCGCGCTGCGCCTCGTACCCGGCGAGCCCGACGACCCCGACGGCGGGCACGCCGAACTCAAGCCGTTCGACGCCGCCGCCAACCCCTATCTGCTCGTGGGCGCAGTCATCGCGGCGGGCCTGCGCGGCGTGCTCGACGGCGGGCCCCCGCTGCCCGAACCGGTGACGGGCGACCCGGCCGCGCGCGGCGACCAGAAGCGGCTGCCGACCTCCCTGAGCGAGGCCGTCGCGCACTTCCTCCGCAACGAGGCGCTGCGCGAGGCGCTCGGCGAGGAACTGTGCGGCGCGATTGTGGCCGTACGGCGGGCCGAGTCCGAGGCACTGGCCGAACTCGGGCCCGACGAACTGGCCGAGGCCACCCGGTGGCGCTGGTGATCGAGCTGCCGCCGCTGGTCGACCAGCACTGCCACGGCATCGTCCGCGGCGACCTCGGCATCGCCTCCTTCGAGACGTATCTCACGGAGTCGGACGCCCCCGCCGCCCCCGGCACCACCTTCTTCGACACCCAGACCGGCTTCGCCGTACGCCGCTGGTGCCCGCCGCTGCTCGGGCTGGAGCCGCACTGCCCGCCCGCCCGCTACCTGGCCCGCCGCCGGGAACTCGGCGCGTACGAGACCGCGCGGCTGCTGCTGCGGGGCACCGGTATCGGGACGTACCTCGTGGACACCGGGCTGCCCGGCGACCTGCTGACGCCCGAGGAACTGGCCGCGGCCGGCGGCGGCGCCAACGCCCACGAGATCGTCCGGCTCGAACGGCTCGCGGAGCACGTGGCCGACGCGAGCGCCGGCGGGGAGACCTATGTCTCCGCTGTCGCGGAGGCCGTCCACGAGGCGGCGCGGACCGCCCTCGGCTTCAAGTCGATCGCCGCCTACCGGCACGGCCTCGCCCTCGCGCCCGAACCCCCGGACACCGCCGACGTGGCACGCGCGGCCACGGCCTGGCTCGGCGCGCGGCACGGACTCGGCAGCCGCCTCACCGACCCCGTCCTGCTGCGGCACCTGCTGTGGACGGCCGTCGCCACCGGCCTGCCCCTGCAACTGCACACCGGCTTCGGCGACCCCGACCTGCGCCTCGACCACGCCGACCCGGCGCTCCTCACGGACTTCGCCCGCGTGACCGCGGGCCTCGGCACGGACCTGGTGCTGCTGCACTGCTACCCGTACCACCGCCAGGCCGCCTACCTCGCGAATGTCTTCCCGCACGTCCACGCCGACGTGGGCCTCGCCCTCACCCACGTCGGCCCGCGGGCGGGCGCGGTGCTCGCGGAGTTCCTGGAGCTGGCGCCCTTCGGCAAGCTCCTCTTCTCGACGGACGCCTACGGCCTCCCCGAGCTCTACGTCGTGGGCGCCGAGGCGTTCCGCGGCGCGGTGCGCGAGGTGCTGGGCGGCTGGATCGCCGACGACGCGTGCTCGCCCGCGGACGCGCGGCGCGTGGCCGCGCTCATCGCGGCGGACAACGCCCGCCGCGTGTATCGGCTGCCCTGACGCGGCTTCGCGCCGGGGCGTGTGCCGGTCGGTGGCGGGGGAGTACCGCGCCCGAGGGTCCAAGCGGCCTGCGCCGCGGACGGGCCCGGCGGGGCTGTCGGTTGCCTTCCGGCAAGCTGTTGTTGCCGACGGGCGCCCGCGGGTGCCCCGCACTGTCCGCCCGCCGGCGTGTGTCGTGCGGCCGTGCCCATCGCCGCGGACAACGCTCGCTTCGGGGCACGGACGGCGCCGGGCACGGTGAGCGGTTCCTCGCGGAGCGACGGCTCCTTGAGCCGGCGCCCTTCGGCGAGCCGCTGTTCCATGCGGACTCCCCGGGGCGCGTTCCGGGGTGGCGACGGTGCCGCGTTCGGTGAGCGGTTGCCGGCGCAGCGGGCCTTCTTGGGGCGGGGACCTTCGGCAGGCTGCTGTGTTCGGCTGAGGCCCGTGCGCCGGGGTGGATTCGGCGGCGCGGGGCGGAACGGTGCCGGGTTCGGTGTGCGGGTGCTCACGCGGCGGGGTGTTCGCGCAGCGGCAGCTCCCGCGGCCGGTGGCCTTCGGCGGGCTGCGCGTGTTGGGTGCCCAGGCATTGCGCGGGGCGGCGCCGTCAACCGGCCGGGGAGTGGACGGCGCCGGGCATGACGCGGAGCGGCCCTCAGGCGGCCGGGGCCGGTTCCGGGGTGGGGAGGGCCGCGGGGGCCGGAACCGTGCCGGGCTCGGTGAGGGGGCGTTCGCGCAGCGAGAGCAGGACGCGCAGGACGGCGATCCACACCAGGGTGGAGCCCAGCATGTGCGCGGCGACCAGGGCCTCGGGGAGCTTGGTGAAGTACTGGACGTAGCCGATGACGCCCTGCGCCAGCAGGACGAGGACCAGGTCGCGGACCCGCGCCCGCGGCCCCGCGGGGGCGTCGACGGCGCGGAGCACGAACCACAGGGCGACGGTGAGCCCGCACACGACCCACGCCAGGTCGGCGTGGAGCTGGGCGATGGTCTCCCACTTCACCTGGACGCGGGGCACGTCGCTGCTGTCGCCGGCGTGCGGGCCGGCCCCCGTCACCAGCGTGCCGACCGCGATGAGCACGGCGGAGGCGGCGACCAGCAGCCAGGTGAGCTGCCGCACGGGCTTGCCGACCAGCGGGCGGGGGTTCGCGTCGCCCTCGCCGGCGCGCTGCCAGGTCAGCAGTGCCACCGCGATGAGCGCGCTGGAGAGCAGGAAGTGCGAGGCGACGGTGTACGGGTTGAGCCCGGTCAGCACCGTGATGCCGCCCAGCACCGCGTTGCCCATGACGACCCAGAACTGCGCCCAGCCCAGCCGGGTCAGCCCGCGCCGCCACGGCTGTGCGGCACGCGCCGCGACGATGGCCCAGCCGACGGCCGCGCACAGCACGTACGTCAGCATCCGGTTGGTGAACTCGATCGCCCCGTGCACGCCCATGGCACTGGTCGCGGTGAGGCTGTCGTCCGTGCACTTGGGCCAGGTCGGGCAGCCGAGCCCCGAGCTGGTCAGCCGGACGGCGCCCCCGGTCACCACGATGACCACGCTCATCACGAGCGCCGCCATGGCGGCCCGCCGGACCGTCGCGGGGGACGGGGTCCAGCGCTGGGCGATGAAGGCCAGCGGGTTCCGCAGGGCTTGTCCTGCTTGGCTGAGATTCGGCACGGCCACCATCGTAGGCGCCCCCTTGTGCAATCCTTCACGAGGGGGACGGCCAGGGGGAGGGGATCGGGCCATGAGCGGGGTCGACCGGCGGAAACTGATCTACGGCGGCACCGCCGCGGCGTTGACGGGCGTCGGCGCGGCCGCGTACACGGCGGCCGGTACGCCCTCCGCCGAAGCCGTGCGGCAGCCGAGGCGCGCGGCCCATCCCGGTGTGGTCGACGTCGTCGCCGACTTCGGCGCGAAGGGCGACGGCACCACCGACGACAGCCGGGCCTTCGCCGCCGCCTACCGCTGGGCGGAGTCCCGCGTGGACGACCACACGGGCCGTACCGTGATCGACGTCCCGCCCGGCAGGTACCTGGTCACCGAACCCGGTGCGCTGCTCGCCGGCGACAACCCCCGCGACCGGGCGAACGGCCTGCGCTTCCGGGGTGCGGGGCTGCGCATCAGCGAGATCGTCTTCGCGCCGGAGAAGGCCGACGGCGCCTTCCTGTGCGTCAACGACGACATGTGGCAGAACATCGCCTTCGAGGGCCTGCGCTTCACCTCGGGCACGCCGGGTGCCTCGTTCTTCTCCTCCTACTCGACCGGTGGCGCGGCCAACTACCGCTTCTCGGACTGCGAGTGGATGGGGGAGTGGGAGTACGGGATCGCCCTCGACGGCACCAACACCAATTCCGAGATGCGCTGGGAGGCGTGCCGTGTCGGCGGCGCCTACCGCAAGGCGTTCCTCTACTCCGGCCTGTCGAAGCGCTCGGCCCGCCCGGAACAGCAGGACCAGTTCCTCAACTACTGGTTCACCGACATGAACGTCACCTACGAGTGGGGCAACTTCCTGGAGTTCCCCTACGGCGGCTCCGTCACCTGCCGGGCCGGGAGCTATGTCGTCACCGGCCGCCGCCCGGTCGCGCACCCCGAGTACGGATTCGAGAGCGCCTTCTTCCGCTTCCCCCGGGCGCAGCACTTCAGCTCGGTCCAGCGCTTCCACGCCGAGGACATCCGCTTCGAGCTGCGCGGCCCGGACACCGTCGTCATCGACTGCGCGTGGTCCGGCGGCACCGTCCACTTCAACGACTGCGACGACACCGCCAACGCCTTCAAGTCCTTCGCCCCCGGTCTGCGCGCCCACCGCTACACGCTCGGCCCGCGCGGACCCCTGGTGCGGTACGACTCCTGCCAGCTCACCGGGGCGCACCGCTTCCGCACCGATGCCTCGGCGCCGCCGCCGGTGTGCGTGCGCTACGACATGTGCCTGCTGGCGAGCCACGGCCCGGACGGCGGCTTCCTGGCCCTCGACGAGGGCCGGGACGGCGGCTTCGCGCGCTTCGTGGACTGCGTCGCACCCGCCTGACTCAAGCGCCCACGGTGCCGTCGACGCCCTCGCGGAGGAAGTCGGCGTGCCCGTTGTGGCGGCCGTACTCCAGCAGGACGTGCACCATCACCATGCGCAGTGACACGTCCTCGCCCCAGCGGGGCTGATGGCCCGTCAGATCCAGGGACGCCGCCTCGCGCTCGATGCGGCGCGAGGCCTCCACCTCGGCCTCCCACGCTCCGAAGGCCTCGGACCGGGTGGAGGCGCTCGCGTCGTACGCCGCCTGGAAGTCGATCCGGTCGGACCACACCATGGGGGCGTCGTGGTCCTCGAAGACCCGCCGGAACCAGGCCCGTTCCACTTCCGCCATGTGCCGGACCAGGCCGAGCAGCGACAGCGTCGACGGCGGCATCGACCGCTGCCGCAGCTCCTCGTCGGTGAGGCCCTCGCACTTCATCGCGAGCGTCGCCCGGTGGTAGTCCAGGAACGCCCGGAGCGTCTCGCGTTCGCTGCCGGTGCTCGGCGGTCCGACGCGGTGGTCAATGGTCATGGACAGGTCCCCCGTTCTGGACGATCGGCGCCGGATCCTACTCCCAGCGGAACCAGCGGGCCGCCGCGCCCAGGCCCAGCACCGCCCACACGGCCAGGATGCCGAGGTCGCCCCAGGGCACGCCCGCGCCGTGCTGGAGGACGTCCCGCAGGCCGTCCGACAGGGCGGAGACCGGCAGGAGTTCGAGCACGGAGCGGACGCCGTCGGGGAACCGGTCGAGCGGCACGACGACCCCGCCGCAGACCAGCAGCAGCAGGAAGACCAGGTTGGCGGCGGCCAGCGTGGCCTCCGCCTTGAGGGTGCCGGCCATGAGCAGGCCGAGCCCGGAGAACGCGGCGGTGCCCAGGACCAGGAGCAGCAGCACGGAGAACGGGTCGCCGTGCGGTGACCAGCCCAGCGCGAAGGCGATGGCCGTCAGCAGCACGACCTGCAGCACCTCGGTGACCAGGACGGACCCGGTCTTGGCGGTCATCAGCGCCCAGCGCGGCAGCGGGGAGGAGGCGAGCCGCTTCAGGACGCCGTAGCGGCGCTCGAAGCCGGTCGCGATCGCCTGCCCCGTGAAGGCGGTCGACATCACCGCCAGGGCCAGGATGCCGGGGGCCAGGAAGTCGACGGCCTTGCCGGCGCCGGTGTCGACCACGTCCACCGTGGAGAACAGGACCAGCAGCAGGGTGGGGATGACGACGGTCAGCAGCAGCTGCTCGCCGTTGCGCAGCAGCATCCGCGTCTCCAGGACGGTCTGCGCGCCGATCATGCGGCCCAGCGGCGCGGAGCCGGGGGCGGGGGTGAAGGTCCCGGTGGCGGTCACGAACGCAGCTCCTTGCCGGTCAGCTCCAGGAAGACGTCCTCCAGGGTGCGCCGCTCGACCGCGAGCCGGTCGGGCATGACGCCGTGCTGGGCGCACCAGGAGGTGACGGTGGCCAGCATCTGCGGGTCGACCTTGCCCTCGATGCGGTAGCTGCCGGGGGTGAGCTCGGCGGCGGCCGAGTCGGCGGGCAGCGCCTTGAGGAGCGAGGCGAGGTCCAGGCCGGGGCGGCCGTTGAAGCGGAGCGTGTTCTCGGCGCCGCCGCGGCACAGCTGCTCGGGGGTGCCGCTCGCTATCACGCGGCCCTGGTCGATGATCGCCACGTCGTCGGCGAGCTGCTCGGCCTCGTCCATGAAGTGCGTGGTCAGGACGACGGTGACGCCGTCGGCGCGCAGTTCCCCGACCAGGTCCCACGTCACGTGGCGGGCCTGCGGGTCCAGCCCGGCGGTGGGCTCGTCGAGGAAGACCAGCTCGGGGCGGCCGACGACCGCCATGGCGAGCGCGAGGCGCTGCTGCTGGCCGCCGGAGAGCCGGCGGTACGCGGTGCGGCCGCAGGACCCCAGGCCCAGGCGCTCGATGAGCAGCGCCGGGTCGACGGGGTTCGCGTGCAGTTTCGCCGTGTGCCGCAGCATCTCCTCGGCGTGGGCGCCCGCGTACACGCCGCCGGACTGGAGCATCACCCCGATCCGCGGGCGCAGCGCGGCGGCCTCCCGTACCGGGTCCAGGCCCAGCACGCGCACGCTGCCGCCGTCCGGACGGCGGTATCCCTCGCAGGTCTCGACCGCGGTGGTCTTCCCGGCGCCGTTCGGGCCGAGCACGGCCGTCACGGTGCCCCGGGCGACGGACAGGTCGAGCCCGTCCACCGCGGTCTTCGCGCCGTACCGCTTGACCAGTCCGGTCACCTCGACCGCGGGGTCCATGTGCATGACGCGCAGTCTACGAACCCCGGCGGGGCGCTCCGGCGGGAGGGCCGCCGCGGGTGCGGGGTGAGGCCGGCGCGGGGTGGCCCCGCGCGTCCTCCTTCGGGTGACCTGGGGTGCTCGCTGCCCTGGTGGGAGGCGTGTGCGCGGGTCTTCCGGGCGCGGCCAGGAAGATCGTTCCCGCAGGTCAGGTTAGGTTTCCCTAAGTGATCGAGCACACCGTTCGCCGGTGGGACGCCGCTTGCCTCTCGCGGATGAATTACGCAACACTGGGCTTGTGAAAAACGCGTCCGAGGCTCAGGAGGAGCAGACGACCGGGGAGCGGAGCACCCGCAACCGGGTCGCCAGGTCCGTCCTGCTCCACGGGCCGTCGACCGCTGCGGACGTGGCGGAACGGCTGGGCCTGACGCAGGCCGCCGTGCGGCGCCATCTGGACGCGCTGGTCGCCGAGGGCATGGTGGAGCCGCGCGAGAAGCGGGTCTACGGCAACCGCGGCCGGGGCCGTCCCGCGAAGGTCTTCGCGCTCACCGACTGCGGACGCGACACCTTCGACCAGGCGTACGACCAGCTCGCCGCGGACGCGATGCGCTGGATCGCCGAGTCCGCCGGCGGCGGGCCGCAGGGAGAGGCCGCGGTGTCGGCCTTCGCCCGTGCCCGGGTCGCCGCGCAGGCCGAACGCTACCGTGCGGTCGTCGAGGCGGCCGACCCCGAGGAGCGCACGCAGGCACTCGCCAGGGCCCTGAGCCAGGACGGGTACGCTGCCACGACGCGCGGCGCGCCCGCCTCCGCCGGTGAGCAGCTCTGTCAGCACCACTGCCCGGTGGCCCACATCGCCGAGCAGTTCCCGCAGCTGTGCGAGGCGGAGGCCGAGGTCTTCTCCCGCCTGCTCGGAACCCATGTACAACGGCTGGCAACCATCGCCCACGGCGACGGTGTGTGCACGACCTTCGTGCCGAAGCCCGGCCCGCAATCCCACAACGCAAGCAACGCCGGGAGGAACCCCGCATGACTGCCCCCCTGGAGACGGCTCACCCTGAACTCGAGGGTCTGGGCACCTACGAGTACGGCTGGGCCGATTCCGACGTCGCCGGTGCCGCGGCCCGCCGCGGGCTGAGCGAAGAGGTCGTACGCGACATCTCGGCGAAGAAGAACGAGCCCGAGTGGATGCTCAAGCTGCGGCTGAAGGGCCTGAAGCTCTTCGGGAAGAAGCCGATGCCCACCTGGGGTTCGGACCTCTCCGACATCGACTTCGACAACATCAAGTACTTCGTGCGGTCCACCGAGAAGCAGGCGGAGTCCTGGGAGGACCTGCCCGAGGACATCAAGAACACCTACGACCGGCTCGGCATCCCCGAGGCGGAGAAGCAGCGCCTGGTCGCCGGTGTCGCCGCGCAGTACGAGTCGGAGGTCGTCTACCACCAGATCCGCGAGGACCTGGAGGAGCAGGGCGTCATCTTCCTGGACACCGACACCGCGCTCAAGGAGCACCCGGAGCTCTTCCAGGAGTACTTCGGCACGGTCATCCCCGCGGGCGACAACAAGTTCGCCTCGCTGAACACGGCCGTGTGGTCCGGCGGTTCCTTCATCTACGTGCCGAAGGGCGTGCACGTCGAGATCCCGCTCCAGGCCTACTTCCGGATCAACACCGAGAACATGGGCCAGTTCGAGCGGACGCTGATCATCGTCGACGAGGACGCCTACGTCCACTACGTCGAGGGCTGCACCGCCCCGATCTACAAGTCGGACTCGCTGCACAGCGCCGTCGTCGAGATCATCGTGAAGAAGGGCGGCCGCTGCCGCTACACGACCATCCAGAACTGGTCGAACAACGTCTACAACCTGGTCACCAAGCGTGCCGTGGCGTACGAGGGCGCGACCATGGAGTGGGTCGACGGCAACATCGGCTCCAAGGTGACCATGAAGTACCCGGCCGTCTACCTGATGGGCGAGCACGCCAAGGGCGAGACGCTGTCCATCGCCTTCGCGGGCGAGGGCCAGCACCAGGACGCCGGCGCCAAGATGGTGCACATGGCGCCGAACACCTCGTCGTCGATCGTCTCCAAGTCCGTGGCGCGCGGCGGCGGCCGCACCTCGTACCGCGGTCTGATCGAGATCGGCGAGGGTGCCCACGGCTCCAAGTCCAACGTGCTGTGCGACGCGCTGCTGGTGGACACCATCTCCCGCTCGGACACCTACCCCTACGTGGACGTCCGCGAGGACGACGTGTCCATGGGCCACGAGGCGACGGTCTCCAAGGTCAGCGAGGACCAGCTCTTCTACCTGATGAGCCGCGGTCTGGAGGAGAACGAGGCGATGGCGACGATCGTCCGCGGTTTCGTGGAGCCGATCGCGCGCGAGCTGCCGATGGAGTACGCGCTGGAGCTCAACCGGCTCATCGAGCTGCAGATGGAGGGCTCGGTCGGCTGACGCCGTCCGCTCCGTCCACCACGAGTCGTTGCCCATGCAGGGCCCGTGAGCGAGCCAAAGGGCGCGCCGGTGCCGAAAGCGACGAGACCAAGCGACCGAGGAACGAGGGAGCGCAGTGTCGAGGAGCGTCGGCACCGGGACGAAGCGCCCGGAGGCGAGCGAACACAATAAGGCAGAAAGAGGCAGTACTACAGCCATGGCTGAAACCATCCCGGCCGCCGGTGCCACCACCGATGGGGCCATCCAGGTCGGCCAGCCCCGGGACGCCCGGGTCAGCGCGCCCGCGTCCTACGACGTGGCCGACTTCCCCGTGCCCAACGGCCGCGAGGAGGAATGGCGGTTCACCCCGCTGGAGCGGCTGCGCGGTCTGCACGACGGCACGGCCGTCGCGACCGGCGGCGGTGTCAGGGTCGAGGTGAGCGCCCCCGCGGGCGTCACCGTGGAGACCGTCGGCCGGGAGGACGCCCGGGTCGGCAAGGCGGGCAAGCCGGTGGACCGGGTCGCCGCGCAGGCGTACAGCTCCTTCGAGAAGGCCGGCGTCGTCTCCATCCCCAAGGACGCGGTGCTCACCGAGCCGGTGCGGATCGCGGTGCACGGCGAGGGCGGTGTGGCCTTCGGCCACCAGGTCGTCGAGGTCGGCGCCTTCGCCGAGGCGGTCGTGGTCATCGACCACACCGGTGACGCCACCGTCGCCGCCAACGTCGAGTACCTGATCGGCGACGGCGCCAAGCTCACCGTCGTCTCCGTCCAGGACTGGGACGACACCGCCGTGCACGCCGCTCAGCACACGGCGCTGATCGGCCGCGACGCGACGTTCAAGTCCGTCGTGGTCACCTTCGGCGGCGACCTGGTGCGGCTGCACCCGCGGGTGGTCTACGGGGCACCGGGCGGCGAGGCGGAGCTGTACGGCGTGTACTTCACCGACCAGGGCCAGCACCAGGAGCACCGCCTCTTCATCGACCACGACACCCCGCACTGCCGCTCCAACGTGGCGTACAAGGGCGCGCTGCAGGGCCAGGACGCGCACGCGGTGTGGATCGGCGACGTGCTCATCCGCGCCGAGGCCGAGGGCACCGACACCTACGAGCTCAACCGCAACCTGGTGCTCACCGACGGCGCCCGGGTCGACTCGGTGCCGAACCTGGAGATCGAGACCGGCGAGATCGTCGGCGCCGGCCACGCGTCGGCGACCGGCCGCTTCGAGGACGAGCAGCTGTTCTACCTGATGGCGCGCGGCATTCCGGCCGACGAGGCCCGCCGGCTGGTCGTGCGCGGCTTCTTCGCCGGGCTGATCCAGCAGATCGGTGTGGCGGACCTGGAGGAGCGCCTGCTGGAGAAGATCGACGCGGAGCTGGAGGCGTCCGTCGTATGACCACCGCTGGAGGCTTCGTCCGCGTCTGCGCGCTGAGCGAGCTGGAGGAGGACACGCCCAGGCGTGTCGAGCTCGACGGCGTCCCGGTGTCGGTCGTGCGCACCGGGGGCGAGGTGTTCGCGATCAACGACATCTGCTCGCACGCGAACGTCTCGCTGTCCGAGGGCGAGGTGGAGGACTGCCAGATCGAGTGCTGGCTGCACGGCTCGTCCTTCGACCTGCGCACCGGCAAGCCGTCCGGGCTGCCCGCGACGCGGCCCGTCCCCGTATACCCCGTACAGATCCAAGGGGACGATGTGCTCGTCTCCGTCACCCAGGAGTCCTGAGGCACCCATGGCAACGCTTGAGATCCACGACCTGCACGTCTCCGTCGAGGCCGAGGGCGGTCCGCGGGAGATCCTCCGCGGCGTCGACCTGACCGTGAAGCAGGGCGAGACGCACGCCATCATGGGCCCCAACGGCTCCGGCAAGTCGACCCTCGCCTACTCGCTGGCCGGGCACCCGAAGTACACCGTCACCGGTGGCACCGTCACCCTCGACGGCGAGGACGTGCTGGCCATGTCCGTCGACCAGCGGGCCCGCGCGGGCGTCTTCCTCGCCATGCAGTACCCGGTCGAGGTGCCCGGTGTCTCGGTCTCCAACTTCCTGCGGACCTCGGCCACGGCCATCCGCGGCGAGGCCCCCAAGCTGCGCACCTGGGTGAAGGAGGTCAAGGAGGCCATGGAGCGCCTGCACATGGACCCCTCCTTCGCCGAGCGCAACGTCAACGAGGGCTTCTCCGGCGGTGAGAAGAAGCGCCACGAGATCCTCCAGCTCGAACTGCTCCAGCCGAAGATCGCGATCCTGGACGAGACCGACTCCGGCCTGGACGTCGACGCGCTGCGCATCGTCTCCGAGGGCGTCAACCGGGTGCGGGAGAGCGGTGCGGTCGGCACCCTGCTGATCACCCACTACACGCGGATCCTGCGCTACATCAAGCCCGATTACGTCCACGTCTTCGCCGCGGGCCGGATCGCCGAGTCCGGTGGTCCCGAGCTCGCGGACAAGCTGGAGGCGGAGGGCTACGAGGCCTACGTGAAGGGAGGCGTATCCGCGTGACACCGCAGCTGCCGGGCCTGCTCGACACCGAGGCCATCCGCAAGGACTTCCCGGTGCTCGACCGGCTCGTCCACGACGGCAAGAAGCTCGTCTACCTGGACAACGCGGCGACCTCCCAGAAGCCGCGCCAGGTCCTGGACGTCCTGAGCGAGTACTACGAGCGCCACAACGCCAACGTCCACCGCGGCGTGCACACGCTCGCCGAGGAGGCCACGGCGCTGTACGAGGGTGCGCGCGACAAGATCGCCGCCTTCATCAACGCGCCCAGCCGCGACGAGGTCATATTCACCAAGAACGCCTCGGAGTCGCTGAACCTGGTCGCCAACATGCTGGGCTGGGCCGACGAGCCCTACCGCGTGGACGCCGACACCGAGATCGTCATCACGGAGATGGAGCACCACTCCAACATCGTGCCGTGGCAGCTGCTCTCGCAGCGCACCGGCGCGAAGCTGAAGTGGTTCGGCCTGACCGACGACGGCCGGCTCGACCTGAGCGACATCGAGCAGGTCATCACGGAGAAGACGAAGATCGTCTCCTTCACGCTGGTCTCCAACATCCTGGGCACGGTCAACCCGGTCGAGGCCCTCGTGCGCCGCGCCCAGCAGGTCGGCGCCCTGGTGCTGATCGACGCCTCGCAGGCCGCGCCGCACATGGTGCTGGACGTGCAGGCGCTCCAGGCCGACTTCGTGGCCTTCACCGGTCACAAGATGCTCGGCCCGACCGGCATCGGTGTGCTGTGGGGCCGCCAGGAGCTGCTGGAGGACCTTCCGCCGTTCCTGGGCGGCGGCGAGATGATCGAGACCGTCTCGATGCACTCGTCGACGTACGCGCCCGCGCCGCACAAGTTCGAGGCGGGCACGCCCCCGATCGCCCAGGCGGTCGGACTCGGCGCGGCCGTGGACTACCTGGCGGCCCTGGGCATGGACAAGGTCGAGGCGCACGAGCACGCGCTGACCGAGTACGCCCTGCGGCGGCTGAAGGAGGTGCCCGAGCTGAAGATCATCGGCCCGGACACCCCGGAGGGCCGCGGCTCCGCGATCTCCTTCACCCTGGGCGACATCCACCCGCACGACGTGGGCCAGGTCCTGGACGAGCTCGGCATCGCCGTGCGCGTCGGCCACCACTGCGCGCGGCCGGTCTGCCTGCGGTACGGAATTCCCGCGACCACGCGAGCGTCGTTCTATCTGTACTCCACCCCGGCCGAGGTCGACGCGCTGGTCGAGGGCCTGGAGCACGTACGGAACTTCTTCGGCTGAGGACGGACGGCGAGCCTGTGAAGCTGGATTCGATGTACCAGGAAGTCATCCTGGACCACTACAAGAACCCGCACGGACGGGGCCTGCGCGACGGCGATGTCGAGGTGCACCACGTCAATCCGACGTGCGGTGACGAGATCACGCTGCGTGTGCGGCTGGACGGCACGTCCATCCAGGACATCAGCTACGAGGGCCAGGGCTGCTCCATCAGCCAGGCCAGCGCCTCCGTGCTCAACGAACTGCTGGTCGGCCGCCAGGTCGACGAGGCGGTCAAGGTCCAGGAGGTCTTCCTGGAACTGATGCAGTCCAAGGGCAAGCTGGAGCCCGACGACGCGATGGAGGACGTCCTGGAGGACGCGGTCGCGTTCGCCGGCGTCTCCAAGTACCCGGCGCGCGTGAAGTGCGCGCTGCTGAGCTGGATGGCGTGGAAGGACGCCACCGCCCAGGCCCTGGGCGATGGCGCGGCGAAGGAGTCCGCATGAGCGACAACGCAGAGGTCATGACCACGACGCCGGCGAGCGAGGAGGAGATCCGCGAGGCCCTCTACGACGTCGTCGACCCCGAGCTGGGCATCGACGTCGTCAACCTCGGGCTGATCTACGGCATCCACATCGACGACACCAATGTCGTCACCCTCGACATGACGCTGACCTCGGCGGCCTGCCCGCTGACCGACGTCATCGAGGACCAGGCCAAGTCGGCCACCGAGGGCATCGTCAACGACCTCAAGATCAACTGGGTCTGGATGCCGCCGTGGGGTCCCGACAAGATCACCGACGACGGCCGCGAGCAGCTGCGCGCGCTCGGCTTCAACGTCTGAGCCGCACGCCCGCGCCCGCGGGCTGCGACTGCGGGACGCCGCTCCTCGGAGCGGCGTCCCGCAGTCGTATTTTCCTCGGCCCGGGCGCCGGGCCGACGGGACAACATCTCTTCAGGGCCGTGACCGCCTCGCATGTGTACGGGCGTACACATCGATGTGTACGCTCGTACGCATGGCTTACGCATTGCTGGGCGGGGCGATACTCGCCGAAGTGCTCGGGACGACCTCGATGAAGTACAGCGACGGCTTCACCCGGCTGTGGCCCTCGCTCGGCACCGCGGCCGGGTACCTCATCGCCTTCGCGCTGCTCGCGCAGACCCTCAAGACCCTCTCCGTCGGCACGGCCTACGCCATCTGGTCCGGCATCGGCACCGCAGCCATCGCGGGCATCGGCATGGTCTTCCTCGGCGAGGCGGCGACCGCCACCAAGCTGATCGGGGTCGTCCTGGTCATCGCCGGGGTCGTCGTGCTCAACCTGGGCGGCAGCCACTGATGGCCCGGCGCTACGACCCGGAGCGCCGGCAGCGCCTCATCGACGCCGCGATCCGGGTGGTCGGCGAACGCGGCATCGCCGGGCTCAGCCACCGCGCGGTGGCCGCCGAGGCCGATGTGCCGCTCGGCTCGACCACGTACCACTTCGCCACCCTCGACGACCTGCTCGTCGCCGCGCTGCGCCAGTGCAACGAGGCGTTCCTGCGCGAGACGCAGGAGCGCGGGCTGCTCGTGGCGGGCCCGGGCGGCGGCGGTGGCCATGACGACCATGGCGACCGCGACGACCTGGCCGCCGAACTCGCCCGGTTCACCGAGGAGACCGTCACCCGCGACCGCCCGCGGGCCCAGCTGGAGTACGAGCTCTACCTCGCCGCCCTGCGGCACGAGGCGCTGCGGCCCGTCGCCGCCGAGTGGGTCGACCTCATGGCGGACCTGCTGTCGGCCCGTACCGACCCCGTCACCGCCCGTGCGCTGGCCGCGCTCGTCGACGGGATGTGCCTTCAGGCCCTGCTCACCGGCCGGGACGTCGACCGCGAGGAGGCGCGCGCGATCTTCGCACGAGTCATCCGCACAGCGGAGGGCCCTCGCTGACCTATACCGGACGCGACCTGATCCGGCACCGCCCCCTGCGGCATTCGCGTCTTCACGTGATCGATTCTTGTAGAGCGTCGATCGGAGGACAGTATGAAGCAGGCGATGAAGGACATACCGAAGGTGGTGTGGCTGCTCGCGACCGGGATGTTCTTCGTCGCGGCCGTGAGTTTCACCTTCGTCTACCTCTTCGTCTACCTCACGGGCCCCCGCGGGCTCAGCACCTCGCACGCCGGCCTGATCGCCGGCGCCGGAGGCATCGGCATGGTGGCGGGCAACTTCAGCGGCGGCTGGTTCGGCGACCGCTTCGGGCACCGGCGCACGCTGATCACCGGCATGGTGGTGTCCGGTCTCGGCCTCGCCGCACTGCCCGTGATCCCGACCGGCGCCCTCGCGATCGTCTTCCCGCTGGCCCAGTACGGAACCGGCGTCACCCGCGCCTCCAACTCGGCGCTCATCGCCTTCTCCGTTCCCGAGGGCTCCCGCCGCCAGGGCTTCGCGCTGCTGCGCTTCATGGCCAACCTCGGCGTCACCGTCGGCCCCCCGCTCGGCGCGCTGATCGCCACCACCACCTCGTACGGCTGGCTCTTCGTCGCCGACGGCCTCGGCATGCTCGCGTTCGGCGTCTACGCGCACTTCATCCTGCCCGCCAACGGCAACCACCGGGAGAAGACCCGGCCCCCCGCCGACGCCCCCGGCCTGTGGGCGGCGCTGCGGGCCAGGCCCGCGGTGCTCCTGCTGCTCGTCGCGATCCTGGTCGCCGACACCATCTACCGCCAGCAGTACTCCACCCTCCCGGTGTTCCTGTCCGACCACGGCATCGGCACCGGCGTCTACGGCGCCCTCATCGCCATCAACGGCGGCCTGGTCATCCTCTTCGAGCTCCCCGTCACCGTCGCGCTGCGCCGCCGCGCCCCGCTGCCGATCATCGCCGGCGGCATGGTGCTCGTGGGCGCCGGGTTCGGCGTGCTCTCGGCCGGGCGGTGGTACATCGCCGTCGCGGTCGTGATGATGATCCTGCTCACCGTCGGCGACATCCTCTACAAGTCGCCCTCCACCGCATACGTCGCCGACAACGCCCCAGACCACCTCCAGGGCCGCTTCCAGAGCATGTACGCCGGCGCCTCCATCAGCGGCGTGGTGCTGGCCGCCCCCCTCGGCGGCGTCCTGTACGAGCGTGCGCCGGGCGCCCTGTGGCCGCTGTGCGCGGTGCTCGGCATCGCCGCCGGCCTCGTGGTCTTCGCCGCCCACCGGCTGCCGGGCGCGCGGGCCGCCGCCGCGGAGCCGGACGCGGTCACGGCGACGACGCAGTCCTGAGGCCGCCGGCCGCCCGGTCCGGATGGCGGGCCGGTTGGGCAGGCGGGGGGAGCAGCGACTAGCGTTCGGGACATGACTGACACGACCGCCACCTCCCGTGCCACCGGTGCCGTTGCCACGGGCCTCGCCACGATCGCCGACGACGGGACCGTTCTCGACACCTGGTTCCCCGCGCCCGAACTCGTCGCGGCGCCCGGCCCCGCGGGGACGGAACGGCTCAGTGCCGAGCAGGCGGCCGAACTGCTGGGCGGGGCGGCGCCGAAGGCCCTCGGACCCGACCCGCGCCGCGGCGTCGAGGTCGTCGCGGTCCGCACGGTGATCGCGTCGGCCGACGACAAGCCGCTGGACGCCCACGACGCGTACCTGCGCCTGCACCTGCTCAGCCACCGCCTGGTGACGCCCAACGGCCAGAACCTGGAGGGCATCTTCGGCCTGCTGGCCAACGTCGCGTGGACCTCGCTGGGGCCGGTGCCGGCCGGCGGCATCGAGCGTGCCCGCCTCGCCGCCCGCGCGGAGGGACTGCACCTGTCCGTCTACGGTGTCGACAAGTTCCCGCGGATGACCGACTACGTCGTCCCCTCCGGTGTCCGTATCGCCGACGCCGACCGCGTCCGCCTCGGCGCGCACCTCGCCTCCGGCACGACGGTCATGCACGAGGGCTTCTGCAACTTCAACGCCGGCACGCTCGGCACCTCCATGGTCGAGGGCCGCATCAGCCAGGGCGTCGTCGTCGGCGACGGCTCCGACATCGGCGGCGGAGCCTCGATCATGGGCACCCTCTCCGGCGGCGGCAAGCAGATCATCTCCATCGGCGAGCGCTGCCTGCTCGGCGCCGAGGCGGGCATCGGCATCTCCCTCGGCGACGACTGCGTCGTCGAGGCCGGCCTCTACATCACCGCGGGCACCCGGGTCACCCTCCCCGACGCCACCATCGTGAAGGCCTCGGAGCTCTCCGGTGCGAACAACCTGCTCTTCCGCCGCAACTCCACGACCGGCACGGTCGAGGTCCTGCAGCGCAACGGTTCCTGGGGCGGCCTGAACGCGGCCCTGCACAGCCACAACTGACGCCCGCCGGCGGGATAACCGCGCATCGCCGAGTGCCCTCCCGCGGTCCTGGAACAGCCCGGGGGGCACTCGCGAGCCCGCGAGCACTACGCCCCCACGGGCGCCGGCTCGGGCGGCGGCTCGGGCGGCGGGGTCCGGGTACCGGGGATGCGGACGACCGCCTCGGTGCCCCGGACTCCGGCAGGGCGCAGCGTCACCGTACCGCCGGCCTGCTGGACGGTCTTCGCCACGATGGCGAGCCCGAGACCGCTGCCCGGCAGGCTGCGGGCCGACGGCGAGCGCCAGAACCGGTCGAACACATGCGGCAACTCGTCGGCCGGAATGCCCTGCCCCTGGTCGCGCACCGACAGCCGGCCGTCGCTGAGCCGCAGGCTCACGGTGCCGCCCGCGGGCGAGAACTTGACGGCATTGTCGAGCAGGTTCACCACCGCCCGTTCCAGGGCGGAGGATTCGGACAGTACGTACCATTCCTCCAGCTCGCTGCTGAACTCCAGCCTGCTCCCGCGGGGTCTCACCCGCTCCAGGGCGCGTCTCGCCACCTCGTGCAGGGCCACGACGTGGAGGAAGCTCTCGCCGGGCCTGACGTCGGGCCGCGAGAGCTCCTGCAGGTCGGCGATGAGTGACGCGAGTTCCCCCACTTGGGACTCCACGGAGCGGAGCAGGTCGTCCTCGGCATTCTCCGGAAGCTTCCGGCCCGTCGTACGGCTCCTGATCAGCAGCTGGGTGTTGGCGCGCAGCGACGTGAGCGGAGTACGCAACTCGTGCCCGGCGTCGGCGATCAGCTGCTGCTGGCGGTCGCGCGAGGTGGCGAGAGCCTCGGTCATGTCGTTGAAGCTCTTGGACAGTCGGGCGACCTCGTCGTCGCCCTCCACGGGAATGCGCACGGTCAGGTCGTGAGTACGGGCGATGTGCTCCGCGGCATCGGTGAGGTGCTTCACCGGCCGCAGGAAGGCCCGGCTGATGCCGATCCCGGCGGCGGCCGCCGCGACCACCCCGACTCCCGCGAAACCGAGCAGGAAGAGGGCGAGAGTGCCCAGCGGCTGGTCCACGACATCGAGGGACTGCGCCACGGACACCGCGCACAAGCCCGCCGGGTCCTCCCGGGGCGCCGTGGCCGGAACGCGCATCCCCATGAACACCGCGCACAAGCGCGTCAGGTCCTCCGGGGGCGCTGTGGTCAAAACGCGCATCCTCCGCCCGTCCTCGGACACGGCGTTGTGCATCGCGGATTCCAGAGTGCCGCGCGCGACCGCGAGATCACTCGCGTCGATCGCGATCCTCTTGCTGCCGGCGTCGACGCACACCCTTCCGTCCGCGGTGACGACCTGGACCACGTAGGGGCTGGGCGCCGCGAAGCGCTGACCGGTGTCCGGCCGGGCGCACTCCTTCAGCAGTTGCCCGACGAACCGGGGCGCCGCCTGCACGTTCCGCAGGTTCGAGTCCAGCTGGCCGGTCAGCTGCTGGCGCGTGATCAGCCAGGACGCCACGGCGACGGCGCTCACGGCGACAGCGACGGCGACGGCGGCGGACAGTCCGAGTCGCAGCCGCAGGGTCAGACGCCGGAATGGGTTCTTCATCTGAGCCGGTCCCCCGTGTTCACTTCATGGCCCTCGGCGCGAGAGCAGGCACCCGGCGCCGTGACAGCCCACCGGGCCGGCGCCGGACTACCGGAGTCCCCCGCGCCCGCGGGGCGGTGGCGTGCGCCGCGGCCCGCGGGTCCTCCTTCGCGTGGCCAGACCGTACGACGCGAAGATGAGAGCGACCTGAAGGGTCACGCCCACACCTCCGCTGCCGCGGTGACGCGACGCCAGGAAGCTGTCGGGAGGTGTTGGCATGCGGGGCGGCCCGCGGGGGCCCGCGCGCCGCTTCCCCGGGGGACGGTTGCGGTAACGGCGGGTGACGGAAGGGGGAAGCGCACCCAGGGGGCGCGGACGCGTCTAGGCTGGGTCTGCGCGCGAACGCGCCCCCCGCACACCGCTGTATTGGAGACACCGTCATGGCCGCTGACCGCCTCGACCTGCCGCCCGTGAGGCTGCTGCCCGAGGACGAGCTGGCGCGGCTCGCGCTCGCCGTGCCGCTGCTGGACCGGGCGGTGCGCCTGGCCCGCTGGTCCGCGCCGCACGTCCTCGTGGACGCCATGGGAGAGCTGGCCGCGGAGGACTTCGCGCGGGCGGTGCGCGAGCTGGGCCTGGAGGACGCCCCCGACGGGCCCGCCGAGACGGCGCAGGCGTGGGGCGTGGCGGTCGACGCCGGCCTGGTGGACCTGGACATCGAGGAGCCGGACGACAGCGCCCCGGCCGCGGAGCGCGTGGCGGCGCTGGACGAGCCGGCGGGCCGCGCGGTGCCCGGCGAGGCGCTGCGGGGCGTGGACGAAGGGGCCCCGCGGGAGGTGCTGGAGCTCTGGCTCACCGCGGTGGAGACGGCGCTGTCCGAGGCGGCGGCGCCCGACCTGGAGGGCCTGATGGACGAGCTCGGCCCCGAGGGCGAGGTCGACCCGGAGACCCTGGACTGGGACCCGGAGGAGGAGGCCGAGTTCCTGGACGGGGCGCTGGCCAACCTCTACCTCTTCGGCGCCATGGAGGACGGCGGCGAGGGGCAGGACGCGGTCCCGCTGCCCGTGCTGGCCGCCTCCCTCGTCGTCCCGGAGGACGTGGAGGAGCCGAGCGACGACCTCCTGGAGGACGTCACCGAGGTGATGATGCGCCTCGACGACCACTTCCGGCTGCTGACCACCACCGGGCTGATCGACTACACGCCGCTGGACGAGGCGCTGATCGAGGAGGCGGAGTCCGAGGAGGAGTCCGGGGCCGTCCCGGCCGGGGCCGACGACCCGCAGGAGATCGGGCCCGAGGAGGTCTCCCGGTACGGCCTGGTGCGGCTGACCCCGCTCGGTGTGTTCGGGGTGCGCGCCCGCATGCTGGAGGCCGGTCTGCAGGCCCCGGCCGCCGGCGACCTGGCGGAGCACCCGGCGTCCGTCCTGCTGGAGGCGCTGTTCGGGTACCCGGACCACATCGCCCGCCGCGAGGCCGACCACTGGCTCGCCCGGCGCAAGCCGTACGAGGCGGCCCGCGAGCTGCTGGACGCCGCGCGCGGCGAGGACCGCGGCGCGCCCGGCCGCCGGCTGGTGGCCCAGCAGACGCTGAGCCTGCTGGGGGACGAGGCCGAGCCCGCCCTGCGCGAGGTGCTGTCCGACCGCGAACTCGGCGGTCTGGCCCGGGTGTGGCTCACGGAGCGGGACGCGTCCGACGTGCCCGCGCCCGACGAGGACATGATCTTCTGGCTGACCATCGACACCATCGCCGCCCAGCTCGACGCCGACGACGACCCGGAGTTGCTGCGCGAGCTCGTCACCGACCTGGTGGCCCGGCACGACGGCTTCTTCTCCGCGGCCTGGCGCGTCGACCACCCCGCCACGGCCGACGTCCTGGAGGCGATGGGCCGGCTGCACCCGGACAAGCGCCTGGCCAAGGACGCCCGCAAGGCGGCCTTCAAGGCGCGTTCGTCGGGGACCGCCACCTCCTGATCGCCGGGCGGCGGCCCGAACGCCTCGGGGAATGGGCGACGGGACGTCGCCCGCAGTTCAACTCCCGTTGGCCGCAGGGCGCGAGCGTGAGGTGCGGCAGAGAAGAGACCTTGTGGCCCGAGGAGAGTAACGATGCCGCTCACTCGCAGAGACTTCGCCAGGCGCACTGCCATGACGGGGGCCGGCGTCGCGCTGGCGGGAACCGTCGACGTTCTCGCCACCGCCCCCGGGGCCCTCGCGGCCGGGGCGCCCGCCACCGCCGAGGCGGCCGGGACGTCCCGGCACCACGGGCACCTGGGCTACGGCGAGCTGGTCCCCGACCCCAAGGGCGTGCTGGCGCTGCCCAAGGGCTTCTCGTACCGGATCATCACCCGTACCGGCGTCACCACCCTGGAGTCCGGCGAGTCCACGCCCTCCAACCACGACGGCACCGCCACCTTCGAGGGCCTGCGCGGCGCCACCCTGCTGGCCAACAACCACGAGCTGGCCGGTGCCCGCGCCGACTGGCCGCACCCGGTGCCGCTGACCGAGGGCCTGGTCTACGACTCCGGCGCCGCAGGCGGTGTGACCGTCGTGGAGGTCGCGGCGCACGGCGGCCATGTCGCGGAGTGGGTGGGCGTCGCCGGCACCGCCACCAACTGCGCGGGCGGCAGCACCCCGTGGGGCACCTGGCTGACCTGCGAGGAGACCGAGGACAAGGCCGGCACGCACGGCTTCCTCAAGGACCACGGCTATGTCTTCGAGGTCGATCCGTACGACCGCCGGGCCAACCGCGACCCCAAGCCGGTCAAGGCGCTGGGCCGGTACGCGCACGAGGCGGTCGTCGTCGACCCCAAGCGCGGCCACCTCTTCCTGACCGAGGACGCCTCGAACCCCAACGGCCTGCTGTACCGCTGGACCCCGCCGGCCGGCTTCCACCACGGCCGCGGCAAGCTGCGCGGCCTGTCGGAGACGGCCGGTGTGCTCCAGGCCTTCAAGTGCTTCGACTCCGGCGGCCGGTTCGTCGACGACCTGTCCCGTGCCACGCGGATCGGCACCGTCTACGGCGTGGACTGGGTGGACGTCCCGGAGCGCGACGGCAGGACCACCTCGGTGCGCAAGCAGTTCGCGGCCGGCGCGGTCACCCGCGCCCGCAAGCTGGAGGGCATGTGGTGGGGCGACGGCGGCGTCTACATCGTCTCCTCCTACGCCCGTGAGGAGAGCCCCGGCACCGCGCACGACGGCGCCGTCTGGTTCTACGACCCCAAGCGCCGCACCCTGACCCTGAAGGTCCTGCTCGGCGTGAACGCCGACCCGTCGGCGGACGGCGCTTTCGACGGCCCGGACAACATCACGGTCTCGCCCTACGGCGGTCTGGTCATCGCCGAGGACGGCGCGGGCGTCCAGCACCTCTTCGGGGCCCTCGGCGACGGCCGCACCTACCCGATCGCGCGCAACGAGCTGAACATCGGCACCGAGGAGGAGCCGGAGTACAGCGAGTTCACCGGGGTGACCTTCTCGCCCGACGGCAGGACGCTGTTCGCCAACATCCAGGAGCCGGGCATCATGCTGGCCATCACCGGCCCCTGGCGCCGCCAGGGCCGCGGGGGCGCCTGCTGAGGTCCTGCCGCCCGCGTGGCGCCCGGTGCTCCGTGAACCGCACGGAGCACCGGGCGCCCGCGCGGTCAGAGCGCCTGCGCGGCCGGCTTGACCATGCCCTTCACCGTGCGGGAGTCGACGAACTCGCCCATCGCCGTCATCTCCCACTCGCCGGAGAACTGGCGGATGAACTTCGCCATCATCACGCCCGTGCGCGCCTCGCCGCCGGTGAGGTCGAAGCGGACCAGCTCCTCGCCCGTGGTGGCGTCCATCAGCCGGCAGTACGCCTTGGCGACCTGGTTGAACTTCTGGCCGGAGAAGGAGTTCACGGTGAAGACCAGTCCGGTGACCTCCGGCGGCAGCCCGCCGAGGTGGACGGTGATCGCCTCGTCGTCGCCCGCGCCCTCGCCGGTGAGGTTGTCGCCGGAGTGCTGGATCGCGCCGTTCAGGATCGTGAGCCGGCCGAAGTAGCAGGACTCGATGTGGTTGCGCTGCGGCCCGTACGCGATGACCGAGGCGTCCAGGTCGATGTCCTTGCCGCGGTAGGCGGGCTCCCAGCCCAGCCCCATGCGGACCGTGGCCAGCAGCGGCTTGCCGCCCTTGACCAGGGAGACGGTCTGGTTCTTCTGGAGGTTGACCCGGCCCTTGTCGAGGTTGATCTTGCCGCTGCCGGGCGGCGCGGGGGGTGCCGGCGGCATCGGGGGAGCGGGCGGCTGCGGAGCCGTGGACGGCGCCGGGGGCGGGGGCGGGGGCGCCACGGCGGGAGCCGGCGGTGCCTGCGGCGCGGCGGCGGCCGCCGCGGGCGCCTCGTCCACGCTGACGCCGAAGTCGGTGGCGATGCCGGCCAGTCCGTTGGCGTACCCCTGGCCGACCGCGCGGACCTTCCAGACCCCGTTGCGGCGGTAGATCTCGACCACGACGAGGGCGGTCTCCGTGCTGAGCTGCGACGGGGTGAACGTGGCGATCACGGCGCCGCTGTCCGCGTCGCGGACCGTGGCGGTGGGCTCGGTGCCCGCGAAGGTCGCCCCCGCGGCATCGGGGCTCGCCGTCACGACGATCTTCTCGATCTCCGCCGGGACGGCTACGGTGTCGACCGTGATCGCGTCGGGGGAGGCGCCGGCACCGGACCGGTACGTGACACCGGGGCCGGAGGGCTGGTTGTAGAAGACGAAGTCGTCGTCGGAGCGCACCTTGCCGTTGGCGGCGATCAGCAGGCCCGACACGTCCAGCCGCACGGGCGCGGAGACCTCCACTGCCACGCGCGCTGCGGAGAGCGGCACATTCGAGCCGGGTGTCATTGCGGTCATGCCCGCATAACGATCGTTCCGGGTTTACGGTTCCATTACCGAACGGAGTTTTCACGTGTCACGCATTGTGGTCATCAGCGGGGGCGGTACGGGCATCGGACTGGCCGTCGCCGAGGCCTTCGCCGGCGGCGGGGACCAGGTGGTGCTCATCGGGCGGCGCAAGGAGACGCTGGACGCAGCGGTCGCCCGGCTGGGGGAGGACACGGCCCTGGCACTGCCCGCGGACCTGACCGACGAGTCGGAGGCGGAGCGGGTCCGCGACACGCTCGCCGAACGCTTCGGCCGGGTGGACGTCCTGGTCAACAACGCGGGCGGCAACGTGGCCCTGAACGCCGGCGAGCAGACCCTCGCGGAGGTGTGGACGGGCAACTTCCGGGCCAACGTCCTGACCGCCGTGCTGCTGACCGAGGCACTGCGCGACCTGATCGCCGACGACGGCCGGGTGCTGCTGCTCAGCTCCATCGCGGCGATCCGGGGCGGCGGTTCGGGCTCCTACGGCGCGGCCAAGGCGGCCCTGCACCCGTACGCCTACGACCTGGCGGCGGAGCTGGGCGGGCGAGGTGTCACGGTCAACGTCATCGCCCCCGGCTTCATCGACGACACCGGGTTCTTCGGCGGCCGGATGACGGACGAGCGGCGTGCGGTCCTGGTCGGCCAGACGCTGAACGCCCGGGTCGGCGTCCCGCAGGACGTCGCCTCCCTGGCGCACTGGCTGGCCTCCCCGGGCGCGGGCCACGTCACCGCGCAGATCCACCAGGTCAACGGCGGCGCGGAGCGCGGCCGCTAGTCCCGCCGCGATCGGGCCGGGCCTTCGGTGAAGGCCCGGGTCCGGTGCGGGTCCCGGACGGCACCACCGCCCGCAGGTCCCGGCCTTCCCCCGGGCGGCCCGGAGAGGGCCTACCCTGGCCGCGTGATCAATGGTGGGCACATCGTCATCCACAGCCGTGACGCGGAGGCGGACCGGGACTTCTTCAGGGACGTGCTGGAGTGGCCGCACGTCGACGCGGGAGGCGGCTGGCTGATCTTCAGGCTTCCGCCCGCCGAGCTCGCGGTGCATCCCACGGACGGCCCGGGGGCGCAGCAGCTCTACCTGATGTGCGACGACGTCGAGGCGACCGTGGCCGGCCTGGCGGCGAAGGGCGTGGAATTCACGGGGCCGGTCACCGACGCGCGCTGGGGACGGGTGACCGGGTTCCGGCTGCCGGGCGGCGGCGAGGTGGGGCTGTACGAGCCGTTCCACGAGCGGGCCACCGACGGGTGAGCACATCCGGGCGGCAGGATGCCCGCGGCCGGTGGGGTCAGTGCGGCCACATCGGCGGGTGCGTGGTGAAGTGGCCGCCCAGGTGGGCGTGGTCGGGATTGGCGGGGTCGAGCTCGCCCTGCTCGGCGATGAGCCGCGCCGCGTACGGCTCGGAGTCGTCGCGGGGCTCGTAGCCCAGGGCGCGGGCGCCGGACAGGTCCCACCACAGGCGGGTGTTGGCGGAGCTGCCGTACACGACCGTGTGGCCGACGCCCTCGGCGGTGAGGGCGGCGTGGAAGAGCCGGGCGCCGTCCTCCGGGCTCATCCAGACCGAGAGCATGCGCACCGAGGTCGGTTCGCGGAAGCAGGAGCCGATGCGGACGGAGACCGTCTCCAGTCCGTGCAGGTCCCAGTAGAGCTGGGCGAGGTCCTCGCCGAAGCCCTTGGACAGCCCGTAGAAGGTGTCGGGGCGGCGCGGGGTGTCGACCGGGATGAGGGGGTCGTCCCCGACCGGGCGGGGGGTGAAGCCGACGGCGTGGTTGCTGGAGGCGAAGACGATCCGCCGGACGCCCTCCTCGCGGGCGGCCTCGTAGAGGTGGTAGGTCCCCTCGATGTTGGCCCGGAGGATCTTCTCGAAGGAGGACTCCAGGGAGATGGCCGCGAGGTGGACGATGGCGTCGACGCCGCGCACCGCCTCGCGCAGGGCCTTCCGGTCGGCGAGGTCGGCGATGATGGCCCCGGGAGCGCCCTCGACGGGTGCGGCGTCGAAAAGGCGCAGGTCGTAGCCGTAGGCGGGGAGCAGTTCACGCATCAGGGTGCCCAGGCCGCCCGCGGCGCCGGTGAGCAGGATCGTGCGGGGAGCGGGCATGCGCGGGTCTCCTCGGTCGTGTGGTCCACGTCCATGGACGTCATTCATAAGCATGGACACGCTAGAGAGCCCCTGTGGAAGCGTCAAGAGTCCACCACCAGCGGCTCTCTTCCTTGACCCCTCTATATGTGCTGCTTTAGCGTAAACGCGTTCATGAATATGGACGTGGATCAGATGAGCGCACAGTCGCTGCCAGCCTGCAGGGAGAACGCGATGACCGAAGCCGTCTCACTCGCCGAGCGCCTCGACGGACTGCTGTTCTTTCCCGTGACGCCCTTCGCGCCGGACGGAGCCGTGGACCTGGAGGCCTTCCGCGCGCATGTGCGCGCGGGGATCGAGGCGGGCGCGGGGGCGGTGTTCGCCTGCTGCGGCACCGGGGAGTTCCACGCGCTGACGCCGGAGGAGTTCCGGGACTGCGTCGCCGCGGCCGTCGAGGAGAGCGCGGGCCGGGTGCCCGTCGTGGCGGGCGCCGGCTACGGCACCGCCCTGGCCCTGCGGTTCGCCCGGCTCGCCGAGCAGGCGGGCGCCGACGGGCTGCTCGCGATGCCCCCCTACCTCGTCGTCGCCGACCAGGCCGGACTGCTGCGGCACTACGCCGCCCTGGCCGCCGGCACCTCCCTGGACGTCATCGTCTACCAGCGCGACAACGCGGTGTTCACCCCGGCCACGGTCACCGAACTCGCCCGCATCCCGCGGATCATCGGCCTCAAGGACGGCGTGGGCGACCTCGACCTGATGCAGCGCATCGTCAGCGCCGTCCGCAGCGCCGTGCCGGACCGCGACTTCCGCTACTTCAACGGCCTGCCCACCGCCGAACTCACCGGCCTCGCCTACCGGGGCATCGGCGTCACGCTCTACTCCTCCGCCGTCTTCTGCTTCGCCCCCGAGATCGCCCTCGCCTTCCACCGGGCCCTGACCACCGGCGACGACGCCACCGTGCAGCGGCTCCTCGACGGCTTCTACCGGCCCCTGGTCGAACTGCGGCAGCAGGGCCGCGGCTACGCCGTCTCCCTGGTCAAGGCGGGCGTACGGCTGCGCGGTCTGGACGTGGGCGAGGTGCGGCCGCCGCTGTCGGAGCCGGCCCCGGCGCACGTGAAGGAACTGGCCGAGCTCATCGACCGCGGACTCGCCCTGCTGGGCGAGGACTGACCGCCCGCGCGCGGCCGCCCCGGACCTCCAGCCAACCTCGCGCCAAGGGAGCCGAGTTGAGAGCCTCCACGTTCGTCTACCCCTGGGACGTCGTCGGTGACCCGGACGCCGCCGAGCGCCTGGCCGCCCTCGGTGTCCAGCAGGTCACCCTCGCCTCCGCCTACCACTCCACGCGGGCCCTCACCCCGCGCCACCCCGCCCGGCGCGTCGTCACCGCCCGGCACGCCGCCGTCCTCTACCCGCCCGACCCGGTGCACTGGGCCGGGCGGGCGCTGCGGCCGTACACCCAGGACTGGGCAGGTGCCGCCGACGCCTACGCCGAGGCGGCCGCCGCGCTGCGTGCCGCCGGGCTGGCCGTGCACTCCTGGGTCGTCCTGGCGCACAACTCCCGTCTCGGGGACGAGCATCCGCGGGTGAGCGTGCGCAACGCGTACGGCGACCGCTACCCCTGGGCGCCGTGCATCGCCCAGCCGGACGTACGCGACTACGTGGTCGCGCTCGCCGCGGAGGCCGCCGTCCGCCCCGGCACGGGGACGGAGGGCACCGAACTGGAGTCCTGCGGCTGGTACGGCTTCGCGCATCTGCACGCCCACGACAAGACCGGCGGCATACCGCTGCCCGGGGCCGCGCAGTACCTGATGTCGCTGTGCTTCTGCACCGCGTGCGAGGCCGGTTACGCGGGCCTCGGCGCCGACACCGCCGAGCTGCGGGCGGCCGTGCGCGGCGCGATGGCACCGGTCTGGGCGGGGGAGTGGACGCCGGGCCCCGACGAGTGGGCCGACGTCGCGGACCTGCTGGGCCCGGACCTGGCGGCGCTCACCCTGGCCTGGCGCGGCGCGGTCGCCCGGGACGTCCAGCAGGCCGCCGTAGCGGCGGTCCGGGCGGCCGCGGCCCCCGGCTTCCAGGTGCTGCTGCACGCCGACCCCCACCCGCACCGCTGCGGCGCGAACGCGGGCGTCGACCCCGCGCACGTACTGGCCCACGCCGACGGTCTCGTGCTCCCCGCCACCGGACTCCTCGCGGCCTGCGTGCCGCACGCCCGGCCCGGCACCGTCCTGGCCGCGAACTTCCCCGTGGTCTCGGGCATGGGCGGCAGCCCGCACACCCTGGCCGCGGACGCCGCCCGGGCCGCGGCCGCCGGGGCGACGGAACTGCGGCTGTACCACGCCGGCCTCGCCTCCTCCGCCGACCTGGCACTGGTCCGGACCGCCCTCGCGTCGGTGGTGTGACGTGGAGGCCGAGGACGTCATGGACTTCCTGGTCGAGCACCGGGCCCCCGGCGTCACGCCCGGATACGTCGCCGAGCAGCTCCTGTCCATGTCGTGGATCGTCGCCGCCGGGGACGTGGCGCGCATCGCCGAGGCGGGGCCCCTCAAGGAGTGCTTCCCCTCCATGGCGGCCGACATCGACGCGTGGACGGCGAGAGCCGAGCCCGCGTACGAGAGGCTGCGGAAAGGCACCTTCTTCGAGTTCTTCGAGCGCGGCCCGTCCTGAACTTCTGCGGGACCGCCGCCCTGCTCAGCGCGTCCTCAGCGTGTCCGCCAGCCAGTCGAGGACGACCTCGCAGTGCTGCTGCGGCGCCATCGGGGAGCAGTGCAGCTGCGCCCCGGTGGCGGCCGTCAGCTTCACGTAGTCCTTGGGGGCGGTGAGCCGGTCGTACAGGTCGCGCGGCTGCCCCGGGTAGAACTGCTCGAAGTCGTAGTCGAGGACCAGGGTGGGCGCCGTGATGCGGCCCACCACCCCGCTGACGTCCAGGGCCCGGACGCGCCGCGCGGGAGTGGAGAAGTCGGTGAACATCCGCCCCGCGCGGGCGTCGAGCATCGCCCGGACGGAGAAGGGCTCCATGCGCTTCCGCAGCGTCGCGGCGTCCTCGGGGGAGAGCGCCGGGACGACCTCCTTGTTCCACAGGGTGTTGGTCTCCCGCGGGTCCGGGGTGAGGATCCTGCGGATCTCCGCGGGGAAGCCCAGCCAGGGCCGCAGCACACCGGGCATGGCCGCCAGGGCGGCGATCCGCGGCTCGAACGCGGCGGCCCGGGGCGCGAGAGCGCCCGCCATGCTGAGCCCGGTGAGGGCGATCCGGCCGGTGTCCACGTCGTCCCGGGCCGTCAGCCAGTCGACGAGCGGGCCGACGACCGTCTCCCAGCGCGGCGTGAACACCACCTGGTCCACGAAGAGCAACTGGCCCTGCCCCGGGCCGTCGTACACCAGGGCGTTCCAGCCGCGCTCCAGGGCGGCCGCCGCACCGTAGGTCCACATGTCGACGTTCTGGCCGTCGCTGCCGTTGGTCAGGATCACGGTGGGCCGCCGCCGCGCCGAGGTGTCCGGGCGGAAGAACCACACGGGCATCGGCGTCCTCCCGTACGGGACCCGCGCGGTCACCGGAGCCGGGTCGCACAGCGAGCAGAAGGTGTCCCAGGCGTCCCGCCCGGCCCGGTACAGCCGCTCCTCACGGCCCGGGTCGTCGGAGCCGAGCACGAAGAACAGCGCCTGCCCGTAGTACTGGGCGGCCCGCAGGGCGCGGGAGCGGGTGGTCCGCCGGTCCGGCGCGGGCCCCTCGGGCGCCTTCGTCAGCCGGTCGCCGAGCGCTTCGAACACGGCGGTCCAGCTCCGCGCGGAGGGACCGGCCTCGTTGATCGCCCGCACGGCGGTCAGCACCTCGCCCACCTCGGCCGCGCCCTGCCCCGAAGCGCCCAGCGCGAGCAGCGCGTTGAAGTTGAGGTCCGGGTCCTCGACGAGGGTCATCACGCCGGGCGTCGGGCCGCCCGCCGAAGGCGAGCCGGACGGCCCGGCACCTTCGGGGGACCTCGCCGCGGACGAGGCGCCCAGGGGCGTGCACCCGGCGGACAGCAGGGCCCCCGCGCCGCCGGCCAGCGCCGTCAGGGCGGCGCGCCGGGCGGGGGCGGCGGCGCGGTCCGCGTCCGGCGATACGTGCGTCATGCCTGCCGAACGTAGAAGCCGTACCGCCGGGCCCCGCCCCACCACACCGGCCGTTCCCCCGAACGGCCCGTCACCGTCCGCGCCGGCCGGACCCATTGACGGGCCCCGGACTCCGTCCTACCGTCGTCGTACGGGCATGTCATATATGAGACCTCGTACATGAGACCCGGGTGAGAACGGAGAGCCGTCCCATGGACCTGCTGGCCGGTGCGGCCCCGACCCCCATCCCGTCCCGCACGCAGGTGGTGCTGGAGGCGATCAGGCACGGCATCCTGACCGGACGGCTGACACCGGGGCAGGCCCTGGTCGAGACCGAACTCGCCGAAGGGTTCGGGGTGTCCAAGACCCCTGTCCGGGAGGCCCTCAAGACGCTGGCAGGCACCGGGCTGGTGGTGATGAGCCAGTACAAGTGCGCGACCGTGCGCACGGTCGACGCGGAGACGGCGCACCAGGTCTACGACGTGCGCCTCCTGCTGGAACCGCAGGCGCTGCGCCGCACCGTGGCCCGCCGCGCCCCGCTCGACGCCGCCCACGAGGCACTGGAGCGGGCGGACGCCGCCGCCGACCGGGCCGAACGGTCCCTGGCCAACCGGGACTTCCACGGGGCGCTGTACGGGCCCTGCGGCAATCCGCTGCTGGCCCGGGTCCTCGACGACCTCCGCGACCAGGCGGCGCTGGTCTCGGCGGCCGCCTGGCAGCGCAACCCCTCCTGGGAGCGGGAGGCCCGCGAGCACCGGGACATCCTCGCCCGCGCCCGGGCAGGCGACGCCGAGGGGGCCGCCCGCCTCCTGCACGACCACATGGCGGGCTTCGTCGCGCGCGCCTTCCCCGACGGCGCCACCGCCTGAACCGCACCCCCCCCGCGCCGGACCGGCCGCTCCTCCGACCGAAGGGCAACCCCATGTCGTTCGCAGCGCAGTCCGCCGCCCTCGCCGAGGTCGTCGCGATCCCGGTGACCCCCTTCGACGCGGACGGCGGCGTGGCCCGCGACACCTACCGGGCGCTGCTGCGGCGGCTGTTCGACAGCGGGGTGCGGACGGTCACGCCGAACGGCAACACCGGGGAGTTCTACGCCCTCGACCCGGGCGAGCGCCGCCTGGTCGTGGAACTCACGATGGCCGAGGCCGACGCGGGCACGCGGGTCGTCGCCGGCGTGGGACTCGACCTGCCCACCGCGGTGGCCGCCGCGCGGCACGCACGGGACGCCGGCGCGCACATGGTGATGGTGCACCAGCCGGTGCACCCGTACGTCTCCCCGGACGGCTGGGTGGAGTACCACCGCGCCATAGCGCAGGCCGTCCCGGAGACCGGCGTCGTGCCGTACGTCCGCGACCCGGGCCTGGACGGCGAGCGCATCGCCCGGCTGGGGGAGTTGTGCCCGAACGTCGTCGGGGTGAAGTACGCGGTACCCGACCCCGCCCGCTTCGCCGCGGTGGCGCGGGACGCGGGGCTGGACCGCTTCACCTGGGTCGCGGGCCTCGCTGAGCTGTACGCGCCCGCCCACTGGGCGGTCGGCGCGACCGGCTTCACCTCGGGCCTGGTCAACGTGGCGCCGCGGCTGTCGCTGGAGATGCTGCGCGCGCTGCGCGCCGGCGACCACCCGGCGGCCATGCGGGTGTGGGAGGAGATCCGGGAGTTCGAGGGACTGCGCGCCGAGGAAGGTTCCGCCAACAACGTGTCCGTGGTGAAGGAGGCGCTGGCGGCACTGGGCGTGTGCCGCCGCGACGTGCGCCCGCCGAGTCACCCCCTCACGGCGTCCCGGCGCGCGAGGGTCGCGGCCCTGCTGGCCGGCTGGGGGGTCTGAGCCGTGAAGAAGCCGGAGGAACTGCGCAGCCACCGCTGGTACGGCACGGACGGACTGCGCTCGTTCAGCCACCGGGCCCGCACCCGCCAGCTCGGGTACCTCCCGCAGGAGCACCTGGGCAAGCCGGTGATCGCGGTCCTCAACACCTGGAGCGACATCAACCCCTGCCACGTCCATCTCCGCGACCGCGCCCAGGCGGTCAAGCGCGGGGTGTGGCAGGCGGGCGGCTTCCCCCTGGAGTTCCCCGTGGCGACGCTGTCGGAGACGTACCAGAAGCCGACGCCCATGCTCTACCGCAACCTGCTCGCGATGGAGACCGAGGAGCTGCTGCGCTCGTACCCCGTGGACGGCGCGGTGCTGATGGGCGGCTGCGACAAGTCGACGCCCGCGCTGCTCATGGGCGCCGCCAGCGCCGGCCTGCCGGCCGTCTTCGTCCCCGCCGGGCCGATGCTGCCCGGCCACTGGCGGGGCGAGGTGCTCGGCTCCGGCACCGACATGTGGAAGTACTGGGACGACAAGCGGGCCGGGCTGATCGGCGACTGCGAGATGGTCGAACTGGAGAGCGGCCTCGCCCGCTCGCCGGGCCACTGCATGACGATGGGCACCGCCTCCACGCTCACCGCCGCCGCGGAGGCGCTGGGCGTGACGATGCCCGGGGCCTCGTCGATCCCCGCCGTGGACTCCGCGCACGACCGGATGGCGGCGGCCTCCGGCATGCGGATCGTCGACCTGGTGCGCCAGGACCTGCGGCTGCCGGCGGTCCTGACCCGCGAGGCGTACGAGGATGCGGTGGCCACCGTGCTGGCCCTCGGCGGCTCCACCAACGCCGTGATCCACCTGATCGCGATGGCCGGGCGCAGCGGGGTCCGGCTCACCCTGGACGACTTCGACCGCGTCGCGCGCACGGTCCCGGTGCTGGCGAACGTCAGGCCCGGCGGCCGGTACCTGATGGAGGACTTCCACTTCGCGGGCGGCCTGCCCGGATTCCTGACCCGGCTGCGGGACGCCGGGCTGCTCCACCTCGACCGGCCGACCGTCGCGCACACCACCTTGCGCGAACAGCTCGCGGGCGCCCTCGTCCACCACGAGGACGTGATCCGCCCGCTGGACGACCCGCTGGCCTCCGAGGGCGGCGTCGCCGTCCTGCGGGGCAACCTGTGCCCGGACGGCGCGGTCATCAAGCACATCGCCGCCGAGCCGCGCCTGCTGAAGCACACCGGCCCGGCCGTCGTCTTCGAGGACTACCGCGCCCTGCAGCGCACCATCGACGACCCCGGCCTCGGCATCACCGAGGACAGCGTCCTGGTGCTGCGCGGCTCCGGTCCGCTGGGCGGTCCCGGCATGCCGGAGTACGGGATGCTGCCGATCCCCCGCCGGCTGCTGGAGAAGGGCGTGCGGGACATGGTGCGGATCTCCGACGCCCGGATGAGCGGGACGAGTTACGGCGCGTGCGTGCTGCACGTCGCACCCGAGTCGCACATCGGCGGCCCGCTCGCCCTCGTCCGCACCGGGGACCCGGTCACCCTCGACGTCGGGGCGCGCCTGCTGCGCCTGGAGGTCGACGACGCCGAACTGGAACGCCGCAGGGCGGGCTGGCAGGCGCCCCCGCCGCGCTTCGGCCGCGGCTACGGCGCGCTGTACCAGGATCAGATCACCCAGGCCGACACCGGCTGCGACTTCCGCTTCCTGGCCCGGCCGGGAGACGTGCCGGAGCCGTACGCGGGCTGACCGGCCCCGCCCGCACCCGTTCGAAGGAGCACGGCCATGGTCCCCGCCGCCCCGCCGGACCGCCCGCCCCGCTCCGGGGAGGGCGCGCCGAGGACGTCCACGCCCCTGCGGGCCGGGGGCCGCGACGTCGGCCGGTACGTGCACCGCCCGGTCCTGCCCGGCCGGATGTCCCCGCGGCCCTACCTGCATCCGCTGACCACCCTCGGCGGGGTGCCCGTCACCGGCTTCCTGCCGGCCGACCACCCGCACCACCTCGGGGCGGGCGTCGCCGTGCCGGACGTGGCGGGACGCAACTTCTGGGGCGGCCCCACCTTCGTCCGCGGGCGCGGGTACGTCGAGCGCGACGACCACGGGGTGCAGGAACCCGTGCGCGGCCCGGAGGACGGCCCGTACGGCTTCACCGAGGAGCTGTCCTGGCGCGCCGACGGCACCGAACTGCTCCGTGAGCGGCGCACGGTGGCGGTCCGCGCCCTCGGCGAGGACTGCTGGGCGCTCGACCTCGCCTTCACCCTGACCAACCCGGGACCGCGCCCGGTGTCCCTCGGCAGCCCCGCCACCAGCGGCCGCCCCGGCGCCGGGTACGGCGGCTTCTTCTGGCGGGCGCCCCGCGGTCCCGGCCGGGCGGCGGTGTTCACGGCGGACGCCGAGGGCGAGGAGGCGGTGCACGGGCGCACCGCCGACTGGCTGGCCCTGACCGGCGGACGGTGGACGCTGGTCTTCGCCGGTGCGACCGAGGAGACCCGGCGCGACCCCTGGTTCGTCCGTGTCGCGGACTACCCGGGCGTCGGTTCCGCGCTGGCCTGGGCGGAGCGGCTGCCGGTCCCGCCGGGGGGCGCCGTGACGCGGCTGGTCCGCACCGCGGTCGTCGACGGACGGCCCGGCCGTAGGGAGGCGGCGGCCCTGGCCCGCCGTCTCGCTGAGTGAGCGGTCAGACCGCCGGTGCGGGCCGGGCCGGCTCCCGCCGGCCCTCGTACCAGAGCGCGGCGCCCGTCACGAGGGCGCCGAGTCCCTCCCACACCCCCACGCCGAGGAACCCGGACGGTGCCCGGCCGATGACCACGGCCGTGGTGAAGACCGCGAAGGTCAGCAGGCGGAAGGGCACGGTCCAGCGGAAGAAGGCACGCCAGTCGGCGAGCGCGGCCAGCACGTAGTAGACGCCCATGTTGAGCGCGGCCATGGAGGAGGCCGTGAGGAAGACCAGGGTGTAGTCACCGCTCGTGCGGGCGTCCGGCCGGTGGAGGCCGAGCAGGGACAGCTGGACGGCAGGCGAGACGATCCCGACGATGCCGAGCGCGGCGGCGAGCAGACCGAAGACGGCCATGGTCCAGCCGGAAAGGGAGCGGGGGCGGCGCACCGGTCCTCCAAGTCCTGGGACGGGCAACGTTGCGGCGCCCCAACTCCCCTGATCCTAGGGGATGTTGGGGACCGTCCCTGCCGCACGGGATCCGTCGCCGGGGCCGTCGGCCGGCGTGCGGCCCGGGTGCGTCACAGGCGGCGCGTGGCCAGCGTGAGACGGTCGCGCGCGTCGAAGAGCGCGTCCTTGATCAGCTGCTCGTGCGCCGGGGTCAGCCGGGCCACCGGCACCGAGCAGCTGATGGCATCCCGGGAGGGCGTCCGGTAGGGGACCGCGACGCCGAAGCAGCGCAGGCCGAGGGTGTTCTCCTCGCGGTCCACCGCGTAGCCCTGCTCGCGGATCTGGTGCAGCTCGGCGATCAGCTTCTCGCGGTCGGTGTGGGTGTGCTCGGTCAGCGGCTCCAGCGTCTCCGGCAGCAGTTTGCGGACCTGCTCGTCGGTGTACGTGGCCAGCAGCGCCTTGCCGAGCGACGTCGAGTGGGCCGGCAGCCGCCGTCCGACGCGCGTGAACGGCCGGAGATAGTGCGAGGACTGGCGGGTCGCCAGGTACACCACGCTCGTTCCGTCCAGCCGCGCCAGGTGGATGGTCTCGCTGGTGTCGTCCGAGAGCCGGTCCAGGGTCGGGCGTGCCGCGGCGACGACCTCGTCGCCGTCGATGTACGAGGTGCCGACCAGCAGGGCGCGCACCCCGATGCCGTAGCGCGTCCCGGTGGCGTCGGTCTCGATCCAGCCGAGCTCCACGAGCGTGCGCAGCAGCATGTACAGACTGGACTTGGGGTAGCCGACGGCCTCCTGCACGGCGGCGAGGCTGTGCATACCGGGCTTGCCGGCGAAGAACTCCAGCAGCTCCACCGTCCGCACCGCGGACTTGACCTGCGCGCCGCCCTCACCTGCAGCCATCTGGACCGGACCCCTCTTGTTCGGCCGGGACCCGCGCAAGTAGGCTCCCGAACAGATTCACAGTTGCGGATGCTGTTCAGTATATCGAACGGAAGGCCTGGAGGTACCCGCGGTGGCCGTACCAGTGTGGAGCGTCGATCCCCGGACGGGGAAGCAGCGGGAACAGGTCGCCGTCGAGGCCACGGCCGAGGAGGTCGACGCCGTGGTGCGCGCCGCGGCCGCCGCGGCCCCGGCACTGGCCGACCGCGTGGTCAGGGCGCGCCTGCTGCGCACCGCAGCCGACTTCCTGGAGGAGGCCGGCCCCCGCATCCTGGAGGCCGCGGACGCCGAGACCGCCCTCGGGCCGGCCCGGCTCACCGGCGAACTCGGCCGCACCGCCTACCAGTTGCGTGCCTTCGCCGACATCGTCGACGAGGGCGCCTACCTCGACGTCATCATCGACCACGCCGACCCCGCGCTCACCCCGCCCCGCCCCGACCTGCGGCGCTGGAAGATCCCGCTGGGCGTCGTCGCCGTCTACGCCGCCAGCAACTTCCCGCTCGCGTTCTCCGTGCCCGGCGGCGACACCGCCAGCGCCCTCGCCGCCGGCTGCCCCGTCGTCGTCAAGGCCCACCCCGACCACCCGGCCACCAGCGAACTGTGCGCGGACGCCCTGCGCCGCGCCGCCGTCGCCGTGGGCCTGCCCGCCGCCGTCGTCTCCGTGGTCCACGGCTTTCAGGCCGGCATCGACCTCGTCACCCACCCCCTGGTCTCCGCCGCCGGCTTCACCGGCTCCGTACGCGGCGGACGCGCCCTCTTCGACGCGGCCGCCGCCCGGCCCGTGCCGATCCCGTTCCACGGCGAACTGGGCAGCCTCAACCCCGTCGTCGTCACGGAGGCCGCGGCCGAGGAGCGCGCCGAGCAGATCGGCACGGGCCTCGCCGGGGCGATGACACTCGGCGTCGGCCAGTTCTGCGTCAAGCCCGGCCTCGTCCTCGCCCCGCAGGGCGAGGCGGGCGACCGGCTGCTCAAGTCGCTGGCGGCGGCCGTCGGCGACGTCGCCCCCGGCACGCTGCTCGACGCGCGCATGCGGGACAACTTCATCGCGGGCGTCGGCGAGTTGACCGCACTGCCCGACGTGGAGGCCCCCGTGGAGCCCGGCGATGGCGGCGAGCGCCTGGTGCGGGCCGGCTTCGTCTCCGTCCCGGCCGCCCGGCTGGCGGAGGGCGGCGGCGCCCACGACGCGCTCCTGGAGGAGCACTTCGGGCCCGTCACGGTCATCGCGCGCTACGCGAACGCGGAGGAGGTCGAGGGCGTGCTCGGCCGGCTCCCCGGGAACCTCACGGCCACGGCGCACCTGAGCGAGGCCGAGGCGTCCGGCGACGGTGCGGAACTGCTGCGCAGGCTGACCCCCCTGGCGGGACGCGTCGTGGTCAACGGCTGGCCCACCGGCGTCGCGGTGGCGCCCGCCATGCACCACGGCGGCCCGTACCCCGCCACGACGTCGACGTCCACGTCGGTGGGCGGCACGGCGATCGAGCGGTGGCTGCGGCCGGTCGTCTACCAGGATGCGCCGGAGGGGCTGCTGCCGGTGGAGTTGCGGGACGCGAACGGGTCGGGGGTGCCGCGGCGGTTCAACGGCCGCCGCGAGCCCTGACGCTGCGCTTGCTGTTCCGGGTTTTTTCCCCGCCCGCCCGTGTGCCCTGTGAAGTCAGGGCGCCCCGACGCGCGTGTGAGGGTGGGCCGGGTGCGGGGCCTCCGGGGCTGCACGTCCTGGACTGGATATTTACGTGCATTTCCAGCACCCGATTTGTTCACCCCGGATCCCGCACACAAATATGCCGAACGTCCAGCACATCCACCCCTCCGACCCCGCCCCCTCAGTTTCGTCATGCGCCTGATCCTCGGAGGGGGTGGTGAGCGGCACCGTGCTCACGCCGCCCGTCGGCGAAGCGCCGATGCCCGCCCAGGGCACCTCACCCCTCACCCCCCACCGGGGATCAGGCGCGGGACGAGACCTGAGGGGGCGGGGGAGTTGGGGGCACCTCCCAGCGGTAGCTGGGGGAGGGTGGCGTTCTGGACACTGGAGCATATTTGGGTGCGTGATGCGGAGCGCTCAGACCGGGTACCTGAGGCACCTAAATGTGCTGTCCAGAATGGCAGCCCCGGAGGGCCCGCACCCGGCCCCCCACAACGCGCGTCGGGGTGCGTGACTTCACAGGGCACACGGGCGGGAGGGCGGGAACCCTCCCCGGGACGGGGAACCCGCCGGGACGGCGGCGCTCAGGCCGACCAGGCCGCCTCGGCCGCGGTGAGGGCGGCGGCCGGGTCCGTCGCGCCGAGGACCGTGCCGAGGGCGCGCAGGGTGCGCAGGACGGTGTCGAGGGAGGCGTCGGGGCCGTAGTGGTTGACGCGGACCATCTCCTTGGCGAGCGCGCCGCCCCCCGCCACCAGGGGCAGCGCCGGGTCGGCGGTGAGCGCGCGGGCCACCACTTCGTCCGCGGCCACGCCGTCCAGGGTGCGCAGCGTCGTGGCGACCGGCGCGGCGTCGGCGTCCCGGTGCACATAGGGCTCCAGTGCGGCGCCGAGCGCGGCGGCACCGGCCCGGGTCGCCGCGGCGGCGGCCCGGTGACGGGCGAGGACCGTGCCGAGCCCGGTTTCCTCGATGCGCTCCAGGCAGGCCTCCAGCGCGAGCATCTCCAGCTGCGCGGGCGCGTGCGGCAGCGCCCTGCGGCCGGTGTCGATCCAGCGCTCCTTCCAGTCCAGGAGCGACAGGTACGAGCGCCGGGGCGCCGCCGGGTTCTCCGCGAAACGCCGCCACGCCCGCTCGCCGACCGAGACCGCGGACACGCCGGCGGGACCGCCCATCGCCTTCTGCGCGCCGATCACGCACAGGTCCACACCCCACGCGTCGACCTCCAGCGGTTCGGCGGCCACCGAGGCCACCGCGTCCACCATGAACAGCGCGCCGTGCGCCCGGACGGCCTCGCCGATCTCCGCGACGGGGTTGGTGTTGCCGGTCGCCGCCTCCGCGTGCACCAGGGAGACGAAATCGATCTCCGGGTGCTCGGCCAGCGCCCGCGCGACATCCTCGGCGCCGGCCGCGGCGTGGAAGGGCACCTCCAGGTCGACCACCTCGGCGCCCGCGTCGCGCAGCCAGTTGCCGAAGGTCTGCCCGTACGGCCCGGTCACCACGTTGAGCGCGGTCGAGCCGGGGCGGGCGCCGGAGCGGATGCAGCCCTCCAGCGGCAGCAGCGCCTCGCCCTGCGTGATCACCACGTCGTTCCCGGTCCGCAGCAGCGCCGCGACCCGGCGCTCGATGGAGGCGAAGCGCCCGGCGGTCAGCGGGGGCAGGTCGAGGAAGGGGTGGGACACGGCGGCGCTGCTTCCTTTGTCGGTGCTGCTGGGTGCTGGTCGGTCCTGGTGGAGGGGTGTACGGCCCCGAGCGTACTCGCGGCCTCGTAGAGTGCTGGCATGGCTGATCACCAGGCGCCGCCGGCGCTCCGCATCAAGGGCCGGATCCTGACCGGGCCCACGGACGTCCGGGACGAACTGTGGGTGATCGGCGGCCGGGTGACCTACGAGCGCCCCGCCGGGATCCGCGACGTCACCACCGTGGAGGGCTGGGCGCTGCCCGGCCTGGTCGACGCGCACTGCCACGTCGGCCTGGACCAGCACGGCCCCGTGGAGCCGCACACCTCGGAGAAGCAGGCCCTCACCGACCGCGACGCCGGCACGCTGCTGATCCGCGACGCGGGTTCGCCCTCCGACACCCGCTGGATCGACGACCGCGACGACCTGCCGCGGATCATCCGCGCGGGCCGGCACATCGCGCGCACCCGGCGCTACATCCGCAACTTCGCCTGGGAGGTCGAGCCCGAGGACCTGGTCGCCCTCGTCCGCCAGGAGGCGCGGCGCGGCGACGGCTGGGTGAAGCTCGTCGGCGACTGGATCGACCGCGAGACCGGCGACCTGTCCGCCTGCTGGCCGCGCGGCGCCGTCGAGGCCGCCATCGCGGCCGCGCACGAGGAGGGGGCCCGCGTCACCGCCCACTGCTTCGCCGAGGACTCGCTGCGCGACCTGGTCGAGGCGGGCATCGACTGCGTCGAGCACGCCACCGGCCTGACCGAGGAGACCGTCCCGCTCTTCGCCGAGCACGGGGTGGCCATCGTCCCCACCCTGGTGAACATCGCGACGTTCCCGCAGCTCGCGGACGGCGGGCAGGCCAAGTTCCCGCGCTGGGCGGACCACATGCGGCGCCTGCACGCCCGTCGGTACGACACCGTCCGGGCCGCCCATGACGCCGGCATCCGGATCTTCGCCGGCACCGACGCCGGCGGCTCGCTCGCGCACGGCCTCGTCGGCGGCGAGGTCGCCGAACTGGTCGCCGCGGGGATCCCCGTGATCGACGCCCTCTCGGCCGCGACCTGGTCCGCCCGCGAGTGGCTCGGCCGCGACGGCCTCACCGAGGGCGCCTCCGCCGACCTCGTCGTCTACGACACGGACCCCCGCGCGGACGTGCGCGTCCTTGCCGCGCCCCGGCGTGTGGTGCTGCGCGGGCGCGTGGTCGGCTGATCCCGGTCGGGGGTTTACCACACTCCACCCCGTTTTGGGTGATTCTGCCCGGATCGGCGTGCCCGGCCCCCCGCGGCGTGCTGCGATCGGTTCAACCGGCCGAATCCGCACGACGGGACGGGGAGCACCATGACCAGGCAGGGACCGCAGAAATATCCGGGGGCATCGCGCAGGTACTGGTACCAGGACGACTACGGCGGGGACCTGATGGAGGTCAACGCCGTTGTGCTGCACACCACCGAGGGCAGGTCGGTGCCCTCCTACGACGAGGGCTCCAGCGCCCCCAACCTGACCGCCCAGCCGGACTTCGCCAACCAGAAGCTGGTCTGGTACCAGCACTTCGACATCGACATCTCCTCCCGCGCCCTGGTCAACCGGCCCGGCGGCGTGGAGACCAACACCCTCAACGTGTGCCAGGTGGAGCTCGTCGGCACCTGCGACCCCGAGACCCACGACGACTGGGGCAGCACGCCCGCCCATGTGTACTGGCCCAAGGCGCCGCAGTGGGCGCTGCGTGACCTCGCGCGCTTCCTCGCCTGGATGAACACCGAGCACGACGTGCCCCTGAGCGGTCCGAAGATGTGGCTGCCCTACCCCAGGTCCTACGGCAGCGCCGGCGGCCAGCGGATGACGGCACGCCAGTGGAACGCCTTCAACGGGATCTGCGGGCACCAGCACGTGCCGGAGAACTGCGTGCACCCCGACACCCCGGTGCTGCGCGCCGACGGGGGCCTGACGCGCGCGGCGGACCTGCGCGTGGGGGACCAGGTCGCCTCCTTCGACGAGGAGGGCGAGCCCAGGCTGCTGCGGCGCGGGGTGGTCACCCGCAACGTCCCCGCCAGGAAGGAGTGCTGGCGGATCACCACCTCCGCCGGCGCGGTGGTCGCGACCGCCGACCATCCCTGGCTGGTCCGGCAGCCGCACGGCGACACCTGGGCGGCGAGCCGCGAACTCACCCCGGGCAAGCACCGGATCGTCCGTGCCGGGCCGGTCGTGCCGTCCGGCTGGGAGGGCGCCGCCGTGGCCGGGGCGACCGGCGAGGCGGAGGTACTGGGCGCGGAACCGGTGGGCGAGCAGCCGATCGCCTCCCTGTCGACGTCGACCCGCACGTATGTGGCGGCGGGGCTGCTCTGCCACAACACCCACGGCGACCCCGGGGCGTTGGACTTCGCGAAGCTGCTCGAATACGCGAGGGCGCAGGTGTGACACACGGGAACGTACGTGCCTGAAGGTTCGAATACGAGGACGAAAACCACCCTTTGGAGTGAACCGACGTCAGGACGGCGCCGGTTCACTCTCTGTACGTAAATCATTACGGGGTCGAGGTCGCCCGGCGAGCGCGCTGTCCCCTTCAGCGGCGCCGTGGCGACTCCATGACCAGTTGGGGGTTTTCCACCTTGTACAGCTCTCCCTTCAGCATGCCCGCACGCCGCTCGGCTGCCTCGCTGGGGGCCGCCGTCGCGCTGGCGGCGGGCGCCATAGCGCTCGGGCCGGCGTCCCCGGCCGCGGCCACCGGGGGGTCGCACGGCGGACCCGGCAAGGCCGGTGCCGTCGTCCTGCGGACCGGCCTGGACGTGTCCCTGCTCAACAAGACCGTCGACGTACCGCTGAACCTCACGCTCAACGAGGTCCAGGCGCCCGCGAGCGCCGACAAGACCGCGCTCACCGCGACCCTCGACGGCGTCGACCACGGACGCCCGTTCAGCGTCCTGCGGGCCGATGTCGCCACCGCCCGGGCCACCGTCGACCGCCGCAAGGCGGAGGGGTACGCCAATCTCGTCAACGCGCGCGTCCATGTCCCCGGACTGCCGCTCATCGGGCTCGTCAAGGCCGACGCCATCACCTCCCGTGCCACCTGCGAGACCGGCGAACGTCCCGTCGCCGATGTCGAGATGCCGGGCTGGGTCACCGTGCTCGGCAAGCGCGTCCGGGTCTCCGCGGTCGGTCCCACCGACGTGAAGGTGGGCGGCGTCGGCGAGGTCCGGCTCGACCTCGCCGAGAAGACCGTCACCTCGCGCACGGCCGCGGCCACCGCCCTGGAACTCACCGTCTCCATCAACCCGCTCAAGCTGAACGTCGCCGACGTCAAGGGCACGGTCACGCTGGTGCAGGCCACCTGCGAGACGCCGGGCCGGGGCGGCGGCGGCCACGACGGGGAGCACGACGGCGGTCACCACGGCGGCGGTCACGGCGGCGGCAAGCCCGGTGACGATGGCGGCGACGACGGCGACGGCGACGCAAGCGCGACGCCCACGCCGCAGACCAGTGACGCGTCCGGCAAGCCCGGCACGTCGGCGCAGCCGAGCGCGACCGCCGAGCCGGTGAACGCGGCCGTGTCGCCCGGCGCCGCCCCGTCCGCCCAGGCCGCGGCCGGGGACCTCGCCGAGACCGGCAGCAGCAGCACGACGCCCTGGCTCGCGGGTGGTTCGGTGCTGCTCTTCGTCGCCGGATTCGCCGTCATCCGCATGACCCGCCGCAGGACGGCGGCCCAGAACACCCGGGACTGACGGGTCCGGGTGACCCCGGGGGCGGTTCGGGGGTCGAGGGGGGAGAGGTCCGCGGAGGGCGGCGACGGGCGGCTTGTGCCGAGTGCCCGCAGCCGCCCTCCGCGGCCGTTGTCCACAGGGGTGTACGTCCGGCGTCCCACAAAGGGTGTTGCCACTACCCTGATGAGGAGTGTCCGCGCGCCCGCCGCGGACGGGGCCGGGGGGTCTCATGTTCGGGGGACGGTACGAGATCCGGGCGCTGCTCGGGTCCGGAGGGATGGCCCGGGTCCATCTCGCGTACGACACACGCCTGGGCCGCACCGTCGCCCTCAAGACGCTGCTGCCGGAACTGGCGCGCGACCCCGAGGCCCGCCGCCGCTTCGCCCGCGAGGCGAGGGCCGCCGCCGGCCTCAACCACCCCGGCATCGTGACCGTCCACGACCAGGACGAGATCACCACGGAGGACGCGGTCGTCCCCTTCCTCGTCATGGAGCACATCGAGGGCCGGACCCTGTCCGAACTCGTCCGCGCCCAGGCCCCGATGGAGATCGAGCGGGCCGTCCGCATCACCTGCGACATCCTCGACGCCCTCGCGCACGCCCACGACCGCGGCCTGGTGCACCGGGACGTGAAGCCCTCCAACGTGCTGATCACCACCGGGGGAGCGGTCAAGGTCGCCGACTTCGGCATCGCGCGCGTCGTGCACTCCCTCACCGGCCTCACCGGCACCGGCTCCGCGATCGGCACCCCCGGCTACATGGCCCCCGAGCAGTGCGCGGGCGACGCCGTCGACGCCCGCAGCGACCTGTACGCGGTCGGCTGCATGCTCACCGAACTCCTCACCGGCGCCGTGCCGTTCGGGGGCGCCACCCCGCTCGGCGTGATGTACGCCCACGTCCACCGGACACCGCTGCCGCCCTCCGCGCGCAACCCGGCGGTGCCGCCCGCCCTGGACGCGATCGTGCTGTCCGCGCTGTCCAAGAACCCGGCGCTGCGCCCGCAGAGCGCCCGCCAGATGAAGGACCGGCTGAGCGGCTGGCTCGCCTCCCGCACCCCGCCGACCGCACCGCTCGCGCTGCCTCCGCCGCCGCGGCCGGCCCCCGTGCCGCAGCACCCCGCCTACAACCCCCCGTCGTACGGCCCCTGGGCCGCCGCCCCCGCGCCGCGCCCCGCCTGGGACTCCGGGTCGACGACGCCCCTGTCCGCTCCGCGGGTGCGGCGCCGCCGCTTCGGCGTCGTCGCCGCGGCCGGCGCCGCCGTCCTCGCCGTGCTGATCACCGTGGCCGTCGTCGTGAACCCGTTCGGCGACGACAAGAAGAAGGACCCCGACCCACCCGTCGCCCAGGACCTGATCGCCGCCCGGAAGTCCGCCAGCGGCTACAACGGGGCGCTCACCGGCGCCGTCAGCCCCTCGTCGGCCAGGGGCGGCACCCTGCGGCTGGTCTCCGCCTACGCCCCGGACTCCCTCGACCCGGCCCGCACCTACTCGCCGCTGGTGTGGAACCTGGGCCGGCTCTACCTGCGCAAGCTCGTGGACTTCGCCCCGCAGCCCGGCGCCGCGGGCACCGGCCTCGCCCCGGACCTCGCCACCTCCACCGGGCGGATCTCGGACGGCGGCCGCACGTACACGTACACCCTCAAGGAGGGCATCGCCTTCGAGGACGGCACGCCCATCACCTCCGAGGACGTCAAGTACGGCATCGAGCGCACCTTCGCGACCGACCTGTACACCAGCGGCCCCACGCACCTGCGCGACCTGCTCGACCAGGGCCAGGACTACCCGGGCCCGTACAAGGACACCGACCCGGACCGGCTCGGCCTGAAGAGCGTCGACACCCCCGACGACCGCACCATCGTCTTCCACCTCGACGCGCCCTTCGCCGACTTCCCGTACGTGCTCGCCCTGCCCATGTCGTCGCCCGTGCCCAGGGCGAAGGACACCAAGGCGGACTACGAGAAGCGGCCCGTCGCCAGCGGCCCCTACCGGATCGCCTCCTACGACGCCGCCAAGGGGCTCGAACTCGTCCGCAACGACCGGTGGGACGCGTCGACCGACTCCATACGCACCGCGCTGCCCGACACCGTCGAGCTGACGATCGTCCCCGACGCCGCGGCCGTGGACGCCGCCCTGCTCGACGGCACCGCCGACCTCGACGCCGCCCAGACCGGGGTGCAGGAGGCCGCCCGCACGAAGATCCTGGCCGACAACACCCTGAAGTCCCGCGCCGACCTCGTCACGACCGGCGCCGTGCGCTACTTCTCGCTGCAGACCGCCGTCCCGCCCTTCGACGACTACCGCTGCCGCTGGGCCGTGCAGTACGCCACCGACCGGCGCGCCCTGCGCGCCGCCCTCGGCGGCGAGGACTCCGGCGACATCGCGGGCGGCATGCTGCCGCCCACCGTCGGCGGCTACGACCGGCACCTGGACACCTACGGCACCGCGGCCGGCGGCAGCTACCCCGAGCAGGCAAAGCGCTTCCTGGGCGAGTGCGGTCGCGCCAAGGGGTTCAGCACCGTCATCGCCGCCTCCGGCAGCGATCCGCGCGCCCGCAAGGCCGCCGAGTCGCTGCGCGACCAGCTCGCCAAGATCGGCGTCAAGGCCACGGTCGAGACCCCCGACCCCGCCGACTACTACCCCGTGCTCGCCGACCAGAAGCAGCTCAAGGCCAAGGGCTGGGGCATCGCGCTGATCACCTGGCAGTCCGACTGGCCGTCCCCGGCCGGCTTCCTGCGGCCCTTGCTGCTGCCCGGCAGCCCCAGCAACTACGCGGCGCTCGACGACCGCGAGCTCAACAGCCTGATGGACGAGGCCGACGGCACGACCGACCGCAACGCCGCCGACAACCTGTGGCGGACCGTCGACTCCACCGCCCAGGACCGCGGCACCCTGCTGCCCTTCCTCTACGACCGGCGGCTCAACTACCGCTCCGCACGCCTGACCAACGCCTACGTCCACCCGGCGCTGGGCGGCGTCGACCTCCAGGCGCTCGGCGTCAGGAACTGAGCGCGACCGCCATCGCGAGTGCCACCGTGAGGCGGTCGGTGGTCTCGCGGTCGCGCACTGTCAGGCGGGGCCGGTCCCGGTCCGGGCCGGGGAGGGTGGCGCGTGGCGAAGCGCAGTTCGCGCACGCGCGCTCCTGGTGCTCGGCGTGAGTGCGATTCCCTTTCCGCGTGGCGCGCGGCGAAGCCCGGGTCCCGCGGCGGTCCGGGCAGCGGCACCGCAGGTGCTCGGCGTCAGGAATTGAGCGCGACCGCCTTCGCAAGTGCCACCGTGAGGCGGTCGGTGGTCTCGCGGTCGCGCACCGCGAGCCGGAGCCAGTCCCGGCTCAGGCCGGGGAAGGTGTCCGCGCGGCGCACGGCGAAGCCCAGGTCCCGCAGGCGCTCGCGCACCGCGGCCGCCCCCGGCAGCCGCACGAGAACGAAGGGGCCCAGCGCCGGGCCCGCCACCTCGAGGCCCTCGAACTCGGCCAGCCGGGCGAGCAGATGGCCCCGGTCGACGGCGACCGCCCGCGCGGCCCGCTCCGCCTCGGAGAGCGCGGCGGGCGCGCAGCACGCCTCGATCGCCGCCAGGCCGGGCGAGGACACCGGCCACAGCGGCTGGGCCCGCTCCAGGGCCGCGACACGCTCCCGGTCGCCCAGGACGTAGCCCACCCGCAGTCCCGCCAGCCCCCACGTCTTGGTGAGGCTGCGCAGCACCAGCAGCCCCGGCACGTCGCGGCGGCCGGCCAGTGACTCGTACTCGCCGGGCACCGCGTCCATGAACGCCTCGTCCACCACCAGGGTGCGGCCGGGACGCGCCAGGCGCGCGATCTCCTCGGCGGGGTGCAGGACCGAGGTGGGGTTCGTGGGATTGCCGAGCACCACGAGGTCCGCCCGCGCCGGCACGGCGTCCGCGTCCAGCCGGAACCCGTTCCCCTCGGTCAGCAGCACCCGGTGGACGCTGTGCCCGGCGTCCCTCAGCGCCGCCTCCGGCTCGGTGAACTGCGGGTGCACGACGGCAGGATGGCGTGCCCCGAGCGACCGGGCCAGCAGGACGAACGCCTCCGCCGCGCCCGCGGTGAGCAGCACCTCCTCCGGCGGCCTGCCGTGCCGCGCCGCCACGGCCCGGCGCGCGGCCCGCCCGTCGGGGTAGGCGGCCAGGCCGCCCAGTGCGGCGGTCAGGTGTTCGCGCAGCCAGGCGGGCGGCGTGCCGGTACGCACGTTGACGGCCAGGTCGGTGAGCGTGCCGCCGTCGTCGCGCACCTCGGCGTCGCCGTGGTGGCGCAGGTCGTGGCCGTCGTCGGGTTCGGCCGCGGACTCCGCGGGGTGCGCGCCCGCCCAGCGCACGTCGAGCCCGGGGTGCGCCTCCGCCCAGCCGTCCGCCTGCTGGCGCGCGCGCCGGGCCGCGTCCCCGTCGACCGGGACGGCGGGCAGCACGACGACCCGCCGCGCCCCCAGCCGCCGGCACCGGTCCAGTCCGGCCGGCACGTCGGGAACCGCCTCGGACACGAAGGCGGTCTCCACGCCCGCGTAGCCGCGTCCCTCCCACAGCAGGCGGGCCGCCCGTACGGCCTCGGCGTTCTCCACCGGCTCCGGGGACCCGGCGGCGACGAGCAGCACCCAGGTGCCGTCCCGGTCCTGCGGAGCCCGGCGCCCGCCGCCCAGCGCCTGCTCGACGCGCTGCTCCAGTACGTCCTCGGGCGGGATGCTCAAGGTGCTGTCTCCTCGCTGGTGTCTGCCGCGGGGTGACGGCGGCGCGCCACCGCGGCCGTCGCCCGGGCCGTGCCCCCGCCGCCGGGCACGGACTTCGTCTTCGGGACGAGCAGTTCGCCGCCGGGCGCCGCGGCGAGTGCCGCCGCCTCGGCCACGGACGGTGTGCCCACGGCGGCCAGTGCGGCTCCGGAGGGCGTCGGCACATCCACGGCGGCCAGCGTATCGGCGTCGTACACCAGCAGGGGCACGCCCAGCGCCCCGGCGGCCGCCACGATCCCCGGCTCGTGCGCCCGGGTGTCGAGCGTGGCCAGAGCGGCCGGGCGCGCACCCCCGGCGCCCGCCGCGGCCAGCACCCGCGTGACGAGCGCCAGCAGTTCGGCCGCCGGGACACCCCGGGCGGCGCCGACGCCCACGACCAGGGTCACGCGGGCGCGCCGCCCCCGCCGGCGCAGGCCGCGACGAACCGCCGTGCCAGGGACGGCTCGGCGGCCCAGTGCACATGGAGGTACGACGCGTGGACGCCGCCCCGCACGAAGCCCTCGACCTTCCGTTCGGGCCGGGTGAACCCCCAGGCCGGAACGGCGCCCGCGCCGGGTTCGACGACCGTGCGGTGGAACTCGTGCCCCCGCACCCGCGTCCCTGCCGCCGCCAGCACGTTGTCCGCCACCGCAACCGCCTCGCGGTAGCCCAGCGTCAGCCGCTGCGACATCCGGGCCGTAGCGTCCAGGACCCCGCACATGGGACGTCCGTCGAGTTCCCGCGCCAGGTACAGCAACCCCGCGCACTCCGCGGTCAGCGGGCCGGGGAAGGCCGCGACGGCCGCGCGCAGCGGCGCGTTGGCGGACAGCTCCGGCGCGTGCATCTCCGGGAAGCCGCCGCCTATGACCAGCCCCGCCGCGCCGTCCGGCAGCCGCTCGTCGCGCAGCGGGTCGAAGGTGACGACCTCCGCCCCGGCGGCGGTGAGCAGTTCGACGTGCTCGGCGTAGGAGAAGGTGAAGGCGGCCCCGCCGGCGACGGCGACCGTGGGCCGCGGACCCGGTGCCGCGGGTCCGGCCGCCGCTTCGGGGTCCCAGGGCTCGCCGGCGAGCGGCGGCGCGCTGCGGGCCAGCGCCAGCAGCGCGTCCAGGTCGCAGCCCGCGCGCACCCGGGCCGCCAGGGTGCGCACCGCCTCGACGGCGTCCGCGCGCCGTTCGGCGACCGGCACCAGTCCCAGGTGCCGCGAGGGCGTGCCGACCGCGGCGTCCCGGCGCAGCGCGCCCAGCACGGGCACGCCCGCGCCGTCCAGCGCGTCGCGCAGCAGTTCCTCGTGGCGGTCGGAGCCGACCTTGTTGAGGATGACGCCCGCGACCCGGACCTCCGGGTCCCAGGACGCGAAGCCGTGCACCAGCGCGGCCACCGACCGGGACTGCGAGGAGGCGTCCACCACCAGCACCACCGGTGCCCGCAGCAGTTTCGCCACATGCGCGGTGGAGGCCAGCTCGCCCATCCCCGAGGCCCCGTCGAAGAGCCCCATCACGCCCTCCACGACCGCGAGATCGGCCCCGCGCGCGCCGTGCAGGAACAGCGGCGCGATCCGCTCCGGGCCGCACATGTACGCGTCGAGGTTGCGGCCCGGGCGGCCGGTGGCCAGCGCGTGGTAGCCGGGGTCGATGTAGTCCGGGCCCACCTTGTGCGGGGAGACGGCGAGCCCGGCCTCCGCGAAGGCGGCCATCAGCCCGGTGGCGACGGTGGTCTTGCCGCTGCCCGACGCGGGGGCGGCGACGACGAGCCTGGCTACCACTCGATGCCCTTCTGGCCCTTCTGGCCGGCGTCCATCGGGTGCTTGACCTTGCCCATCTCGGTGACCAGGTCCGCGAAGTCCAGCAGCGGCCGCGGAGCGTTGCGGCCGGTGATCACGACGTGCTGGGTGCCGGGACGGTCGCGCAGCACCGACACCACCTCCTCGGTGTCGATCCACCCCCAGTGCAGGGGGTACGCGAACTCGTCCAGCACGTAGAGCCGGTAGGTCTCGGCGGCCAGGTCGCGCTTGATCTGCTCCCAGCCCTCGCGGGCGGCCTCCTCGCTCGCGGTGACGTCGTCGGCGTCCCGCTGCAACCAGCTCCAGCCCTCGCCCATCTTGTGCCAGGCGACGGTGCCGCCCTCGCCGGAGGCGCCGAGCACACGCAGCGCCCGCTCCTCGCCGACCTTCCACTTCGCCGACTTGACGAACTGGAACACTCCCACCGGCCAGCCCTGGTTCCACGCCCGCAGCGCGAGCCCGAAGGCCGCCGTGGACTTCCCCTTGCCGGTGCCGGTGTGCACCATCACCAGCGGCCGGTTGCGGCGCTGGCGCGTGGTCAGCCCGTCCTCCGGCACGACGCTCGGCTGTCCCTGTGGCATTACGCGGCCCTCCGTACGTCCCGCACCAGTGCCGCGACGCTGTCCGCGCGCAGCTCGTCCAACGTCACGGCGGTGCCGTGCAGTTCACGCGCCAGTTCACCCGCCAGGCCCAGCCGCACCGGCCCGGTCTCGCAGTCGACGACGACCGACGCGACGCCGCCGGCGGCCAGCAGGCGGGCGGCCCGCGCGGCCAGGGGCAGCGGCTCGGGGCCGCCGGTGGCCCGGCCGTCGGTGACGACGACCAGCAGCGGGCGGCGCGCGGCGTCCCGCAGCCGTTCCACGCGCAGCACCTCGTGCGCCTTGAGGAGCCCGGCCGCCAGCGGGGTGCGGCCGCCGGTGGGCAGCTTCTCCAGGCGCGCCGCGCCCGCGTCCACCGACGAGGTGGGCGGCAGGGCCAGTTCGGCCCCCGTGCCGCGGAAGGTGATCAGCCCGACCTTGTCGCGCCGCTGGTACGCGTCCAGCAGCAGCGAGAGCACCGCGCCCTTCACCGCGCCCATGCGCCGCCGGGCCGCCATCGAGCCGGACGCGTCCACCACGAACAGCACGAGATTGCCCTCGCGGCCCTCGCGCACCGCCTCGCGCAGGTCGTCCCGGCGGATCACCAGCCCCGGTCCGCCGCGGCCGCGGGCCCGCTGGTGCGGGGCGGCGGCCTGCACGGTCGCGGCCAGGTGCAGCTTGGTCAGCGTGCCCCGCGGCTGCCGGGCGCCGGTGGTCCTGCCGTGCACGCTGCGGGCCCGGGACCGGCGCCCCGCGGCGCCCTCGCCGAGGCCCGGCACGGTGAGCGCGCGGGCCGCGAACGGCTCCGCCGAGGGCACCGCGGCCTGCTCGCCGGGCGCACCGGCGCCGGGCGGGGAACCGGCGGCGCTGTCGGGAGCGGTGTCCGAAGGGGCCTGCGACGGGCCGCCGTTGTCGTCCCGCGGCGGCCGGCCGCCCCCGCCGGGGCCGCCGTTGTCGTCGTTGCCGCCACCGTCGCCGTCCGGATCGGGCTCCGGGTCGGGTTTGGGGTCGTCGTCCCCGCCGCGGTGCTGCTCCAGCGTCTCGTCGAGCTTGTCCTCGTCCATGCCCGGCGCGTCGAAGGGGTTGCGGCGCCTGCGGTGCGGGAGCGCGAGCAGGGCGGCCTGGCGCACGTCCGCGTCGGTCACCTCGGTGCGGCCCGCCCAGGCGGCCAGCGCGGTCGCGGTGCGGGCCATGACGATGTCCGCGCGCATGCCGTCCACTTCGAAGGCGGCGCACGTCGCGGCTATCTGGCGCAGCGAGCCGTCCCCGAGGCGGACCGAGGGCAGCAGTTCCCGTGCCGCGGCGATCCGCGCCCGCAGCGCGCCCTCCTCGGCCTCCCACTTGGCGGCGAACGCCGCCGGGTCCTCGTCGTACGCCAGCCTGCGCCGTACGACCTCCACCCGCTCGTCGGTCTCCCGCGACGCCCGGACCTCCACGGTCAGCCCGAAGCGGTCCAGCAACTGCGGTCGCAGTTCGCCCTCCTCGGGGTTCATCGTGCCCACGAGCAGGAACCGCGCGGCGTGGCGCACCGAGACGCCCTCCCGCTCGACGTAGGACGCGCCCATCGCGGCGGCGTCCAGCAGCAGGTCGACCAGGTGGTCGTGGAGGAGGTTCACCTCGTCCACGTACAGCACCCCGCGGTGCGCGTCGGCCAGCAGACCCGGCTCGAAGGCCTTCACGCCCTCGGCCAGGGCCCGTTCGATGTCCAGCGCCCCGACCAGGCGGTCCTCGGACGCGCCCACCGGCAGCTCCACCATCCGCGCCGGCCGCGACGCAGGCTCCGCCCCCGGCGGGTGCGGTCCGTCGGGGCACGCGGGGTCCGGCGCCGCCGGATCGCAGCTGAAGCGGCAGCCCGCGACCACGTCCACCCGCGGCATGAGCGCCGCCAGCGCCCGCACGGCCGTGGACTTCGCGGTGCCCTTCTCGCCGCGCACCAGCACGCCGCCCACGGCCGGGCTCACCGCGTTCAGCAGCAGCGCCAGCCGCAGGTCCTCCATCCCGACGATCGCGGTGAAGGGGTAGGGGGTGCTCACGCGGCTGCCTCCTCGTTGGCACGGACCGGGTACGGAGCGGGTACGGACGTCACGGCGCACCCGGGGGGACGAAGGGGAGACCGGGCGGGGGCCCGGAGTCGATGAGGCGGAGCAGGGCGTCGGTGTCCGCGTGCTCCTCGATCAGGTCGCCGAGCCGGTCGAGCTGCTCCTCGCGCAGCGCCGCGAACGCCGTGTCCGGCGCCGGGACGAAGCGGCGGCCCGCGGCCTCGGCGACACGGCGCAGGAAGGCGCGGCGGAAGCCGTCGCTCTCCAGGGAGCCGTGCCAGTGGGTGCCCCAGACGGCGCCGGTGCGGCAGCCGTCGAGGAACGGTTCGTCGCCGCCGCGGACGTCGGCGACGCCGTGGTGGATCTCGTACCCCTCGACGGCCTCCCCCCAGGCCGTGCCGGACGGCCGGGCCAGGGTCTTGCCGGGCGCGAAGCGCACCCGTACCGGCAGCAGGCCGAGCCCCGGCACGAGACCGGCCCGCGACTCGACGGGGTCGTCGATCGTCTCGGCCAGCATCTGGAAGCCGCCGCAGATCCCGAGGACCGGGCGGCCCTCCGCCGCGCGCCGCACGACCGCGTCGGCCAGCCCGCGCCGGCGCAGCCACTCCAGCGCCTTGACCGTTCCCCGGGTGCCGGGCAGGACGACCAGGTCGGCGTCCGCGAGTTCCTCGGGCCGGTCGACGAAGCGCACGACGACGCCGGGTTCGGCCGCCAGGGCGTCGACGTCGGTGAAGTTGGACATCAGGGGGACCGCGGCGACGGCGACCCGCAGCACGTCCTCGCCGTGCGGCGGCGCCGAGTCCGACTCCCGCACGGTGCCGCGCAGCGACACCCGCAGTCCGTCCTCCTCGTCGATCCCCAGGCCGTGCCGGTACGGCAGAACACCGTAGAAGCGGCGTCCGGTCAGCCCGCGCAGCATCTCCAGCCCGGGTTCCAGCAGCGAGACGTCGCCGCGGAACTTGTTGACGAGGTAGCCGCAGACCAGCTCCTGGTCCTCGGGGCTCAGCAGCGCGGTCGTGCCGAAGAAGGACGCGAGGACCCCGCCGCGGTCGATGTCGCCGACGACGACCACCGGCAGCCGTGCCGCCCTGGCCAGGCCCATGTTGACGATGTCGCCGTGCCGCAGGTTGATCTCGGCGGGGCTGCCCGCGCCCTCGCAGATGACGGCGTCGTGGCGGGAGCGCAACTCCTCCAGGCAGCCGGTGACGGTCTCCAGCAGTTCGGCGCGGCTGCCGTTGTGGTAGCCGCGCGCGCTCATCTCGCCCACCGGGCGGCCCATCAGCACGACCTGGCTCGTGCGGTCGCCGCCCGGTTTGAGCAGCACGGGGTTCATCAGCGCGGACGGCTCCACCCGCGCGGCCTGCGCCTGCATGGCCTGCGCGCGGCCGATCTCGGCGCCCTCGCGCGTCACGTACGAGTTCAGCGACATGTTCTGCGCCTTGAACGGGGCCACGGACACGCCCCGGCGGGCCAGCCAGCGGCAGATGCCGGCCGTCACGACGCTCTTGCCCGCGTCCGAGGTGGTGCCCGCGACCAGCAGCGCGCCGCCGTTCATGCGTTCCCCCTCCGTCCCCCGCGGGCGAACCGGTGCCAGGCCAGCCGGCCGCCGGCCGTGGCCAGCAGGGCCAGCGCGCCCACCCGCCGCGACAACCGCACCGCCCGCTCGATGTCCGCCACCTCCACCGCCCGGTTGCCGGCGCCGAGCACGGGCCGGTGCTCGACCCGGCCCCCGTACGCCAGCGTCCCCCCGAGCCGTACGCCCAACGCCCCCGCGAACGAGGCCTCCACGGGTCCGGCGTTCGGGCTGGGGTGCCGTCCGCCGTCCGCCTGCCAGACCCGCCACGCGCCGCGCCGGTCGGGGCCCGCCAGGACGGCGAGCGCGGCGGTCAGCCGGGCACCGGGGAAGCCGGCGACGTCGTCGAGGCGGGCCGACGCCCAGCCGAACCGGCGGAACCGCGGCGACCTGTGGCCGACCATGGCGTCGAGGGTGTTGACCGCGCGGAAGCCCACGAGCCCCGGCACGCCGCCCAACGCGCCCCACACCAGGGCGCCCACGACGGCGTCCGAGGTGTTCTCCGCGACCGACTCGACGACGGCCCGGGCCATCTGCCGCTCGTCCAGCGCCTGCGGGTCCCGCCCGCACAGGTGGGGCAGCCGGGCCCGCGCCGCCGCGGTGTCCCCGGCGGCGAGGGCGGCGCCGATCGTCCGTGCCTCACGCCCCAGCGACGTACCGCCGAGCACCGCCCACGTCGCGGCGGCGGTCAGGGCCACGGACGCGGCGGGGGAGCGGCGTACGGCGCGTGCGGTCCCCGCGGCGGCCGCGGCAGCGCCCCCGGCGCACAACACGGTGTAGAGCGCGCCCCGTCCGCGGTGGTCCTGCCACAACGCGCGTTCCAGTGCGCCCGCCACGCGCCCGAAGGCCGCGACGGGATGCCCGCGGCGCGGGTCGGCGAGGGCGAGGTCGGCAAGCCAGCCGAGAGCCGCCCCGGCGGCGAAGACCGACGGCGCGGCAGAGCCGGCGTCGGGTGTACGGCGGCAGCCGTCCATCGCTGGTGTCCTCACTCAGGGTCCGCGCCCTGGCTCGACGTGACCGGCGGTGAGAGTCTCCTGGCTCCCGGATCGGCGGCACCCCCGGCCTTCCAGCCCGTGGTACGGGCCGTGGCCGCTGGTGGAGGCGCGCTCCCCGGTGACAGTGGCGGGACCGCGCCGGATTCGCACCGGACTTCCTCTCCTGCCGCCGTGTGGCGGTTCCGATACCACCACGCGCCGATCCGGCCCGTCAACTCACCCCGTAGCGGCCCGGAAACGCGGAAACCCCAGCTCACGGCCGGAAAGGCCGGGAGCTGAGGCCGAGTTCACACCGCGTGGCGGCGTATCAGGCGACGATCAGGAAGATCCCGTACGCCACGGCCGCCGCGCACAGCGCGAAGCACGCGTACGCGCCCGCGCGCGCCAGGGCGCCCTGACCGCCCCGGACTCCGGCCGGCCGGGACAGGCCGACGATGCCGAGGGTGAAGACGCCGACGAGGCCGACGGTGACGGCGAGGCTGACGCCGAAGACGGAGCCGAGGGCAGCCCAGTCGATGTGCATGCTGCTGTGTCCTTCCGGGACGGGTGGGGGCTGCGGGCCCGCCGTCAGACGGTGGCCTTGGTGTGGCCGGTGCCGGCCGCGGGACCCGCGGGCGGTGGCGCCACGGCGGCGACGGCCGCGGTGACGATGCCCGGCTCCGCGGTGCCGGCGTCGGCGTTGACGTTGGTGTGGTCGACCGGCCTGCGGCGGGCGGCCACCCGGATCGCGGCGCACACGGCGAGCGCCAGCACGGCGACGGCGGTGACGCCCGCGTCGCCCTGGTCGGCCACGAGCGCGGCGCCCGCCGCGACCAGGCCGGCGGCCGGCAGGGTCAGCACCCAGGCGGCGGCCATGCGGCCCGCGGTGCTCCAGCGGACGACACCGCCCTTGCGGCCCACCCCGGCGCCCAGGACGGAACCGGAGCAGACCTGGGTGGTGGACAGGGAGAAGCCGAGGTGCGAGGAGGCCAGGATGACCGCCGCGGCGCCGGTCTGGGCGGCGAAGCCCTGCGGCGGCTGGATGTCGGTGATGCCCTTGCCCATGGTGCGGATGATCCGCCAGCCGCCGATGAACGTGCCGAGCGCGATGGCCAGGCCCGCCGAGCCGATGACCCACAGCGGCGGGTCGGAGTCGGGGGCGACGACGTTGCCGGTGACGAGGGCGAGCGTGATGACGCCCATGGTCTTCTGGGCGTCGTTCGTGCCGTGCGCGAGGGAGACCAGGCCCGCCGAGGCGATCTGGCCCGCCCGGTAGCCCCTGGCGGTCGCGGCCGGGTCGCTGCCGCGGCTGATGCGGTAGGTCAGGCGGGTCGCCAGCAGCGCGGCGACCCCGGCGACGACCGGCGCGCAGACGGCCGGGACGAGCACCTTCATCACGACCGCGTCGCCGTTGACAGCCCCGAACCCGGCGGAGGCGACCGAGGCGCCGATCAGACCGCCGAACAGGGCGTGCGACGAACTGGAGGGGAGCCCCGCCAGCCAGGTCAGCAGATTCCAGACGATCGCGCCGACCAGCCCGGCGAAGATGACCTCGGGCCGGATCCCCGCGGTCTCGTCGAGGATCCCGCCGGAGATCGTCCTGGCGACCTCCACCGACAGGAACGCCCCGACCAGGTTCAGCACCGCGGACATCGCCACCGCTGTCCGGGGGCCCAGTGCGCCAGTGGAGATGGTGGTGGCCATCGCGTTGGCGGTGTCGTGGAAACCGTTCGTGAAGTCGAACGCGAGTGCGGTGATAATCACGATTCCGATCAGGAGCGTGATGTGTTCCATGTACCCAGACATTCGTTTGATCCGTCAGTGGCGGTGGCGACCGTACGGAGTCTGGGTGAACGGAAAGTTAACGATGGGAATCCTGGGGGTGCTGCTCTTCGGGGGGCGGGCCGTTAGTGGCGCCCGGAGATCCGGTCGGCCGCCCGGGCCAGTGCGTCCGTCCCGGCGCTGCGGCCGGACTGCTCGCGGCGGTCGGCGGCGCGGTACGCCGCGTACAGGCCGTGCACGCCGATCCAGCGCAGCGGTTCGGGTTCCCAGCGGCGGACGCGGTGGTGCACCCACGGCAGGCCCGTCAGCTCGGTGCCGTGCCCCTGCCCGGAGTCGAGCTGCACCAGGTCCCGCAGGGTGCGCGCCGCCAGGTTCGCCGTGGCCACGCCGCTGCCGACGTAGCCGCCCGCCCAGCCGAGCCCCGTCGAACGGTCCAGTTCCACCGTCGCGCACCAGTCGCGCGGCACGCCCAGCACGCCCGACCACGCGTGGTCGATCGCGGCGCGACCCGCGGCCGGGAAGAAGCGCACCAGGATCTCGCGCAGCGCCTCGACCGTCTCCGGCCGGGTGCGCCCGTCGTTGTCGGTGCGCGAGCCGAAGCGGTACGGCACGCCCCGTCCGCCGAGGGCGATCCGGTCGTCCGCCGTGCGCTGCGCGTACATGTAGGCGTGCGCCATGTCGCCCAGCGTCTCGCGGCCCTCCCAGCCGATGGTGTCCCACACCTCGGCGGGCAGCGGCTCGGTCACGACCATCGAGGAGTTCATCGGCAGCCAGGACCGCTTGTGGCCCTTGATCGCCGCCGTGAAACCCTCCGTGCAGCGCAGCACATAGGGGGCGCGCACGCTCCCGTACGGTGTCAGCGCGTGCTTGGGCCTGATCTCCGTCACCGGCGTCGACTCGTGGATCACCACGCCGAGCGCCTCCACCGCCCGCGCCAGGCCCTGCACCAGCTTCGCCGGATGGACGCGGGCGCCGTGCGGCGTCCATGTGCCGCCCGCCGTGCCCGCGACCCGCACCCGCCGGGCGGACTCGGCGGCGCCCAGCAGCAGCCGGTCCTTCTCCCCGAAGGCCACCTCCGCCTCGTGGAAGGCGTGCAGGCGGGCGAGTTGGGCGGGGGAGTGGGCGACCTCCAGGACGCCGCCCTTGTGGATGTCGGCGTCGATGCCCTCCTCCGCCGCGACCCGGATCACCTCGTCCACGGTCTCGTTCATCGCCCGCTGCAGCGCGATCGCGGAGTCCCGTCCGTGCAGGGCGGCGTAGCGGTCGCGGCCGGCGATGCCGTTGTAGAGCCAGCCGCCGTTGCGGCCGGAGGCGCCGTAGCCGCAGAAGCGCTGCTCCAGGACGACGATCCGCAGGAAGGGCACGGCCTTCTTCAGGTAGTACGCGGTCCACAGGCCGGTGTAGCCGCCGCCGACGACGCACACGTCGGCGGTCGTGTCGCCCGGCAGCGGCTCGCGCGGCAAGGGGAGGCCGGACTTCGCGTACCAGAAGGAGATGCCGCCGTTGACGGTGGTCATGGTGCCCCTGCAATTCGTAAGGGTGATCGGACCGAGGTGTGCCGGGACGCTACTGTGCCCCGGGAACGTGCGGCAACGCCCAACCTGTCAGGATCAGCGCCCGGAGGTGGCACGGATGTCGGTGCAGGACGCGGTGGGCAAGGCCTGGTCGGAGCTCGTGGACACGGCACTGCGCTCGGTCGCCGACGGGCTGGTGGTCGGTACGTCCGGCAATGTGTCGGTCCGGGTGGCCCCCGACCTCGTCCTCGTCACCCCCAGCGGGGTGCCGTACCACCGGCTCGGCCCCGACGACACCGTCGGCGTCGACCTCGCCGGCCGGCAGGTGCTCGGCACGCTGCGGCCGACCAGCGAACTCTCCATGCATCTGGCGATCTACCGGAACACCGACGCCGGCGCCGTCGTCCACACCCATGCCGTGCACGCCACCGCCGTCTCCACCCTGCTGTACGAACTGCCCGCCATCCACTACATGGCCGCCGCGCTCGGCGGGCGCATCCGCGTCGCCGACTACGCCACCTACGGCAGCGAGGAACTGGCCGCCCACGTGCTGCGCGCGCTGCGCGACCGCACCGGCTGCCTGCTGCGCAACCACGGCACCATCGTCTACGGCGACGACCTGGAACAGGCCTACGACCGCACCGCGCAACTGGAGTGGATGTGCCAGGTCTGGCTCGCCGCCCGCTCCGTCGCCGGCTTCTCGCCCTCCCTGCTGTCGAAGAGGGAACTCGCCCGGGTCGCCGAGAAGCTGCGCCAGTACGGGCAGCCCGGCGCCGACGACGAGCCGTCCGGTACCGGGGACGGCCCGGAGTAGCTCCCCGGACGGCGCCCAGCACTGGCCGCCCCGCGCGCCCGCCCCGACACTGGAACGGATGCGCCTCACGACCGCCGCGGCCCTGGCCGCCACGACAGCGTTCGGTGCCGGTGCGGCCGCGGTGGCGGCCGGACGGCATGTGTCGGAGCTTGCCCTGAAGCCGCGCACCGACGGCCCCGACCCGGAGTCGCTGACCGTGCACTCGGCGACCGACCGCGAGGTCACCCTCACCAGGACCCTCGGCGCCACCCGGCCCGGCATCCACGGGATCACCGGCCGCGACGTGCACGCCGCCGTCGGCGACGTGCTGTCCACCGCCCCCGGCTCGGTGACCCGGCGCCTGCTGCGCGTCGGGCAGGGCGCCCTGACCGCGGGGCAGCGGGTCCGGCTCACCCCGCAGGTGTACGACGGCGATCCCGCCTCGGCGCTCGACCTGGCCTACCGCGACGTCGAGATCCCCGGTGAACTCGGCCCGCTGCCCGCGTGGTTCGTCGACGGCGCCCGCGACACCTGGGTCGTCCTGGTGCACGGTCTCGGCACCACCCGCGAGCACGCCATGGTCGTGCTGCCCACGCTGCACGCGCTGCGGCTGCCCTCGCTGGTCCTGGCCTACCGCAACGACCGGGGGGCGCCGCGCTCCCCCGACGGCATCGGGCACCTCGGCGACTCCGAATGGCGCGACCTGGACGCAGCCATGCGGTACGCGGTCCGGCACGGCGCGCGCCGCCTGGTGCTCTACGGCTGGTCCGCCGGCGCCACGATGGCGCTCCGGGCGGCCTGCGACTCCCCGCTGCGGGCCCTGGTGGCCGGGATGGTGCTGGACTCCCCGGTGCTGGACTGGCAGCGCACGGTGCGCGCCGCCGCGGCCGCCCGGGGCACGCCGCGCGTCCTGCTGCCGCTGGGCGTGCGCGCCGCCGAGGGCCGTACGGGACTGCACGCGGAACGTATCGCCGAGGCCGCCGCGCCCGGCCGGCTGAGCGTGCCGACGCTCATCTTCCACGGCCCCGGCGACACCCTCGCGCCCTGGGGCCCGTCCCGCGAACTGGCGCGTCTCCGGCCGGATCTGGTCATGTTGCACCCGGTCGGCGACGCCTCGCACGCGGCGATGTGGAACGCAAACCCGCAACCCTACGAGGAAGCCGTCCGCCGCTTCCTCACACCCCTCCTCTAGCCTCCTCTTTTTCTCGTCTGCGAGACTGAATAAATGCAGATATACCCCAGCAATTCGCACGCCCCCGGGTGGTGGAGGGGGACGCTCGTTTGGGTTTCCGGGCGCTCACCCGCAAGACTGCTCCCGTGACGTCCCGTATCCCGCGAGACACTCCGCTGCGTCTCGTTCCGCGCAGGCCCCTGGCCGCCGCGCACCGTGTCGCCGCGACGCGCAGAAACCGGCCGCCGCGGCCGCCGGAGGGCATCCCGGCACTGCCGGAGCTGGCGAGGAGGGCGCGTGCCGAACTCGCCGACGCGGTCCGTCTGGCCCACTGGGCCGACCCCGCCGTCGGTGCCGCCCCCGGCACGGCCGGGATACTGCGGGACGCCGATGTCCTGCGGGCCGTCGCCACACTGGACCTGACGACCCATCAGGTCCGCGCGGCCTGGGACCGGGCCCGGCTCGCGGGTCTCATCGAACTCCACAAGGGCGGTGCCGCCCGCCCCGGTTGGCGGCTGCGCGCCTGGGACCGCGACGACACCGCCGTGCTGCGCGGCTGGGTCGCGCTCTTCGACGCCTGGTCGCTGGCGCACCCCGCGGCACTCGATCCGGCGTGCGCCGGCGCGGACCCCGCGCTGGTCGCCGAAGTCGTCGAGGCCGCTCCCCAGTTGCTCTCGCTCCTGCATCTCTCCTCCGGGCCGGTCGCCGTGGCGGTCCTGCTCGACCTGCTGCGCCAGCGCGTCGACGAACTGCGCGCGGAGCGCCACGAGCCCCCGGCGGGCGGCGGCCGTGACGACCTGCCCCCGCTCCTGGACTGGATGCTCGACGCGCTGGCCCGCGTCGGCGCCCTGGAGCCCCGCGACCCGGCCCGCCCCGGCGAGGTGACCATCACCCCGCTCGGCAGCTGGGCGGTGTGGGTCAAGCTGGAGCAGATCTGCGTCGCCGCCCAGGGCCCGGCCGGGCACTTCGAGCACTCCGCGGAGGAGATGCTCAAGGCGTGCATCGGCATGCCCCCGGGCGCGGCCCGTGACGAGTACAAGGCGTGGCTCGCCCCCCGCCCGGTCGCCCAGGCGGTCGCCGAGTTCCTGGACGTCGCGCGCGGCGACGACGCCCTGCTGCGCGGGCTCGCCTTCGAGGCGCTGCGCGTCGTCGGCGGCCCGGCCGAGCCCGCCGTGCGGCACGTCGTGGACGAGCCGGGGCTGCGCCCCTACGCCCTCATGTGGCTCGCCGAGCACGAGGGCGCCGACCCCGAGGACGTCGCGGCCCTGCTCACCCGCGAGGAGGCCACCTGGCTGTGGGTGGACACCGCGGCGGCCGTCGCCGACCACGGCGAGAGCCATCTGCTGGTGGGCCACCTCGACGCCGCCCTCCAGGGCTCGGTGTCCCGCCTGCTCGACGAACTCCGCGTCGCCGGGCACCCGCGCACCGTCCAGGTGCTCGTCGCCCTCGCCGCCGCCCACCCGGACCCCGCGCTCGCCAAGGCGATGCGCCGGGCCGCCTTCCAGGTGCACACCGGCGGGGAGTGAGACCCGGGCGCGGGCGCCGGTCCGGTCATCCCCGGGCCGGTATCCGCGGCGCGTAGGTGCCGAAGGACCAGAGATTGCCCTCGGGGTCGCGGGCGGTGTAGTCGCGCGACCCGTAGTCCTGGTCGGTGAGCGGCAGCACGATCTGCGCGCCCGCGGCGACCGCCCGCGCGTGATGGGCGTCGGCGTCGGCGACCACCACGTACACCGACACCGGGCCGAGGTGCCCGGCGACCCGGCTGAACGCGCTGCCCGACTGCGTGCTCCCCAGCATCACCAGGCCGTTGCCGTAGGCGAGTTCGGCGTGCTGCACGGTGCCGTCCCCGCCCTCGTGCACCGCCACCTGCGTGAAGCCGAAGGCGTCCTGGAGGAAGGCGAGGGCAGCCCTCGCGTCCTTGTAGCGCAGCGTCGGGCAGATCGCGGGCGCGGCTCCGTCGCCAGCCATGACGATCACCTTCCCCTTCCGGAACATGTCCCACCGGTGTGACGTGGATCTCAGTGTGGCAGGGGGGTACGACAACGGCCCTCGCGCGGGCGCCGCCCCCGGGCCCGCCACGCGGCGGGCCGGTTCAGCGGAAGGTGTCGCAGTCCTTCAGGTCCCCCGAGCGCAGCCCCGCGCCGAACCACTGCTGCCGCTGCGCCGAGGAGCCGTGCGTCCACGAGTCCGGGTCGACCCGGCCCTGCACCCGGGACTGGATCGCGTCGTCCCCGACCGCCGCGGCCGCGTCCAGGCCCTGCCGGATGTCGGTGTCGGTCAGCCCCGTGATCAGCGCGCTGCCGGTGGTCGCGTCGCGCGTGGTCGTGGCGTGGTGCGCCCACACCCCCGCGTAGCAGTCCGCCTGGAGCTCCACCCGCACCGAGCTGCTGTTCGCGCCCGTGCGGCGGTCCTGCGCCGAAGCGAGCGTGCCCGCCAGGTCCTGCACGTGGTGCCCGTACTCGTGGGCGACGACGTAGCTCTCGGCGAAGGGGCCGCCCTCGGCCCCGAAGCGGCGGCTGAGCGTGGCGAAGAAGTCCAGGTCCAGGTAGACCTTGCGGTCCTCCGGGCAGTAGAACGGGCCCGACGACGGGTCGGCGACACCGCAGCCCGTGCGGACCGGCTGGTCGAAGAAGACCGTCGGCGCGGGCCGGTACACCGCGCCCCGGCGCCGGAACTCCGCCGTCCAGTAGTCCTGCACATTGTTGATCACGGCGACCATGCGGCAGTCCTGCCGGGTGTTGGCGTCCGCCCCCGTCCGGCAGCCCGCGGCCAGGTCCGGCCCCGAGGTGGCTCCCGGTGTGCGGGCCGGCGGGTCGTCGGAGAGCCCCAGCTGGTCCGGGCTGATGCCGAAGATCAGCCCCACGACGACCACGATCAGCCCCGCGATGCCGCCGCCCACCATCCGGCCCCGCCCGCCGCCGGACGAGCCGCCACCTCGCCGGTCCTCGACCTCGGAGGGGTCGAGCGGTGCGTCGTCGTCGAACTGCATGGCCCTCATTGTCCGCCGCGGCCTCGCGCCGCGCAGGGGTGCCGTCCGGCCCCGGGGGCCGGAAACCGTTTGCCGGGACACCGCGGTGCCCCCGGTAGACTGGACGCATGGCAGTACTCCACGCGCATTAGACGGCCGTCGCCGACCGCGACCCTCCGCCCGCACGTCGCCCGCCATCCACCACCCACGACGCGCTGGCGCGGCACTCAGACAGCCGTCCGCCACGCCCAGGAGCCCTTCCCGTGATCACTGCCTCAGGCATCGAGCTGCGCGCCGGAGCCCGCGTCCTCATCGAGTCCGCCTCCTTCCGCATCGCCCGCGGCGACCGTGTCGGCCTGGTCGGCCGCAACGGCGCCGGGAAGACCACCCTCACCAAGGTGCTCGCCGGCGAGGGCATGCCCGCCGCCGGCACGGTCACCCGCGCCGGTGAGGTCGGCTACCTGCCGCAGGACCCGCGCACGGGAGACCTGGACGTCCTCGCCCGCGACCGCATCCTGTCCGCCCGCGGACTGGACACCGTCCTGCGCAAGATGCGCGAGAACGAGGAGCGGATGGCGAGCGGCAAGGGCGCCACCCGTGACAACGCGATGAAGAAGTACGCGCGCCTGGAGACGGAGTTCCTCACCAAGGGCGGTTACGCCGCCGAGGCCGAGGCCGCCACCATCGCCGCCGCCCTGAGCCTGCCCGACCGGGTGCTCGCCCAGCCGCTGCACACCCTCTCCGGCGGCCAGCGGCGCCGCGTGGAGCTGGCCCGCATCCTCTTCTCGGACGCCGACACCCTGCTGCTGGACGAGCCGACCAACCACCTGGACGCCGACTCGATCCTGTGGCTGCGGGACTTCCTGAAGACCTACCGGGGCGGCTTCGTCGTCATCTCCCACGACATCAACCTGGTCGAGACGGTCGTCAACAAGGTCTTCTACCTGGACGCCAACCGCTCCCAGATCGACGTCTACAACATGGGCTGGAAGCAGTACCTCACCCAGCGCGAGGCCGACGAGAAGCGCCGCAAGCGCGAGCGCGCCAACGCCGAGAAGAAGGCCGCGACCCTCAACGCCCAGGCCGACAAGATGCGCGCCAAGGCGACCAAGACGGTCGCGGCCCAGAACATGGCGCGCCGCGCCGACAAGCTGCTGTCCGGCCTGGAGGCGGTACGGCAGTCCGACAAGGTCGCCAAGCTGCGCTTCCCGGACCCCGCGCCCTGCGGCAAGACCCCGCTCACGGCCAGCGGCCTGTCGAAGTCGTACGGCTCCCTGGAGATCTTCACCGACGTCGACCTGGCCATCGACCGGGGCTCGCGGGTCGTCATCCTCGGCCTCAACGGCGCCGGCAAGACCACCTTGCTGCGGCTGCTGGCGGGCGCCGAGCAGCCGGACACGGGCGAGGTGATCCCCGGCCACGGCCTGAAGCTCGGCTACTACGCCCAGGAGCACGAGACCCTCGACCCGGACCGGACCGTGCTGGAGAACATGCGCTCGGCGGCGCCCGACATGGACCTGGTCGCCGTCCGCAAGATCCTCGGCTCGTTCCTCTTCTCCGGCGACGACGCCGACAAGCCCGCGGGCGTCCTGTCCGGCGGCGAGAAGACCCGTCTCGCGCTCGCCACCCTCGTCGTCTCCAGCGCCAATGTGCTGCTGCTCGACGAGCCCACCAACAACCTCGACCCGGCCAGCCGCGAGGAGATCCTCGGCGCGCTGCGCACCTTCACCGGCGCCGTCGTCCTCGTCACCCACGACGAGGGCGCGGTGGAGGCGCTCCAGCCGGAGCGGATCATCCTGCTGCCTGACGGCGTCGAGGACCTGTGGGGCAAGGACTACGTGGACCTCGTGTCCCTCGCCTGACCCGCCGGCGGTGGCTCCCGGAGGCCGCCGGGGGCGCCGTCCGGGGGACCGCCGGCCCTCGGCCGATCATCCGTGTGGATCAATCCGCTGGATCATTCGGCCGACGGGTGATCCTTCATCTGTGTGAGACCGGCTCGTACTCCGGCGCGCCCACGTGCGATCCGTCGAACGGCGGCGCCGATCAGCCGCGTCACATGGGCGAACTCCTTACCGACCTTGGTGACCTGCCCTTTCTCGGGCGGGTTAGGGAGGGCCGCGCGGACCGCGCGGCGGAATGCCCGATTTCGCCTCTCACGGCGCCCGGCTCCCACGTCAACAAGGCTCCCAATGTTGTTGCACGGACCTTGCCGAATGGGTGGCCAGGAAGCCTCCTAGGGGTGATCATGAGAGTCACAGAGCGCACTTCCCTAGAGGAGGCACGGGTGGCCGAGACTCTGAAGAAGGGCAGCCGGGTGACCGGCGCCGCGCGCGAGAAGCTCGCGGCAGACCTCAAGAAGAAGTACGACGGCGGGGCAAGCATCCGGGCGCTGGCCGAGGAAACCGGCCGCTCCTATGGCTTCGTCCACCGCATGCTCAGTGAGTCCGGCGTGACCCTGCGTGGTCGCGGCGGAGCCACACGGGGCAAGAAGGTTTCCACGGCCTGACGGGAGTCGGCGCCTGGCACGGCGATATGCAGTGGTCCCGGAGACATGACAGGGCCACCCGGTCGCGGAAGTGACCGACCGGGTGGTTACTCTTCGGTAATCAAATCTGCCGATCGCTCGGAGGTGCCCGATGTCCGACCCCGCAGTGCTGCTTGAGCGTGACGGTGTACGGCTCACGGCGGACGACAGTGTCGCCACCGTGACCTTGTGCAATCCGGCCAAGCGGAACGCCCAGTCGCCCGCATTGTGGCGGGCGCTGGAGGAAGCGGGCCGGCTTCTGCCCGGCAATGTGCGGGTGGTCGTGCTCCGCGCGGAGGGTGTGTCCTTCTCCGCCGGACTCGACCGGCAGGCCTTCACGCCCGAGGGATTCGACGGTGAGCCGTCGTTCATCGATCTCGCCCGTGCGTCCGGGGGCGAACTCGATGCCACGATCGCCGAGTACCAGTCGGCGTTCACCTGGTGGCGGCGCAATGACATCGTCACGATCGCCGTCGTCCAGGGACATGCGATCGGTGCCGGCTTCCAGTTGGCTCTCGCGTGCGATCTGCGCGTCGTCGCCGACGACGTGCAGTTCGCCATGCGTGAGACCGCGCTGGGGCTGGTCCCCGACCTGGCCGGCACCAAGCCGCTGACCGAACTCGTCGGCTACGCACGGGCCCTGGAGATCTGCGCCACCGGTCGCTTCGTCGGCGCCGACGAAGCCGTGCGCACCGGCCTGGCCAACATCGCCGTCGCGGCCGACGCGCTCGACGCCACCGTCCAGGACCTCGCCGCCGCCCTGCTGGCATCGCCCCGCGACGCCGTGATCGAGACCAAGGCGCTGCTCCGCGAGGCCTCCGGCCGTACGTACGAGGAGCAGCGCACCGCCGAACGCGCCGCGCAGGGACGCCGGCTGCGCGACCTCGCGGGCGTCGGGGAGTAGCGGACCGACCCGGTCAGCGACGCGCCCCCGGCACTCCGGCGCCGGGGGCGATGTCGGTGACGACGACGGTGGTGACGTCCCCCGTCACGGCCGTCACCGCCGCGGCGACCGCACGCGCGACATCGCGTGCGCGGTGCCCCGCGCCGACCGCGATCTGCACCCTGGCGGGGTGGGCGTGCCCGCCCAGTCGTGCGGTGAGCCGGGCGACCCCCGGCACCGCGGCGGCGGCCGCCCGCGTGGTGACGTCCCCCGGGGCCGCGTCGTCGGCCGTCGTGCCGTCGGGCCCGGCAGGGAGAACGGCTCCCGACGCCGGGTCCTGCCCGGCCGGTTGGGGCTCCTCGGTGTCCAGCAGTCCCGTGACGGTCAGGTCGACCGCCGCGGGTTCCAGCCCGACGCCGTGCTCCGCGGCCTCCCACAGCGCGTCGCGCAACCGCCGCGCCGAGTAGGGCAGGGGCACGTCCGGCGTGGCCTCGAAGGCGGCCTCGATCCGCAGCGGCAGCCGGGCCAGCGCGCCCGGGGGCGCCGACTCCGGTGCGGGCGCGGCCGCTTGCTCCGGTCCGGCGGCACCGATGCGCAGCCGTCCGAGCCGCACCCCCGGCACCCGCGCGGCGGCTGAGCGCAGCACCGCCGTCGCCGCGCTCTCGGTGACCCACAGCGTGTCCCCGGCGTCCCCCAGCGGCAGGACCCGGCCGAGCCCGAGTTGCCGGCGCACCGCCCGCGCCAGCCGGTCCGCGGTCATCGGCCCTCGCCTCCCTCCACCCCGGGACGTGCGCCCGTGCGCGCCGTCCTCGCCCGGTCGCCGCATCCTCACGGCGCGACGGGGCATGCCCACATAGTGTGGTGCACGGAGCAGCCCGAACCGCTCCCGCCATCGGAAGGTCGAAGGGACGAGGTGGGATGACCGAGACCGTGCAACAGGGCGAGGGCAGGGGCCGGACCCTGGAGAAGGGCACCAGCCCGGGCGCTTCGGCGACCGGCCGCAGGGCGCCCCTCGGCGACCCCGCGACCCGCGGCCGGACCACGATCGCCGACGGGGTGGTGGAGAAGATCGCCGGGCTCGCGGCCCGCGACGTGGAGGGTGTGCACGCCCTCGGTGCCGGGATCCCGCGCGGCTTCGGCGCGGTGCGCGACCGGGTGCCCGTCGGCAAGTCCGGCACCCGCGGCGTGCGTGCGGAGGTCGGCGAGGTGCAGGCCGCGCTCGACCTCGACATCGTCGTCGACTACGGCGTGTCCATTGTGTCGGTCGCCCACGCGGTGCGGGAGAACGTGATCGTCGCCGTCGAGCGGATGACCGGCCTGGAGGTCGTCGAGGTCAACATCGCCGTGGGGGACGTCAAACTGCCCGACGACACGGACGACGACGACCAGGAGCAGCGGGTCCAGTGACATCGGCGCCGGACAACGGCCGCAGGACAGGGAGCGGACCATGAGCATGGCCCTGATCGGACTGATCGTCGGGATGGCGCTCGGCTTCGCCGGGTACTTCGGCGGGTTCGCCGCCTTCCTGCTGGTGGCGGCGCTCGGCGCCGTCGGGTTCCTGGTCGGCCGGTACTTCGACGGCGACCTGGAGCCCGGCGAGTTCTTCCGTACCCGCGACCGGCGGCGGTGAGGCGGCCCGATGAGCACCGCGGAGCCGGGGCGGACGTCCGCCGTTCCGCTCCTCGCCCCCGCCGAACGCGGCTCGTTGCGGATCGCCGACCGCGTCCCGGCGAAGATCGCCGCGCAGGCCGCCCGTGAGACGCTCAAGGGCGCGCCCGGCCAGGAGCACGTGCCGCGCGGCGCGTTCCCGCGGGCGAGCGTCACCGTCCACCGCGACCGGATGCATGTGCGGGTGTCCGTCGAACTCGGCTACCCCGTCGACATCGCCGCGGTGAGCCGTGCGGTGCGGCGGCATGTCGCAGAACGCGTCGAGGAGTTGACCGGGATCGTGGTGCAAGGAGTGGTCGTGGAGGTGGAACGCCTGCACTCGCAGGCCTCGCACGCGGCCGAGGAGGGGAGGGTGCGATGAGCGGCACCGCGCGGACGCGGGAACCCGAGGCCGTCGTGACGGCCTCCCCCCGCGCACGGCGCTTCTGGTCCCCGCGCCGCGTGCCCGCCGCCGTCACCGCGTTCCTGGTGCTGGCGCCGGCCGGTGTGCTGCTCTACGACGTCGCCGCGGTGCGCGCCGGACGCTCCGCCATGGCCTGGCGCACATGGCTCGCGGACGACCTCGCCGCCCGGCCCGTGGGTGACCCGTGGATCCTCGCCGCCGGCTCCGCCGCCGTCCTGCTGGGGCTGTGGCTGATCGTGCTCGCCGCGACGCCCGGGATGCGCGACGTGCTGCCGATGCGCCCGGGAACGCCCGGCGTCCGGGCGGGACTCGACCGGCACGCGGCCGAACTCGCCCTGAGGGACCGCGCGGTGGAGGTGCCGGGGGTGCGCTTCGCGCAGGTCTCCGTGACCCGCAGGGCGGCCGCCGTCCGGGCCGAAGTGGCCTTCCGGGAGACCGCGGAGGTGCGGGCCGACCTGGAGGCGGCCCTCGCCGCGGCCCTCGACGGACTGGGGCTGTACCGCCCGCTCGCGCTGTCGCTGGACGTACGCCGCATGGAAACGGGGTGAGCGCGGTGCGCTCCACGGTCAACCGCGTCCTGCTCGCCCTCGTCGGCCTGGTGCTGCTCCTCGGCGGAGCCTTCGTGCTGTGCGCCGGGACCGGCCTGCTGGACCGGCCCTGGACGGGCCCCCACGACGTCCTGCTCGCCACGGGCGACCGCACCCGGTACACCGGCGCCTCCTGGTGGTGGCCGGCCGTCCTGACCGCCCTGGCGCTGATCGTGCTCGGCGCCCTGTGGTGGCTGCTGGCGCAGCCGCGCGAGCGACGGCTGCGCCGGTTCACCGTGGACGCCGACGACGGGGGCGGGGCGGTCCTGCGCGGCCGCGCCCTGGAGGAGGTCATCGCCGCCGACGCCGCCGAACTGCCGGGCGTCGACCACGCCGCCGCCACCCTCGCCGGGACCCCCACCGCCCCCACGGCCCGGCTCCTGCTCGCCCTCGCCCCGCACGCCGTCCCCGGCAGCGTGCTGGCCGAACTCGACGGTGCGGTCCTGCGCCGGGCGTGCACCTCGGCCGGACTGCCCGCGCTGCCCGCCGAGGCGCGGCTGCGCGCCGTCAGCCACCGCGCGACCCGGGTCACCTGACGGGCCGGGGGCAGCGCTCAGTACTCGCCGCGCGCGCCCCCGTCGACCGGCAGCATCAGCCCGGTCAGGTACGAGGCGGCGGGCGACATCAGGAACGCGGCCGTGCGGCCGAACTCCTCGGGGGTGCCGTAGCGGCGCAGGGCGATGCGTTCGCTGAGGCGGGCGCGGGCGGCCTCGGCGTCGCCGGTGAGGGCGTCGAGTTCGCGGACCCGGTCGGTGTCGACACGGGCGGGGAGCAGCCCGATGACGCGGATGCCGCGCGGTCCCAACTGGTTGGCGAGGTCCTTGGCGTGGCCCGCGAGGCCCGGCCGCAGGCCGTTGGAGATCGCCAGGCCCGGGATCGGCTCGTACACGGACCCGGAGAGCACGAAGCCGATCACCCCGCCCTCGCCCAGTTCCTCCGCCGCCGCGCGCGCCAGCCGCACCGCGCCCAGGTAGACCGACTCGAACGCCGCGCGCCACTGGTCGTCGCCGATGACGTCCGCGGTGCCCGCGGGCGGCCCGCCGACGCTGATCAGCATCCCGTCCAGCCGCCCGAAGTCCCGTCGCGCGGCCATGATCAGCAGCTCCGGCGCCCGGGGGTCGGCGTTGTCGGCGACGACCCCGACGGCGCTGGCGGAACCGCCCAGTTCCGCGACGGCGCCGGCCACCGCCTTCTCGCCGCGCCCGCTGACGACCACCTTCGCGCCGTCGGCGACCAGTTCGCGAGCGGCCGCGAGGCCCAGCCCGCGGCTGGCACCGGTGACGATGTACACCCGATCCCTCAGCCCGAGGTCCATGACGGTTGCCGTGCCCCTTCCGTACCGGACAGCGTGAGTGCCGTGTTGACGAGCCCGATGTGGCTGAACGCCTGGGGGAAGTTACCCAGTTGGCGCCGTTCCACCGGGTCCCACTCCTCCGCGAGCAGGCCCACGTCGTTGCGCAGGCCCAGCAGCCGCTCGAAGAGCTCGCGGGCCTCGTCGCGGCGGCCGGTGCGGTGCAGGGCGTCCGCGAGCCAGAACGAGCAGGCCAGGAAGGCGCCCTCACCGCCCGGCAGACCGTCCACGCTGCTGTCCTCCAGGGTGTAGCGGCGGACGAAGCCGCCGTGGTCCAGCTCCGTGCGCACCGCCTCGACGGTGCCGACCACCCGGTGGTCGGTCACCGGGAGGAAACCGACCTGGGGGATGAGGAGGGTCGCCGCGTCCAGCTCCCGGGAGCCGTAGTACTGCGTGAAGGTGTTGCGCTCCTTGTCGAAGCCCTTGCGGCACACCTCGCGGTGCACCTCGTCGCGCATCGCCCGCCAGGCCGCCGCGTCCCCGGAGAGGTGCGGCCGGGCCTCCAGCGTGCGGACCGCACGGTCGGCGGCCACCCACGCCATCACCTTGGAGTGCACGAAGTGCTGCCGCTCGCCCCGCACCTCCCACAGGCCCTCGTCGGGCCGGCGCCAGGCCGACTCCAGGAAGTTCATCAGCGAGTGCTGCACCGCCCAGGCGTGCGGCTCGTCCTGCATGCCGCGGGTGCGGGCGAGGAAGAGCGAGTCCAGGACCTCGCCGTAGACGTCCAGTTGCAACTGCGTCGCGGCGGCGTTGCCGACGCGCACCGGCAGCGACGCCTCGTAGCCGTCCAGCCACCCCAGCTCCTGCTCGGGCAGCCGCCGCTCGCCCGCGATCCCGTACATGATCTGCAGGTCGGCCGGGTCGCCGGCGACCGCCCGCAGCAGCCAGTCCCGCCAGCGGTACGCCTCCTTGAGGTAGCCGGTGGCGACCAGCACATTGAGGGTCAGTGTCGCGTCGCGCAGCCAGCAGAAGCGGTAGTCCCAGTTGCGCACGCCCCGGATCTCCTCGGGCAGCGAGGTCGTGGCCGCCGCGACGATGCCGCCGCTGGGCGCGTACGTCAGCGCCTTGAGCGTGATCAGCGAGCGCAGTACGGCGTCCCGCCAGGGGCCGTCGTAACGGCACTGGGCCGACCAGGTCTCCCAGTCCCGCACGCTCTGCCGCAGCGCCTCGTGGGGATCGATCGCCCGCGGCCGCCGCTCGTGCGAGGGGTGCCAGGTGAGGGTGAAGGCGACCCGCTCGCCCTTGGAGACGGAGAAGTCCGCGTGGGTCGTGAAGTCCTTGCCGTACATGCGGACCAGCGGCTCGCTGCGCAGCCACACCGAGTCGGGACCGGCGATGGCGATCCGGTGCCCCTCACTGCGGCGCATCCAGGGCACGACGTGCCCGTAGTCGAAGCGCAGCCGCAGCTCACTGCTCATGGGGACGCTGCCGGACACGCCCTCGACGATGCGGATCACATCGGGCGCGCGGTCCCGCTGCGGCATGAAGTCGATCACCTTGACGGTGCCGGAAGGGGTCTCCCAGACGCTTTCCAGCACCAGGGTGTCGCCCCGGTAGGCGCGGCGTGTGCAGGGCTCGTCGCTGGACGCGGACGCGGGTGCGATGCGCCAGTTGCCGTTGTCGTGGCCGCCCAGGAGCGCGGCGAAGCACGCGCCGGAGTCGAAGCGGGGCAGGCAGAGCCAGTCGACTGAGCCGTTCCTGCCGATCAGGGCGACCGTCTGCAGGTCGCCGATGACCGCGTAGTTCTCGATGGGTCCCGCCACGGTGCCGCCTCCGCGCTCGGCCCCCCTTAGAGGGTGCCCCGCGGCCTACGGGGCCGCGACCGCAGCGACGGCCTGGCCGGGCGTCTCCCCGTCCGCGGAGCCGCCGGCGGAGTCGCCGTCCGGGCCCTCCCCGGGGCCTGCCGCCGCCGCTTGGGCGGCCTGCGCCGCCGCGAGCCGCTCCTTGCGCTCGCGGCGCACCAGGATGACCCAGCCGACCGGCACCATGGCGGTGAACAGCCACCACTGGATGGCGTAGCCCATGTGCATGCCGATGCTGCTGTGGTCCGGTTCGGGGATCAGCTCCGGCTGGTGACCGGTGGGCTTCGGCGAAGTGGCGGACAGCTCCATGTAGCCGCCGACCGGCTTCTCGCCGGCCGGCAGGTCCTTGGCGACCAGTCCGCTGTTGATCAACATGATCATGCGGTCGGGGAGGCCGCCCTTGTTCCTGATCCCGGTCTCGCCGGTGGTCTCGTCGGGGCGCAGCCGTCCGGTGACGGTGACCTCGCCGGAGGGCGCGGCCGGGACCTTCGGGAACTTCGTGAGGTTGCCGCCGGCCGCGATCCAGCCCCGGTTGACCAGCACCGCGCGGCCGTCGGCCATGACCAGGGGGGTGATGACGTGGTACCCGATGCTGTCCCCGTCGGCGGCCGTGCGCTGCCGGGCGACGACCTCGTGGGCGGTGTCGTAGCGGCCGGTCGCGGTGACCGTCCGGTAGATGTCCTTCTTCGGGACGACCGCCCCCGGGCCGGTCAGCGACTCCACGGGGAGGGGGGCCGCCTTGAGGTTGTCCGAGATCAGGTGGTTGTTCGCCACCCGGCGCTCGTGCCGGTGCAACTGCCAGAAGCCCAGCCGCACCATGGTGGGCATCATCAGCAGTCCGACGAGGGTGAGGATCACCCACTGGCGGGACAACAGGAAGCGGTACACCCCATGACCGTACAACTCGGTCGCGGGGCGCTTTCGGCAGGGGTCGGACGCCGTGGCGTCACCGCCCGGCGGCGGCCCGCCCCGCGCCGTTCACCTCCCGGACGCCGCGGACCCGACGCGGTCGACGATGCCGGTACGGCCCTCGGCCTTGGCGCAGTGCCCGCCGCAGTACCAGTGGCCGTCCACCTCGACGCCGTGGCCGACGATACGGACCCGGCAGTGCTCGCAGATGGGGGCCATCCGGTGGATGGCGCACTCGAAGCTGTCGAAGACGTGCACGGCCCCCTGGGCATGCACCTCGAAGCTCATGACGTAGTCGTTGCCGCAGACTTCACATCGGGCCATGAGGCCCAGCGTGCGGGTGGGGCGGGGGCGCGGCAAACCGGGGGCGGGTGCGTCGGCCCGGCACCACCCGAACGGCTGCCGCGGGCCGTCTCAGCCGTGCACGTCGGGTGCCGGCGCCACGTCCTTGAGGAGTTCGGCGAAGCGCCGCTCGTCGATGACGGGGGTGCCCAGCTGGCGGGCCCGCACCGTCTTGCCGGTGAGGGAGCCCGGGTCGTTGGTGACCAGCAGGCTGGTGAGCCGGCTGACGCCGGACGCCACGTGCAGCCCGGCCTCGGTCGCCCGGTCCTCCAGCAGTTCGCGGTCGACGTTCGTGTCCCCCGAAAAGGCGACCCGCATCCCCTGGACCAGCGGGCCGCCCTGCTCCAACCGTCCGGGATTGGGGTAGGGGCAGGCGGGCCGCTTCCGGCTGGTCCGCCAGCTCATGGGCCGGTACGTCGAGCGGTAACCGGCGGCCACCGACCGCGGTTCGGTGGCGGTGTCGATCCACTCCGTGAGCGGGCGGCAGGCGTGCAGGGGCAGCCGCAGGCCCCCGGCCGCGGCCTGGTGGAGGCTGGGGCGGAAGACCTCGGCCAGGACGCGGGCGTCGTCCAGGGCGTGGTGGGCGCGCTGCTGCACGACGCCGTAGTGCGCGGCCAGCGACCCCAGTTTGTGGTTGGGCAGCGGCAGGCCCAGCTCCTTGGACAGCACAATGGTGCACAGCCGGTGCTCCACCGGCGCGACCGTCCGGGCGCGGGCGAACTCCCGGGACAGCATCGACCAGTCGAAGACCGCGTTGTGGGCGACGAGGACGCGCCCCGCCAGCCGGGCCGCCAGTTCCTCCGCGATCTCGCCGAACAGGGGCGCGTCGGCGAGCATGTCGGAGGTGAGGCCGTGGATCCACACCGGGCCCGGGTCCCGCTGCGGGTTGACCGGGGAGTACCAGTGGTCCTGCACCTCGCCGCGCGCGTCCAGCCGGTAGACGGCGGCGGAGACTATCCGGTCGTCGCGGCCGAGCCCGGTGGTCTCGACGTCCACGACGGCGTACCCGTCGGGGTAGGCCTCGGGCCACGGTGGCTGCGGGAGCTGGGACACGTGCATGGTGGAACACAATACGGGCGGCCACCGACACCCCGGACCGGCCCCGTCCGGCTCCGCCCCGGTCAATGCCGCCTGGACGGGCCGGACACGGGTCGCCGGGGCCGGTGCGGGTAACGGCTCCACCTGTGGCTGACGGGCCGTCAGGTCGGTGTCCCGGGGGCGCGTCTGCCGCCCCTGCCCAACAGGACCGGGCCCGTCCGATCCCGCTGCCCGACAAGCCTGTTGGGCCCGGCGGGCGGCAGCCGCGTCGAGGTGCGGCCCGGAGCGCGGCCCGCCCCGGGAAAATACTGATGGGTAACGACATCTGTTCGCCGGGCGCCGGGCGGCCCTATGGTTCCGCCATGCCGCAACTGCCCGATGCCGTGATGTGGTCGATACCCGCATTCGTGCTGCTCACCGTCCTGGAGGTGATCAGCTACCGGATCCACCCGGACGAGGACGCCGCCGGGTACGGCGCCAAGGACACCGCGACCAGTCTGTCGATGGGACTCGGCAGTCTCCTCTTCGACTTCCTGTGGAAGTTCCCGATCGTCGCGATCTACACCGGGGTGTACGCCCTGACCCCGCTCCGCGTGCCCGTCGTCTGGTGGACGATTCCGCTGATGCTCCTGGTGCAGGACTTCTTCTACTACTGGCAGCACCGCGGGCACCACGTGATCCGCGTCCTGTGGGCGTGCCACGTCATCCACCACTCCAGCAGGAAGTTCAACCTCTCCACCGCGCTGCGCCAGCCGTGGACGAGTCTGACGTCCTGGCCGTTCTACCTCCCGCTGATCGCCTGCGGTGTGCATCCTGCGGCCCTCGCCTTCTGCTCCTCCCTCAACCTCGTCTACCAGTTCGGCATCCACACCGAGCGCGTCGGGAAGCTGCCGGGCCCCGTCGAGTTCGTCTTCAACACCCCCTCCCACCACCGGGTCCACCACGCCTCGCAGGGCGGCTACCTCGACCGCAACTTCGGCGGCATCCTGATCCTCTGGGACCGGCTCTTCGGGTCCTTCGCCGCCGAGGCCGAACGGCCGGTGTACGGCCTGACGAAGAACATCGCCACCTTCAACCCGCTGCGCGTGGCCACCCACGAGTACGCCGCCATTGCCCGCGATGTCGCCTCCGCGCGCACCTGGCGCGACCGGGCCGGCCACCTGCTGCGCGGCCCCGGCTGGTCGCCCCGGCCCGAGGGCCCGGCGGCGTGAGCGCGCACCAGGGAGCCGTGCAAGCTGGGGACTCCTCCCGTCGTGCACCTCGTGCCGCCCGCGCGGCCCTCGTGGTGTTCGCCGCCGTCTGCGCCGTCCACCTGGTGGCGACGGCGTTGCCGTCACAGGGGGCGGGCGTCGTGGAGGACGTCACCAAGGCGCTGCTGATGCCCGCGCTGGCGGCCTGGGCGGCGCTGCGGGGCGGCCCCCGCGTACTGGTCGCCGCGCTGCTGCTGGGCTGGGCCGGCGACATGCTCCTGCAGTTCGGCGGGGACACGGCGTTCCTCGCGGGCATGGGCTGCTTCGCGGCCGGCCACGTCTGCTATCTCACACTTCTCGCGCGGCGCGGGGCGTTCTCCGTCCCCGCCCGGACCCGCTGGGCGGCGGCCGGGTACACCTTGGTGTGGCTTGCCGCGATCACCGTGCTGTGGTCCGGGCTGCCGCCCGCCCTGCGGGTCCCGGTCGCCGTCTACAGCCTGCTGCTGACGGCGGTCGCGGCCGGCGGTGCGGCACTCGGCACCCCGGCCGCGGCGGCCGGCGGCGCGCTGTTCCTGCTCTCGGACACCCTCATCGCGACCCGGCTGGCCGGGCTCCCGCAGCCGCCCGCCGCCGGATTCTGGATCATGCTCACGTACCTCGCGGCGCAGTTCCTCCTCGCGGCCGGACTGTACGGTGGTACGTCCCCACTCCTCCGCACAGCCAGGACGGCTTCCGTATGCGCGCCACCGTGATCCACGCCCCCCACGACATCCGCGTGGAGGAGGTGCCCGACCCGGTCGTCCGGCAGCCCACGGACGCCGTCGTGCGCGTGGTGCTGGCCTGCATCTGCGGCAGCGACCTGTGGGCCTACCGCGGCGTCGCGTCGCGGCAGCCGGGGCAGCGCATCGGGCACGAGTTCCTCGGCGTGGTGGAGGAGACCGGTTCCGACGTGTCGGGGCTGAAGCGCGGCGACCTGGTGGTGTCCCCGTTCGTCTGGTCCGACGGCGTCTGCGCGTACTGCGCCGACGGCCTCACCACCTCGTGCACCGAGGGCGGCTTCTGGGGCGAGGTCGGCTCCGACGGCGGCCAGGGCGAGGCCGTGCGCGTGCCGTTCGCGGACGCCACCTTGGTGCGGCTGCCCGCCGAGGCGCTGTCCGACGAGCGGCTGCTGACCGCCCTGCTGACCCTCTCCGACGTGCTGGGCACCGGTCACCACGCGGCGGTCGGCGCGGGGGTCCGGCCCGGCTCCACTGTCGCGGTCGTCGGCGACGGCGCGGTGGGCCTGTGCGGCGTGCTGGCCGCGCGGCGGCTCGGCGCCGAGCGCATCATCGCCCTCGGCCGGCACGAGGCGCGCACCGCCATCGCCCGCTCCTTCGGGGCCACCGACGTGGTGGCCGAGCGCGGCGAGGCGGCGGTCGCCGCGGTCCGCGAACTGACCGGCGGCCAGGGCGCCCACGCGGTGATCGAGGCCGTCGGCACCGAGCAGTCCATGCGCACCGCGGTCGCCGTCACGCGCGACGGCGGTGCCATCGGCTATGTCGGCGTCCCCCACGGCAGCGGCACCGGCCTGGACCTGAGCGACATGTTCGACCGCAACATCGCCCTGCACGGCGGCGTCGCCCCTGTGCGCACCTACATCCCCGAGCTGCTGCCGGACGTGCTGGACGGCACTGTGGACCCGTCCGCCGTCTTCGACCTGACGGTCGGTCTGGACGGTGTCCCCGGCGGCTACAAGGCGATGGACGAGCGCACCGCCCTCAAGACCCTGGTGAGGGTCTGAGAGCGGTGCGCCGGCGCCTTGTGCGTCCCCGTCGCCTAGGTCACTCGGTGACGGCGTCCAGGGCGTCCACGATGCCGTGGCCGTAGAAGCTGTTGACGTTCGGCCCGCCGGTGCAGGTGGCGTCCTGCACGCCGTTGCCGTCGGGGTCGTACAGTCCCGTCGGGCAACCCGGGTTGTCGGCCTGCGCCTTGAGCATCTCCTGCAGCTCCTCCGGTGAGGCGTGCCGGTGGGTGCTCTTCAGGAGCGCGGCGACTCCCGCCACGTGCGGCGAGGCCATCGACGTGCCCTGGAGCCAGCCGTAGGTGTTGCCGGGCAGCGTCGACAAGATGCGGCCGTTTCCGGACGGGGTGCCCGGGACCTGGAAGCGGTCACCGCCGGGGGCGGCGACGTCGACCACCCCGAGGCCGTAACTGGAGTAGTACGACTTCAGGTTCCGCACGCCGGTCGCGGAGACGGTGACGACGCCCGGCAGCTGGGTCGGGATGTCCCAGCAGACGTGCGGGTCGACGGTCCGGGTGACCGGGGTGGAGTCGTCGGGGCTGGTGGTGTCGACGATCGCGGTGGAGTCGAGGTCGTGGTTGGAGTTGCCCGCCGAGGCGATGTTCAGCACGCCCTTGTCCTCGGAGTACCGCGCGGCGCGGTCGACGGCGTCGACGATGGCGCGCTGGTCGGGGTCGTCGAGGCAGTTGTAGAGCCACGGGTCGACGTAGTAGCTGTTGTTGGTGATCTCGATGCTGTTCTCGGCGGCGAAGACGAAGGCGCAGACGACGCTCTCCGGGTAGAAGAGCTGCGTGACGGGGTCGGCCACCTTGATGGAGGCGACGCGCACGCCCGGGGCCACACCGGCGACGCCGATGCCGTTGCGCGCGGCCGCGATCTCACCCGCCACATGGGTGCCGTGGTAGGCGTCGGCGCTGTACGGGCGCCAGGCGCCGGGGCTGGTGTCGGCCACGCCGCCCACGCAGTTGGCGGACTGCTTGGCCGAGAAGTTGGCCGCCAGGTCGGGGTGGGTGTCGTCGACGCCGGTGTCGATGACGGCGACGGTGACATGCCGGTCGCCGGGGTCGATCCGCGCCGCCTTGTCGGCGCCGATGGCCGCCAGGTCCCACTGGTCCGCCTCCAGCGGCTCCTGTGCGGGGCCCGCCTTGGACCTGGCCGCGGCGGCCTCGGCCGCCGTGATCCGCTCCGGGGCGCCCAGTTCGGTCGTGGAGGCGGTCGACAGCGCCGCGGTGCGGGTGGCGCCCGCCGACTCCACGCCGCGCACCGTGCGCATGGCGGTGGCGAAGGAGGGGTTCGCCGAGTGGACGACGATCACGCCGATCTTCTTGTACGTCGCGACGATGTCACCGCCGTTGCGGTCCACCGCCTGCTGGACGTCCTTGATGGTCCCGCTGTTGGTCCGGGTGGTGTTGACCACGTACGACAGCACCGGGCCGTCGGCGGCGGCGGTGCCGTCGCCCGGGGCCGTGCCGGCGGCGGCCGCCGAGGCGGCGTTCGGCAGGAACGCGAGAGCACCTGCCAGCACCATGCCGATGGGTATCGCGAGGGCGCGGCGCCGTCCTGGCAGGGGAGCCATGGGATCTCCAATCGTCCGACTGGCCGTCACCGCGGCGGGGTTGCCGCCGGACGGGTACATGACGAGGGAACCTAGCGCCGCCCCGAGCACCCCTTCAATGCGTATGCGAGGAAAGCTCGGATTCCGGTTGGTAAGGACCTGACAATTTTCAACCACCGCCCCCTGTCGAACCCCATGGTCACGCCTTTACCATGCGCGGGTCCGATCTTTGCGTGACGTAGCTCACGTCCGGCTCGCGTCGCGTGCTCGTGCCTGCCCAGCTCCGTCCCCCCAGGAGGCATCGTGGATTCCGCACGACAGTCGGCTACCTCCGGTCCGCCGTCAGCGGCCTCGTACGCCGAGGTGCAGGCGAGCGCGGAGTTCGCCCAACTGCGCCGCTCCCACCGCTCGTTCGCGTTCCCGCTCACCATCGCGTTCATCACCTGGTACCTGCTGTACGTCCTGCTGTCGAACTACGCGGGCGGCTTCATGGACACCAAGGTGGTGGGCCACATCAATGTCGCCCTCGTCTTCGGGCTCGCCCAGTTCGCCACCACCTTCGGCATCGCCCTGTGGTACTCCCGCCACGCGAACGCCAAGCTCGACCCGCACTCCGACGCCATCAAGGCGCGCATGGAGAGCGCTCAGGACACCGGTGAGACCGAGAGCACGGAGGCCTCCGCATGACCGCGCCGCACACCATGGCAGCCCAGGTCCTCGCGGCCGGGGCCGGCGACCACCGGACGCTGATCATCAGCCTCTTCTCGGTGTTCGTCGTGGCGACCCTCGGCATCACCGTCTGGGCCGGACGCCAGACCAAGGACGCCACCGACTTCTACGCCGGCGGCCGCTCCTTCAGCGGTTTCCAGAACGGTCTCGCCATCTCCGGCGACTACATGTCGGCCGCCTCGTTCCTCGGCATCGCCGGCTCCATAGCCCTCGTCGGCTACGACGGCTTCCTGTACTCGATCGGCTTCCTCGTCGCCTGGCTGGTGGCGCTGCTGCTGGTCGCCGAACCGCTGCGCAACTCCGGCCGGTTCACCATGGCCGACGCCCTGGCCTTCCGGCTCCGCCAGCGCCCCGTGCGCACCGCCGCGGGCATCTCGACCATCGTTGTCAGCATCTTCTACCTGCTGGCGCAGATGGTCGGCGCCGGCGCCCTGGTGGCCCTGCTGCTCGGCATCACCGGTGAGGGCCCGCGGCGGCTGATCGTCGTCCTCGTCGGCGTCGTCATGGTGCTGTACGTGACGATCGGCGGCATGAAGGGCACCACCTGGGTGCAGATGGTCAAGGCGGTGCTGCTCATCGGCGGCACCCTGCTGATCACCATCCTGGTCTTCACCAAGTTCCACTGGAACCTGTCCACGCTGCTGGGCGCGGCGGCGGAGAAGAGCGGAAAGGGCTCGGCCTTCCTGGAGCCCGGCCTGAAGTACGGCGTCACCGCGACCTCGAAGATCGACTTCATCTCGCTGGGACTGGCCCTCGTGCTCGGCACCGCGGGACTGCCGCACATCCTGATCCGCTTCTACACCGTCCCCACGGCCCGGGCCGCCCGTACGTCGGTCAACTGGGCGATCGGCATCATCGGCTGCTTCTACCTGATGACCATCGCGCTGGGCTTCGGTGCCGCCGCTCTGCTCACCCCGGAGACCATCACCACCTCCAACGCGGCGGGCAACACCGCGGCCCCCCTGCTGGCCCAGGAGATCGGCGGCGGCGCCGGCTCCACAGGCGGCGCCATCCTCCTCGCGGTGATCTCGGCGGTCGCCTTCGCCACCATCCTGGCCGTGGTCGCGGGGCTCACCCTCGCCTCGTCGTCCTCCTTCGCGCACGACCTGTACGCCAATGTCATCCGCAAGGGGACGGCGAGCGAGAAGGAGGAGATCGCCGCGGCCAAGATCGCGGCGGTCGCCATCGGGGCCGTCGCCATCCTGCTCGGCATCTTCGCGGGGAAGCTCAACATCGCCTTCCTGGTCGCCCTGGCCTTCGCCGTGGCGGCCTCGGCGAACCTGCCGACCCTGCTCTACAGCCTGTTCTGGAAGCGCTTCAACACCAGCGGCGCGCTGTGGAGCATCTACGGCGGCCTGATCACCTCCGTGGTCCTGGTGGTCTTCTCGCCGGTCGTGTCCGGCAAGGCGACCGCGATGTTCCCCGGCGAGGACTTCCACTGGTTCCCGCTGGAGAACCCGGGCATCGTCTCCATCCCCGTCGGTTTCCTGTTCGGCATCCTGGGCACGCTCCTGTCCAAGCCCGAACCCGACGCCGACAGCAAGTACGCGGAGCTCGAGGTCCGCTCCCTCACCGGAGCCGGAGCGCACTGAAACAGACTGTTGAACGTCAGTGCCGTCCCGTAGGCTGCGAAGTAACGGGACGGCACTGCCGTACCACCGACCCCACCGCAGGAGGGAGCCACGCCGTGCTGCTGGACACCTACGGCCGGATCGCCACCGATCTGCGGGTCTCCCTGACCGACCGGTGCAATCTGCGCTGCACGTACTGCATGCCGGAAGAAGGGCTCCAGTGGCTCGGGAAGCCCGAGCTGCTCACCGACGACGAGATCGTCCGCCTGGTGCGCATCGCCGTCACGCTGCTCGGGGTCGAGGACGTCCGCTTCACCGGCGGCGAGCCCCTGCTGCGCCCCGGGCTCGTCGGCATCGTGGAGCGCTGCGCCGCCCTCGAACCCCGCCCCAGGCTCTCCCTCACCACCAACGGCGTCGGCCTGGAGCGCACCGCCGCCGCCCTGCGGGCTGCCGGACTGAACCGGGTCAACGTCTCCCTCGACACCCTGCGCCCCGAGGTCTTCCAGGAGCTGACCCGCCGCAAGCGCCACCATGACGTCCTGCGCGGCCTGGAGGCCGCCCGGGAGGCCGGGCTGACCCCCGTCAAGGTCAACAGCGTGCTGATGCGCGGGGTCAACGACGACGAGGCCCCCGACCTGCTCGCCTGGGCCCTCGCGCAGGGCTACGAGCTGCGCTTCATCGAGCAGATGCCGCTCGACGCCCAGCACGGCTGGCAGCGGTCCGACATGGTCACCGCCGAGGAGATCCTCGCGAGCCTGGCCACGAAGTTCGCCCTCACCCCCGAACCCGGTGAGGCACGCGGTCACGCCCCCGCCGAACGCTGGCTGGTCGACGGCGGCCCCGCACGGGTCGGGGTCATCGCCTCCGTCACCCGCCCGTTCTGCCGCGCCTGCGACCGCACCCGCCTGACCGCCGACGGCCAGATACGCAACTGCCTGTTCGCCCGCGAGGAGTCGGACCTGCGCGGCGCGCTGCGCTCCGGTGCGTCCGACGAGGAGATCGCCACGTTGTGGAAGGCCGCGATGTGGGGCAAGAAGGCCGGCTCCGGGCTCGACGACCCCGCGTTCCTGCAGCCCGACCGCCCGATGTCAGCGATCGGCGGCTGAGTCCCGTCCGGCCGCCGCTTCCTCCCACTCCTCGAAGCGTACGACGTCCTTGAGGAACCCGCGCACGCCCAGGAACGAGGCCAGGTGCTCGCGGTGCTCCTCGCACGCCAGCCACGTCTTGCGGCGTTCCGGAGTGTGGAGCTTGGGGTTGTTCCAGGCGAGCACCCACACGGCGGGGACCCGGCACCCCTTGGCGGAGCAGATCGGCGATTCGTTGGTCACGAACCCCATCCAAACATGGCGACGCCGGGCAGCCACGGGGGGAGCCGCCCGGCGTCGGTCCGTCGCTCCGACGGGGGATGCGGAGCGCGTACGCAGTATGCCACGCGCAAAGGCCCCCAGTGGAGTGGATCCCCATGATTGATCTGAGCTTTTCCTGAGCTTCCAAGGGCGGAGAAGGCTCAGCCGCGACCGGAGGAAGAGCGTCCGTCCGCTTCCGTCCCGGCCTCCGCGGGACGCCGCTCCCGCCCCGGTCCCAGCGCCGGGGGGACGACCGGCGGCAGGTGCGAGGAGGGCAGGTTGCGGGCGTTCTCCCGGCCCGCGTTGGCGAGCACCACGGCGATGTACGGGAGCACCAGCCCGGCGGCGAGCGCCACCCACGCCAGCGGCGTCCACACGTGCCACAGGACGACGGCCAGGATGAAGGAAACGGTGCGCACGGACATCGAGATGATGTAGCGGCGCTGCCGGGCCCGGACGTCCTCGGTGAGCCCCGCCGCCGTCCCCGTGATCCGGAAGACCCCGGGATCAGTGTGCTTCCGCATCACGTTCCACCGCCCGCTCGAAGTGCCGGAAGCTCCCATTTCCGTACACCTCCACGTTACGCCCCGTGTCCGCCGCATTCGAGAGCGGGGGGCGGCCTGCGGGTGACACCCCGCAACCGCCGTACGGCGTATGGCGGTATCCCGCATGCGACGTACCGGCGGCGCGCAGAGACTGACGGCATGAACTGGGTCTGGGCGATCATCGTCGGCATCGTGCTCGGCTTCCTCGCGAAGCTCCTCCTGCCGGGCAGGCAGGACATCCCCTGGTGGCTCACCGTCATCTGCGGCATCCTCGGCGCGTTCCTCGGGAACGCGGTCTCCGGCTGGCTCGGCGTCAAGCACACCGCGGGCATCGACTGGATCCGGCATGTCCTGCAGATCCTGGGCGCCATCCTCATCGTGGCCGTGGTGACGCCGCTGTGGGGCTCGCTCCGCGGCAGACGGCAACGCACCGCCGTCTGACCCCCCGCCGCCTCAGGCGTGGCGCTGCCGCAGAAACGCGGCCGGCACCCGGTCGGTGAGCCACACGCCGTTGGCGCTCACCCGGAAGACGTGGCCGGTGGCGGCCAGTCCCGCGGCATCCACCTCGAGCACCACGGGACGGCCGTGCCGCGACCCCACGCGCACGGCCGTCTCCACGTCCGCCGACAGGTGCACGTCCTGACGCGTCATCGGGCGCAGCCCCTCGGCCAGCACGATCGGCAGGGTCGTGCTCGCGGTGCCGTGGTAGAGGACGGCCGGCGGCTCGGTGGCGGCCAGACCGAGGTCGACCTCCACCGAGTGGCCCTGGCTGGCCCTGATCCGCCGGCCGTCCTCCGAATACGCGTACCGCTTCTTGTTGTTGTTCGCCACGACGTGGTCCAGGTCGGCACGCGAGAAGCGCCGGCCCGCCTGGGCGGACGCGGCCATCAGCACGTCCACGTCCACCCAGCCCCCCTCGTCGAGGGCGATCCCGATCGAACCCGGATCGTGCCGCAGCACGCGGGCCAGGAACTTCGAGACCTTGACCGTCTGCTTCTCGTCCATCGCCCACCCCTTGTCGCCGGTCAGACCCCCTGGCTGACCGAACTCATGTTGAAGTCCGGGATCCGCATCGCGGGGAACGCGGCCCGGGTGAACCAGTCGCCCCACTCGCGCGGCAGCGTCCGCTCGGTGCGGCCCACCTCGGTGACCCGGCCCAGCAGGTCCACCGGCGACTCGTTGAACCGGAAGTTGTTGACCACGCCGGTCACCTCGCCGCCCTCCACCAGGTAGACCCCGTCGCGGGTCAGCCCGGTCAGCAGCAGGGTGGCCGGGTCCACCTCGCGGATGTACCACAGGCACGTCAGCAGCAGCCCGCGCCCGGTGTCCGCGACCATCTCCTCCAGCGAGCGCTTGCCGCCGCCGTCGAGGATCAGGTTGCCCCCGACCGGCGTCGTCGGAAGGCCGGTCAGCCCCGCGCTGTGCCGGGTCGTGAACAGCCGCCGCAGCACACCCTCGCGGAGCCAGTCGGTCGGCTCGACCGGCAGCCCGTTGTCGAAGACCGACGAGTCGTCACCCGAGGCGTGCGCGATGACGAACGGCGCCGACTCCAGGCCGGGTTCGCGGGGGTCGCTGCGCAGCGTCAGCGGCAGGTCCGACAGCCGCTCGCCGATCCGGGTGCCCCCGCCGGGCTTGCTGAAGACCGTGCGGCCCTCCGCCGCGTCCCGGGCCGCCGCGCTCCACTGCTGGTAGATCACCAGGTCCGCCACCGCCGAGGGCGGCAGCAGCGTCTCGTACCGCCCGGCGGGCAGGTCGATCCGGCGCTCTGCCCAGGCAAGCCGCTGCGCCAGGTCGGCGTCGAGTGCCGCCGGGTCGACGTCGGTGAAGTCGCGGGTGGCCGCGCCGGCCCACGCCGAGCGGGACATGTCCTCGGACTTGGCGTTGATCTCGAGCGTGCCGCTGGGCTGGTCGTGGCGCAGCCGCAGGCCCGTCGAGGTGCCCAGGTAGGTGGAGGTGACGCTGTGCTGGGCGAAGCCGTACAGCCGCCGGCCGCCGGCCCGGGCGACCGCGAAGGACTCGCCGAGCGCCGGGGCGAAGGCCGCGAAGACCTCCGAGCCGGTCTCCGCGGGCGGCTCGGTGAACGAGGCGCTCGCGGGCACTCCCTCGACCAGCGGCTGGGCGTCCTCGGCCGGCCCCGCGTCGCGCGCCGCCGCCTCGGCGGCCCGCACCAGCGGCTCCAGGTCGTCGGCGGTGACCGCGGCCCGCGACACCACGCCCGAGGCGGTGCCCTGCGCGCCGTTCACGGTCGCGATCACCGTGAGGGTGCGGCCGCGGGTCACGCCGTTGGTGGTCAGGGCGTTGCCCGCCCAGCGCAGGTTGGCCGAGGAGTCCTCGTCGGCGATGACCACGCAGCCGTCCGTACGGGACAGCTCCAGGGCCCGCTCGACGATCTCGTGGGGCTTGGAGAGGGTGCTCATCGACCGGCCTCCTGCGTGGTGTTGAGGATGTTCACGCCGCGGAAGAGCGCGGACGGGCAGCCGTGCGAGACGGCGGCGACCTGGCCCGGCTGGGCCTTGCCGCAGTTGAAGGCGCCACCGAGGACGTAGGTCTGCGGACCGCCGACGGCCTCCATGGAGCCCCAGAAGTCGGTGGTCGTCGCCTGGTAGGCGACATCGCGCAGCTGGCCGGCCAGTTCGCCGTTCTCGATCCTGAAGAAGCGCTGCCCGGTGAACTGGAAGTTGTAGCGCTGCATGTCGATGGACCACGAGCGGTCGCCGACGATGTAGATCCCGCGCTCCACGCCGCCGATCAGCTCCCGCGTCGACGGGCCGTCCGGAGCGGGCTGCAGCGACACGTTCGCCATCCGCTGCACCGGCACATGGCCGGGGGAGTCGGCGTAGGCGCAGCCGTTGGAGCGCTCGAAACCGGTCAGCCGGGCGATGCGGCGGTCCAGCTGGTAGCCGACCAGGACGCCGTCCTTGATCAGGTCCCAGGACTGGCCGGCGACGCCCTCGTCGTCGTAGCCGACGGTCGCCAGGCCGTGCTCGGCGGTGCGGTCGCCGGTGACGTTCATGAGCGCGGAGCCGTACTGCAGCTTGCCGAGCTGGTCGAAGGTGGCGAAGGAGGTGCCGGCGTAGGCGGCCTCGTAGCCCAGCGCGCGGTCCAGCTCGGTGGCGTGGCCGATCGACTCGTGGATGGTCAGCCAGAGGTTGGACGGGTCGACCACCACGTCGTACGCGCCCGCCTCCACCGAGGGGGCCGCCATCTTCTCGGCGAGCAGCTCCGGGATCTCCGCGAGCTCCGCGTCCCAGTCCCAGCCCGTGCCGGTCAGGTACTCCCAGCCGCGGCCGGCCGGCGGGGCCAGGGTGCGCATGGAGTCGAACTCGCCGGAGTCCGGGTCCACCGCGACGGCGGTCAGCTGGGGGTGCACCCGCACCCGCTGCTGGGTCGTGGTCGTGCCCCACGTGTCGGCGTAGAACTTGTTCTCGTGGACGGTCATGAGGGAGGCGTCGACGTGCGACACGCCCGGGGCCGCCAGCAGTCTGCCGCTCCACTCGGCCAGCAGAGCGGTCTTGTCGGCATCGGGCACATCGAACGGGTCGACCTCGTACGCCGAGACCCAGAGCTTGTCCGCGTGCACCGGCTCCGGCGCGAGCTGCACACGCTCGTCCGAGCCCGCCGCGGCGATCACCTTCGCGGACAGCTTCGCCATGGCGACCGCCTGGCCGGCCACCCGCGCCGCGGCGTCCATCGTCAGGTCCACCCCGGAGGCGAAACCCCAGGCCCCGCCGTGCACCACGCGCACCGCGTAGCCCATGTCCGTCGTGTCCGAGGATCCGGACGGTCTGCCGTCGCGCAGCCGCCAGGCCGCGCCGCGCACCCGCTCGAAGCGGAAGTCCGCGTGCTCCGCGCCCAGCGCGCGGGCGCGTGCCAGCGCGGCGTCGGCCAGCGCCCTCAGCGGCAGCGCCAGAAATGACTGATCGACCTCATGGGGCACGACGGCCTCCCCTTCTGCCCGATGCCTCAACGTCGGTGTGCGTCATGTGCTCCGCAGTGAATCATGCCCCTCCGACACCGCCCCCGCCTGCCCTTTTCTGTAGGGACTCGACAGCGACGCGCACAGGCCCCTGTCGGGGGTCGATTCTCCGTACCGCCGCGTAGGCAGATAGTTTTTCGGTGTACAAGACCACTATGGAAAGGGTGATCCGTTGAGCCGCTCGGTTCTCGTCACCGGAGGAAACCGGGGCATCGGCCTCGCCATCGCCCGGGCCTTCGCCGACGCCGGTGACCAGGTCGCCATCACCTACCGCTCGGGCGAGCCGCCGGCCGGCTTCCTCGCCGTCCGGTGCGACATCACGGATCCCGAGCAGGTCGAGCAGGCCTACAAGGAGATCGAGGAGAAGCACGGTCCCGTCCAGGTGCTGGTGGCCAACGCCGGCGTCACCCGTGACCAGCTGCTGCTGCGCATGTCGGAGGAGGACTTCACCTCCGTCATCGACACCAACCTCACCGGCACCTTCCGCATGGTCAAGCGTGCCTCGAAGGCGATGCTGCGCGCCCGCAAGGGCCGCGTCGTGCTGATCTCCTCGGTGGTGGGCCTGACGGGTCAGGCGGGGCAGGCGAACTACGCCGCCTCCAAGGCCGGCCTGGTGGGCTTCGCCCGCTCCCTCGCCCGCGAGCTCGGCTCGCGCAACATCACCGTCAACGTCGTCGCCCCCGGCTTCGTCGACACCGACATGACCCGCGTGCTCACCGAGGAGCAGCGCAAGGGCATCGTCGGCCAGGTCCCGCTGGGCCGGTACGCGGAGCCCGAGGAGATCGCCGCCTCGGTCCGCTTCCTCGCCTCCGACGAGGCCGCATACATCACTGGAGCCGTCATTCCCGTGGACGGCGGATTGGGCATGGGTCACTGAGCATGAGCGGAATCCTCGCCGGCAAGCGCGTCCTCATCACGGGCGTGCTGATGGAGTCCTCCATCGCCTTCCACACCGCCCGGCTCGCCCAGGAGCAGGGTGCCGAGATCATCCTCACGGCGTTCCCGCGGCCCACGCTCACCGAGCGCATCGCCAAGAAGCTGCCCAGGCCCGTCAAGGTCATCGAGCTCGACGTCACCAACCAGGAGCACCTGGGGTCCCTGGCGGACGTGGTGCGCGAGGAGCTCGGCGGCCTGGACGGCGTGGTCCACTCCATCGGCTTCGCGCCGCAGGACGCGCTCGGCGGCAACTTCCTCAACACCCCGTTCGAGTCCGTCGCCACCGCCATGCACGTCTCCGCGTACTCGCTGAAGGCGCTCACCATGGCGTGCCTGCCGCTGATGCAGGAGGGCGGCTCGGTCGTCGGCCTCACCTTCGACGCGCAGTACGCCTGGCCGCAGTACGACTGGATGGGCCCGGCCAAGGCCGCGCTGGAGGCGACCTCGCGCTACATCGCGCGCGACCTCGGCAAGCAGAACATCCGCTGCAACCTGATCTCGGCGGGCCCCATCGGCTCCATGGCCGCGAAGTCCATCCCGGGCTTCGGCGAGCTTGCCGACGTCTGGAACCACCGTTCCCCCCTGGAGTGGGACGTGGCCGACCCGGAGCCGGCCGGCCGCGGTGTCGTGGCGCTGCTCAGCGACTGGTTCCCCAAGACCACGGGCGAGATCGTGCACGTCGACGGCGGCCTGCACGCGATCGGCGCCTGACGCCGCTCTCCCGTCGCCCGCGTTCTTCGTACGGCCCCGGTACCGCCTTCGGGCGGGCCGGGGCCGTACGCGCGTTCGGGACCGGTGTCCCCCGTCCGGCCCAGCCGGCCGGGTGCGGCCCGCTGCGCGCCGCCACCATGGGGTTCGGGGCGAGCGGAGGGAGGGCGGATCGTGCGTGTGCGCTTCTACGCGGTGGCGGCCGCGGCGGCGGCCTCGGTGGTCGCGGGCCCGGCGGCCGCGGCCAGGGCGGCTTCCCAGCCGCCCGCGGACACCGAGTGCCGCACCTCGGTGCAGGGCAGCGAGGGGGTGGCGGTCTGCTTCAACCCCGATCCCGACCTGGACCACGTGCAGCTGCACATCGAGTGCGTCCAGTGGTGGGACCCGGACGTGGACGGCCCCCAGGTCCCGATCGGCCCCGCGGAGACGGTGACGCTGAGCGACCGGTGCTGGGAGGAGATACGCAGCGTCTGGGTCACCCGTCTGCCGGACGGAAACGGCAGCTGAAGGCGTGGCCCGCGGCCTCCTCCGAGGCCGTCATCGCGTCGCCCTGCCGGATCGCCTCCACCAGGCGGGAGTGGTCCACGTACGTCTCGGCGCTCAGGTCCTCGCCGATGTCGGCGCGGAGGAACTCACGCAGCACCTCGCCCAGGTCGGCGTACAGCTCGGCGATGACCTCGTTGTGCGAGGCCGCCACGACCGACAGGTGCAGGGCCGCGTCGGCGTCCACGAACACGTCGGCGCGACCGGCGGACCAGGCGCGCTCGCGCCGTGCGAGGGCCGCGTCCAGCTGCCTGAGGTCGCGGTCGGTGCGCCGTGAGGCCGCCAGCGACGCGGCGGACGCCTCCAGGGCGCTGCGCAGCTCGGCGACATGCCGCGGGTCGGCGTCGGCGAAGCGGCGGTGCATGACGCCGGCCATCTCGCTCGTCGCCAGCACATAGGTGCCCGATCCCTGGCGGATGTCGAGCAGACCGTTGTGGGCCAGGGCCCGGACGGCCTCGCGGACCGTGTTTCGCGCCACACCGAGCTGCTCGACGAGCTGCGTCTCGGTGGGGATGCGCGAGCCCACCGGCCACTCGCCAGAGGTGATCTGGGCGCGCAGTTGCGTGATCACCTGGTCGGCGAGCACGGACCGCCGGGGCGAGGTCAAGGGCATGGACCCTCCTCAATATTCATCCCATCATTCTATGATGGCCCGCATGCGTGACGACGAAGCCACAACGATCGACCCTGCCACGGCAGGACCGACCCTGCCCGCACAGACGTCTGCCGCTCCGCAGAGCATGACGCACACGCGCGCCCGTACCCGCGTTTTCGTCGCCGTTGCGCTGGTCCTTGCCGCGCTCAACCTGCGGCCGGCCATCACGAGCCTCGGCGCGCTCCTGGAGGAGGTCCGCGACGGGCTCGGCATGAGCGGGACCGTCGCCGGACTGCTCACCTCCGTGCCCGCCCTGTGCTTCGCCCTCTTCGGCGTCGCGGCGCCGCGCCTGGCCCGCCGCCGCGGCCCCGGCGCCGTGGTCTGCGGGGGACTGGCCGCCATCGCCCTCGGGCTCGCCCTGCGCCCGTTCGCCGGAGGCACGGCCGTATTCCTCGCCACCAGCGCCCTGGCGCTGGCCGGCATAGCCGTCGGCAACGTCCTGATGCCCGTGGTCGTCAAGCGCTACTTCCCGGACCGCGTGGGCACCATGACCGGCCTGTACTCGATGGCGCTCTCCCTGGGCACCGCCCTGGCCGCCGCGGCCACCGTCCCGGTGACCCGCGCCCTGGGCGGCAGCTGGCGCGCCGGCCTCGGTGTCTGGGCGGTCGTCGCGGTCGTGGCCGTCGTGCCCTGGCTCGCCCTGGTGCGCGACCGCAGTGGCGCGGGCACCGGTGCCGCGCCCGTGCCGGTCGCCGAGGCGCCGGTCCCCGCAGGGCCGCTCCCCGAGGCGCCCGCCCCTGCCGCGGCCGGCCGCATCACCCGCAGCCGTACCGCCTGGGCACTGGCGGTGTACTTCGGGCTCCAGGCCACCGGCGCGTACATCACCATGGGCTGGCTGCCGCAGATCTTCCGCGACGCGGGGATCTCGGCGTCCACGGCCGGGGTGCTGCTCGCCGTCACCATGGTGATGGGTGTGCCGTTGTCCTTCGTGCTGCCCGCGGTCGCGGGGCGGATGCGGCACCAGGGCGGACTGGCCGTGGGCCTCGGCCTGTTCGGGTTCGCCGGGTACGGCGGACTGTGGCTCGCGCCCGCCGCCGCGCCCTGGGTGTGGGCGGTGCTGCTCGGGATCTCCAACTGCTCGTTCCCGCTCGCCCTCACCATGATCGGGATGCGTTCGCGCACCGGAGCTGGCGTGGTGCGGCTGTCGGCCTTCACACAGTGCACCGGTTACCTGATCTCCATCCCGGGCCCGATCCTGGTCGGCGTCCTCTACCAGCACAGCGGCGGCTGGGACCTGCCCGTGGCCTTCATGCTCGCCCTCCTGCTGCCGCAGATCGCCGCGGGCCTGATGGCCGGCCGCGACCGGTCCGTGGAGGACGAACTCTGACGGATCCGGCGTCCCGGGCGACCCGGATGCGGGCCCGCCGCGGGCCGGTGCGAGACTGGGCCCATGCCCGTGCTCGAGCCCAACCCCCCGCAGCCGCAGAAGAAGCTCCTGATCATCTTCGGCCTCATGCTCGCCGTCCCCGCCCTCGTCGCGGTGATCGCCACCATCGGCGCCAAGTTCGGCTGACCCCGGCTCCCGGCTTTCGGTTCGGTGCCGGGGGTAGGGACAACCCCACCTCCCCTAGGGGGCCAGGGTCAGGGTCAAGTGGGTGGGCCACCCGATGGGCCGGCGGTCCGCGGTTCCGTAGCGTCGTGGTGCAAGGTCAACCAGCACCCCGCACCTCGGAGGCGGTCCCGTGTCCACGCAGGCTGTTCCCTCGCGCACCCCGCGCCCCCGCACCGCTCGTGCCGCGGCGCCCGGCGCCGCGCAGACGCGCCTGCCCTGGTGGGCGGTCGCGCTGCCCGCCCTCGCCTTCGCCGCGCTGCTCGCCTTCGCCGCCGGTCCCGGTGCCGCGGACGCCTCGGCCGCGGAACCCGCAGCGCGCCTGTTCACCCGGCTCGCCGAGGTGCTCCCGGCATTGCTGCAACACCTGCTGTAACCTCCGCACGCCGTCCGGGATCCGGGCCGCTCCCGCGCCTGCCGGGCGGTTTTCTGGAAAGCTGAGGGTCATGAGCGCAGCTGCATCGCCCCGCCGGATCGTCCTGCTCCGGCACGCCAAGGCCGATTGGCCCGCCGTTCCCGATCACGAGCGGCCGCTGGCCGACCGTGGGCGCAAGGAGGCGCCGGTCGCCGGCCGCAGGCTCATGGAGCTGGACATCCCGTTCGACCTGACCCTCTGCTCCTCGGCCGTCCGCACCCGCGAGACGTGGAAGCTCGTCGCCCACGAACTTCCGCACCGCCCCCGGACCGTCTACGAGGAGCGGCTGTACGACGCCACCCTCGGAGACCTGCTCGCACTGCTCAACGAGACCCCCGAGGACGTCGACGACCTGCTGCTGGTGGGCCACAACCCGGGTGTCCACGCCCTCGCCGACGCCCTCGCCGGCACCTGCGAGGGGGACGCCCTCGCGCGGATCCACCGCACCGGCTTCCCCACCGCGGCGATCGCCGTGATCACCTTCACCGGTCCCTGGAAGACGGTGGAGCACGGCGTGGGGCGCCTGGCCGAGTTCTGGTCCCCGCACGACTGAGCGCTCTCCGCGGACACCGGCGACGGGCCCCGGGCGGTACGCACACCCGCCGGGCCCGCCGCGGCGGGCCCGCAGGGCAGGCGGCTAGGCGTCCACCGCGCCGTCGAGCGCGTCGGCCGCCTCGACCTCTTCGCGCGTGATGCCCAGCAGATAGAGCACGGTGTCCAGGAACGGCACATTGACCGCGGCGTCGGCCGCCTCCCGCACCACCGGCTTGGCGTTGAACGCCACACCGAGCCCCGCGGCGTTGAGCATGTCGAGGTCGTTCGCCCCGTCGCCGATCGCCACGGTCTGGTCCAGGGGCACCCCGGCCTCCGCCGCGAAGCGCCGCAGCAGCCGCGCCTTGCCCGCACGGTCCACGATCTCCCCGACCACGCGCCCGGTGAGCCGGCCGTCGACGATCTCCAAGGTGTTGGCGGCCGCGAAGTCCAGCCCCAGCCGCTCCTTGAGGTCGTCCGTCACCTGAGTGAAGCCGCCCGAGACGACGCCGACCTGGTAGCCCAGGCGCTTGAGCGTGCGGATCAGGGTGCGGGCGCCGGCCGTCAGCCGGACCTCCTGGCGCACCTTGTCCACCACGGACGCGTCCAGCCCCGCCAGCAGCGCCACCCGCGCGTGCAGTGACTGCTCGAAGTCCAGCTCGCCCCGCATCGCCCGTGCCGTCACCTCGGCGACCTCCTCCTCGCAGTCGGCGTGCGCCGCGAAGAGCTCGATCACCTCGTCCTGGATGACGGTGGAGTCCACGTCCATGACCACCAGCCGCCGGGCCCTGCGCTGCAGCCCCGACGACACCACCGCCACGTCCACGCCGCGCTGGTGCGCCTCCAGGGCGAGCACCGGGCGCAGCGCGTCCGTCGCGACCCCCGACACCGCGAACTCCACAGCCGTCACCGGGTACTTCGCGAGGCGGAAGATACGGTCGATGTTGCCGCCCACCGCGGTGATGCGGGTCGCTATGGCCGCCGTCGACTCCGCGGTGAGCGGGTGCCCGAGCACGGTCACATGGGAGCGGCCCTCGCCGCGCGGCCGGTTGTCGCCGATACCGGAGATGATCTCGGCCTGCAGCCGTACCGACTCGGCCCAGGAGTGCACCGTCGCCCGCAGCGCGCCCTCCACACCCGGCCCGGTGGGCGCGGTGACCAGCGCGCAGAGCACGATGCGGCCACGGGTGACGACCTGCTCGATGTCGACCACGTCCACCTGGAAGCCGGCCAGGGTCTCGAAGAGCCCGGCGGTGAGGCCCGGCCGGTCCTTGCCGAAGATCTTGACCAGGAGGGTCGGCACGTTGACGGCGGGGGTGGTGATCGCCTGCGATGCGTCGTTCATGGTGACACCACCGTATCGGGCTGCCGGACCCGCACGGAGACGCGTTCCGCCTGCCGGACAGTGCCCGTGGTCAGCGGCGCTGTCCCGGCGCGCCGGGCGGCGGCGGATTCTGCGGGGGAGGCCCCGGCGGCCGGCCCGGAGGCGGCCCGGGCGGCGGTGGCAGCGGCATCCCGGTGACCGTGCGCGCCGAGTGCGGGGCGTCGGAGGGAGGCGACTGCTTGTACGGGTTGGGCTCCTCCTCGTGCGGCTGGTAGCCGGGGCTGGGGAGGTAGGGGCCGGGCTCGTAGGCGATGCCCGGATAGGTGCGCCCGGAGTCCTGCGGGCCCATGGGCGCGGGGGCCGCCGGCTGCGCCGGCACCGGACGCGCTCCGGCGGGGCTGTGTTCCGTCGGACCTGTCGGACCTGTCGGACCTGTCGGACCCGTGGGCACGCAAGGCGACACCCTGCGCCCGGCTGTGCCCGTCGCCAGTGCCAGCAGCGCCCCCGTCCCACCTGCCGCGGCGCCCCAGGCCGCGCCAAGGAGCAGCGCGAGCGGCATGCTGCCGTGCAGGTCGATCCCGGCACCCACGGCGTCGAAGCCGAACACCGACAGTCCCGCGTCCACCGAGACGCCGGTGAGCAGCACCAGCAGCGGGAAGGCGAGCCCCGTGACCGCTCCGAGGCTCAGCGCGCACCGCCCCGCGTACCCCGCCCGCGACAGGCCCCGCAAGGGCGTGCGGGCCGCGGCCAGCGCCCCTGCCGCCAGCATCATCAGCGCGACGGCCACCGTCAGCAGCCAGACCCGGTGGTCGAGTTCGGCCAGGCGCCCCATGGTCACCGGTTCCTTGGCCCCGGCCGTCAGCAACCGGTCGAGGGGGTCGGGCAGCACCTTGGCGAGCTCCCCGGTGGCCGTGCCCTTCCAGGGGACGAACAACCCCAGGGGCACCGCCAGCCAGACCCCGTTGGGCGCGCCGAGGAGCGCCGCGCCGGCGATCCGCTTGGGGTCGTCCCCGGTGGCCGCCGCGTAGCCGGCCGCCGCGCACCCCGCGACCACGGCCAGCAGCAGCACCCAGCGCAGCGCCGAGGCCGCCGGGCGCACGACCGTGTGCACTGCCTCCAGGCCGGGCGGCAGCGGTGTGCGCCGCGAGGCGAGCAGCGACAGCAGCAGCACGGCCAGCACCCACAGCAGACCACCCAGCAGGGAGCGGCCGGTGTCCACGTGGAAGCTCACCGACGCCTTGGCGTCGATGAGGTCCTGCAGCCCGTCGCCCAGGCCGCCGCCGATGTCGCCGATCCCCGGCAGCTGGTCGATCAGCCCGCCGCCCCCGCCGGAGCCCTTGCCGGCGCCCAGTGCCGCCCCGTCGATGGCGATGGTGTCCTCGCCCGCCCAGCCCAGGACGCCGAGGAGCACCACGAACAGGACCGCCACCGTCCCGGCGCGCGCCAGGAGTTCGCCGGCCGGGACCGTGACGCCCGCCCCGCGCAGCGAGCGCAGGAAGACCCAGGCCAGGAGCAGCGCCCCGACCAGTCCCACCCCGAGCGGCATGATGTCGATCGCACCGGCCGCGCCCGCCCCGTCGAGCCCGAACACCGCGACGTCCCCGGACGGGCTCACCTTGCCGCCCACCGCCATGGCCACCACCGCGGCCGTCATCGGCCCGAGCGAGCCCGCGGTGTCCGCCCCGAGCAGATGGAGCCCGAGCGCCGCCACGCCCACCATCGCCAGGTACGCCCAGCTGACGGCCGCGATCGCGGACAGCAGGACGCTGCCCCAGGGGATCGGCCGCGGCGGCTGCCGGGGCGCGGCGGATGGTGGTGTGGAGGTGTACGTCGTCATGCCCGCCCCCGAGGTGTCGCGTCCGGACCGCCTGTGCTGCCTGCGATGCCCATGCCCCGGTCCGTCATGATCCGCACGGTTCCCGGGCGGTTACCACTCTCCGGTGGTGTTTCGGCGGCGTCAACGGATTCCCGGCAGCCCGTCCACATCGTTGCGGCAGGAGGGGATTCCCGCCGGGCGGTCGTGCCGGGAACAGTTCCTCCCGGTGCCCGCAATCCCTAGACTCCCCTCATGGGGGAAACCCGGGGGACGACTTTGTGGGGCTTGGGGTGCCTGAACTCGTACTGGAACTGAACGGTCGCACCTGGACGCTTGATCCGTCCCGGTCGTACAGCCTCGGCCGGGACCCGCAGTCGGACGTGGTCCTGGACGACGCCAGGGTCTCCTGGCGGCACGCCACGATCCGGCGCGGGGAGGGCGGTTGGGTCCTGGAGGACCTCGGCAGCACGAACGGCACCTATGTACAGGGCCAGCGTGTCCACGCCCACGAGGTCGCCGCCGGCGCCACCGTCAACCTCGGCAATGCCAACGACGGCCCGCAACTGCTCTTCAGCGGCGGTCGGTCCGCGGGCGGTGACATCTACAGCGCCGAGACCGCGCTCGCCCAGCCGCAGCAGGGCCGCCAGTCGGGCCCCGCCGTGCAGAAGGCGCCGGAACGGGGCGCGTCGGCACCGCAGAACGGCTGGAACGGCAACGGCTCGCAGCCGCACGTGCCGCAGCCCGCCCACGGCGGCCAGGCGCCGCGGCCGCGCATCCCGGCCCCCCAGGGGCCCTCCGGCGGGATCGGCTCGGCCCCGCCCGTCTACGGCGACCGCAGCCCGACCACCTTCCACCACCTGGTGCTCGGCCGCGTGATGAAGATCGGCCGCGCCCTGGAGAACGACCTCGTCGTCTCCGACCTCCAGGTCTCCCGGTTCCACGCGGAGTTCCGCGCCCACCCGGACGGCCGTTACGAGATCGTCGACCTCGGCAGCCACAACGGCACCTATGTCAACGGCCAGCCGATCCAGCGTCACCTGCTGGGCCCCAATGACATCGTGGGCGTCGGCCACTCCACCTTCCGGCTCGTCGGCGATCAGCTGGAGGAGTTCGTCGACACCGGCGAGATCTCCTTCTCCGCGCGCCGGCTCACGGTGACGGTTCCTCAGGGCAGCGGCACCAAGAAGATCCTCAACGACGTCTCCTTCGGCGTCCCCGAGAAGTCGCTCGTCGCCGTCATCGGCCCCTCAGGGTCCGGCAAGTCGACGCTGCTGCGCGCGCTGACCGGCTACCGGCCGGCCGACGAGGGGGAGGTGCTCTACGACAGCCGCAACCTGTACAAGCAGTTCGCCGAGCTGCGGCAGCGCATCGGGCTGGTCCCGCAGGACGACATCCTGCACAAGGAGCTGACGATCCGCAAAGCCCTGCGCTACGCGGCCAAGCTCCGCTTCCCCGGCGACACCAAGGCCGCCGAGCGCGAGGCCCGCATCGACGAGGTGCTGCGCGAGCTGAAGCTCGACGTGCACGCGGACAAGCGCGTCACCTCGCTCTCCGGCGGCCAGCGCAAGCGCGTCTCGGTCGCCCTGGAACTGCTCACCAAGCCCTCGCTGATCTTCCTGGACGAGCCCACCTCCGGCCTCGACCCGGGCATGGACCGCGACGTGATGAAGCTGCTGCGCGGCCTGGCCGACGACGGCCGCACCGTGCTCGTGGTCACCCACTCCGTGGCCGAACTCGCCCTGTGCGACAAGCTGCTGGTGATGGCGCCCGGCGGCGCCGTGGCGTACTTCGGGCCGCCCGAGGAGGCGCTGAACTTCTTCGGCTACGAGACCTGGGCCGATGTCTTCTCCGCCTTCGAGAGCTACCGCGACTACGACTGGTCCGGACGCTGGCACGGCTCGCAGCACTACCAGATCTACGCCGCGGACCTGGACGCGGTCGCCCCGCAGTCCGTCGGCGTCGCCCCGCAGCAGACCAAGCCGCCCAAGCCGCAGGGCTGGGTGCCGCAGTTCTTCACCCTCGTCCGCCGCTATCTGTCGGTGATCGCCTCCGACAGGGGCTACATGGGGCTGATGATCCTGCTGCCGGCCGTCCTCGGCCTGGTGAGCGCCGTCATCCCCGCGAAGTACGGCCTGACCCTCCCCGGCGAGCCGGGCAAGTTCAACACCGACGCGGGCACCGTCCTGCTGATCATCGCCGTGGGCGCCTGCTTCTCGGGAGCCGCCAACTCGGTCCGCGAACTGATCAAGGAGCGGGTGATCTACGAACGGGAACGCGCGACGGGCCTGTCCCGTTCGGCGTACCTGTTCTCCAAGGTCTTCGTCCTCGGTCTGGTCAGCGCCCTGCAGGGCGTCATCATCTGCGCCATCGGCCTGTCGGCGCGGAAGCTGCCCGACGAGGGCCTGGTCATCAAGGGCTTCCCCGCGGCCGAGGTCGCCTTGGCGGTCATCGCCCTGGGCTTCACCTCGATGATGTTCGGCCTGGTCATCTCCTCGCTGGTGAGGACCGCCGAGATGACCATGCCGCTGCTGGTGATGTTCTCGATCGTCCAGGTCGTCTTCACCGGCGTGCTCTTCCAGATCTTCGGCACCGTCGGCCTGGAGCAGTTCGCCTGGCTGATGCCCTCCCGCTGGGCCGTCGGCGCCATCGGCGCCACCCTCGACCTCGCTCACCTGATGCCGCCGTGGGACCCGGCCAAGCCCGACAACCTGGACCCGCTGTGGGAGCACTCGGCCGCACAATGGGGCACCGACATGGGCATCCTGCTCGGCATCGGCCTGGTGTGCGGCTTCCTCGTCCTGAGACTGCTGCGGCGCCACGAGCCCGAGGTCATGCGCAAGTAAGGCGCACAGGGTCTCGCGCACTTCGCTGCCGCGCACAAGGGCGGCGGATCCCCCGACCGGGAATCCGCCGCCCTTGTGCTGTCCGGTGCCTGTCCCGCGGGATCAGTACCAGTTGTGCGCCTGCCAGAACGACCACGCGCCGCACGGGCTGCCGTAGCGCTCGTTCATGTAGTTCAGGCCCCACCTGATCTGGGTGGCCGCATTGGTGCGCCAGTCGGCGCCCGCGGAGGCCATCTTCGAACCGGGCAGCGCCTGGACCAGGCCGTACGCGCCGGAGGAGGGGTTGACCGCCTGCGGGTTCCAGCCGCTCTCGCGGGTCACGATGCTGGAGAAGCACTGGAACTGCGCGTCGCCGACCATCTGCCGCGCCATCTCCTGCGGGCTGCCGCTCGGCACCGCCGCGGCGGTGGCCGTGCTCTCCTGCGCACGCGGGGCGGCCTGCTTCTGCTGCGGTACGAGCGCCCGGCGCTCGTGGCTGCGGTTGGCGGCCTGCTGCTCCTCGCGGCGCTGCTGGGCCTCGGCGGCGACGCGCTCGGCGTGCGCCTTGCGCGCGGCGACGACATGGGCGACGTGCCGGGCGTGCGCCTTGGTCCTGGCGGTGACCTGGGCGACGTGCTGGGCGTGCTTCTTGAGCACCACGGCCTGGTGGGCGACGTGGGCGGCGTGCTTCTCGGCCACCGCGTTCACATGGGCGGCGTGTGCGGCGTGCGCGGCCTTCGCAGCCTTGGCGGCCTTCACGGCGGCGGCCTGCTCGGCCTGGGCCGTACCGGCACTCCCGGTCACGCCGGTGATCGCCAGGACGCCCACACCGGCGGCGGCGATGCCCGCGGCGGAGTACTTGTGGGCCCTGGTCAGACGGTCGAAAGACGGGATCGTCGGGAGCTGCATGGGGGAGTTACCTCTTCCATTCGGCTGCGCTCCGCTCTGCACGGGGCAAAGAGAGGCGCCACGTGTCCAACGCGGCGCGGAGCGACCCGAGCATTCTTAGCCCGCGAGAAATTCCCGGGCAAAGCCCGGCATTACTACCCGAAGTCGTAGACGGCCGGCCGCCAGGAGGCGCCACACGCCCCTCTTACGGGCGGTCCGGCGGCCCCGCGATCTACTACCGTCCTTCGGACGTGACGCACGTCCTATGCGGTGCCTCACAGGCCCGTGGCGCCGTGTCACCGATCGGCCACCCTGCGTACCCCGTTCTCCGGCCGTTTCCCGGGCGTTCCGCCCTCCCCGTCCCGTTCGTGCGCCGGCGGCGGCCGCAGGGCGGCCGTACGGGCATTTCGGCCTAGGTCCGCGGGACCGGTCCCGCCGGTCCCGCGGCCGATCCCGGATCTCCCGCCCCGCCAGTACGGTGAAGCCATGCACAGCCGGTCATCCCGTCGCGGTGTCGAGGCGGTGAGCGCGGCCGTACTCGCCATGAGCAGGCACCTGGAGGTGCGCGAGGTCCTGCAGACCATCGTCGCCTCCGCCCGTGAACTGCTCGACGCCGAATACGCGGCGCTCGGCGTGCCCGACGACCACGGCGGCTTCGCGCAGTTCGTCGTCGACGGCGTCAGCGACGACCAGTGGCGGGCGATCGGCCCGCTGCCCCGCCAGCACGGCATCCTCGCCGCGATGCTCCACGAGGCCGACCCGCAGCGGCTCGCCGACGTCCGTACGGACCCGCGCTTCGGGGGCTGGCCCTCCGCCCACCCCGAGATGAGCGACTTCCTGGGCATGCCGGTGGTCGACGGCGACGAGATCCTCGGCGCCCTCTTCCTCGCCAACAAACGCGGCCCGCGGCCCGACGGGGGCGGGTGCGCCTTCACCGGCGAGGACGAGGAGCTGCTGCGCACCCTGGCCGCGCACGCCGCCATCGCCCTCACCAACGCCCGCCTGTACGAGCGCAGCCGCGAGCTGACCCTCGCCGGCGAACGCGCCCGCATCGCGCACGAGTTGCACGACGCGGTCTCGCAGAAGCTCTTCTCGCTGCGGCTCACCGCCCAGGCGGCCGCCGCACTGGTGGACCGCGACCCGGCGCGCGCCCGCGAGGAGTTGCGGCAGGTCGCCGCGCTCGCCGCCGAGGCCGCCGACGAACTGCGCGCGGTGGTGGTCGAGCTGCGCCCCGCCGCCCTGGACGAGGACGGGCTGCTGGCCACCCTGCGCACCCAGGCCCAGGTCCTCGGCCGCGCGCACACGGCGCACGTCTCCTTCAGCCACGGCAAGGTGCGGGCCCTGCCCGCCGCCCAGGAGGAGGCGGTGCTGCGCGTCGCCCAGGAGGCCATGCACAACGCGCTGCGCCATGCCGGGGCGAGCTCGGTGACCGTGCGTCTGGAGGCGCGCGGCAGGGGAGCGGTGCTCCGGATCACCGACGACGGCCGCGGATTCGACCCCTCGGCGGTCCGGCGTGCCGGGCGCCACCTCGGCCTGGTCTCGATGCGCGACCGGGCCGACGGGGTCGGCGGCGCCCTGACGGTGGAGTCGGCGCCCGGCAAGGGCACCGTGATCGAGATGGAGGTGCCCGGTGGGTGATCAGGGGAGCGACGGCCGGGAGGGCTTCGGGGAGGGCCTGGAGGCGGAGGAGGACCGGGCGATCCGCGTCCTGGTGGTCGACGACCACCAGGTCGTCAGGCGGGGCCTGCGGACCTTCCTCGAAGTACAGCCCGACATCGAGGTCGTCGGCGAGGCGGCGGACGGCGACGAGGGCGTGCGGCGCGCCGAGGAGCTCGCGCCCGACGTGATCCTGATGGACATCAGGATGCCCGGCACCGACGGCATCGAGGCACTGCGCCGCCTCCGCGAGTCCGGCAGCAGGGCACGGGTGCTGGTGGTCACCAGCTTCACCGAGCAGCGCACCGTCGTCCCCGCCCTGCGCGCCGGTGCCGCCGGCTACGTCTACAAGGACGTGGACCCCGACGCATTGGCGGGCGCCATCCGCTCCGTCCACGCCGGGCACGTGCTGCTGCAGCCGGAGGTCGCCGACGTACTGCTCTCCCAGGAGGAGCCGGCTTCGGGGCAGGGTCGCGGCGGCGCGCTCACCGAACGGGAGCGCGAGGTGCTGTCGCTGATCGCCGAGGGCCGCTCCAACCGGGAGATCGCCCGTGCCCTGGTGCTGTCGGAGAAGACGGTGAAGACCCATGTCTCGAACATCCTGATGAAGCTCGACCTGTCCGACCGGACGCAGGCGGCGCTGTGGGCCGTGCGGCACGGCATCGGGACCTGATCAGAAGGCCGGCGGCCGCCCCGGCGGTAGGACAAGCCGATCGTCACCGTCCGGACTGAGATTCATACCGTCGGGTGTATGTCGCCCGGATGGCGCAACCTGGACGCGCCTGCCCCGTTCTTCATGGCGTGCTGCGGCGAGTGCCGCGGCACCACATGCAAGGAGGGTCAAGAAAGTGAAGAACCTGCACAAGGTCGCCGCCGTCACCATGGTCGCCGGAAGCATCGCCCTGGTCGGTGCCGGTGCCGCCTCCGCCCACACCGGTGGTGGCGCGCACGCCAACGGCGTCGCCAAGGGTTCCCCCGGCGTGGTCTCGGGCAACACGATCCAGGTGCCGGTGCACATCCCGGTCAACGTCTGCGGCAACACCATCAGCGTGATCGGCGTGCTCAACCCGGCCATCGGGAACTTCTGCCTGAACAAGTGACCATGTGACCGCGGCCCCGCCGCGGTCCGGCAGTGACCGCCGGCCCTGGAGGACCACCTCCGGGGCCGGTCTCATTTTCCGCTCATTACTGCCCGTTGCTGACTGTTCCCGCCCACGAGTTCCGCCGTACGGAGGTTTCCGGCAGCGGGCCCGTGTCACCGCCCCGGTCGCCGCGTTCCCACAATGCGGCCCCGCGACCTGGGACCGCGGAATCACAGGAGGAACAGCTCTCATGAACAGCGCCAAGAAGGCCGCCCTCGTCATCGCCGCCGCCGGTACGGCCGCCGTCGGCACCGCCGGCACCGCGTTCGCCGGCTCCCACGCGGGCGGCGCGGCCGTCGGCTCGCCCGGCGTGCTGTCCGGCAACGTGATCCAGGTGCCGGTGAACATCCCGGTCAACGTCTGCGGCAACACCATCGACGTCATCGGGCTCCTGAACCCGGCCATCGGGAACGTCTGCTTCAACGACTGACGCCGCGAGGGGCCCCGTGGACGACACCGTCCACGGGGCCCTTTGCACGTTCCGGCGGGGCAGCGCGGCTCAGCCGCGCCGTCGCTCCGCCTCCTCCACGAACGCGTTGTAGGCCGCCACCTGCGCCCGCCGCGCGGTGCGTTCCACCGGCCGCAGCAGGTCCGCCCGCGCCGCGATCTCCGAGGCGCTCACCGCCCCGCCGTGCTCCGTGTGGGCACCCGTGGCGATGGCCACCAGCGCGCCGACCCGCTGCGCCAGCTCCAGCACGCGTACCGCCCGCGGCGGATAGCCCGGCGCCAGTACCTCGCGCCCGCGCTCGGCACGCGACCGGTAGGCCTCCAGCGCCGCCTGGGCCGCCGGACCGGCCCCGGCCACGTCCAGCCGGGCCAGCGCCGCCGTGGCGTCCCGCAGGGCCTCCGCGAGCTCCCTCTCGGCCTCCCCGAGGGAGGGCACGTCCGCCGGGGGAGCATCGCGCACCTCCAGGCACTGCCACTCCACCCCCACGTGCACGTCCCCGCGCGGGCCGACCTCCGTGACCTCCGGCACGAAGCCGATGGCGGGGCCGCCCACCGCGACGACGGCCTCCCCGGCCGCCATCGCGCGCGCGTTGAACTCGGGGGGCCCGCTCAGCCCCAGCGGGTGGCCCGGCACCGGCAGCGCGACCCGCAGCCCGGTCACCCCCAGGGCGCGCAGCCTGCCGAGAGCGAGAGTGAGCCCCACCGGGGCGGACTCCCCGGGCAGCCCCGACATACGGTGGGCCGAATCGCCCGCGATCACTTCCTGAGCGGCGTCGTCCGGTGCGGCAAGTCCGGCAATCAGGGCATTCCCCCAAGCCGCCAACCGTCCTGAGCGAGGTTCATCGAGCATCCCCCCAGCCTAAGGACTGGGGCAGGGCGGCCGTGGCGTAGATTTCCCTGGGGGCGGTGCCTACAGGCGCCCGCGACGGCAGACATGCGATCGGGAATTGGGAGACAACGCGCTCATGAGCGATGTTCTGGAGCTGGTGGACGTATCCGTGGTCCGAGACGGCCGGGCTCTGGTGGACCAGGTCTCCTGGTCGGTCGCCGAGGGCGAGCGCTGGGTGATCCTCGGCCCGAACGGCGCCGGCAAGACGACCATGCTGAACATCGCGTCCAGCTACCTCTTCCCGACCTCGGGCACCGTCCAGATCCTCGGCGAGAAGATGGGCAGCGTCGACGTCTTCGAACTGCGGCCCCGCATCGGCATCGCCGGCGTCGCCCTGGCCGAGAAGCTGCCCCGCAAGCAGACCGTCCTGGAGACCGTGCTCACCGCCGCCTACGGCATGACCGCCCACTGGCAGGAGAGCTACGAGCAGGTCGACGAGGACCGGGCCCGCGCCTTCCTGGACCGCCTCGGCATGAGCGACTACCTCGACCGCAGGTTCGGCACCCTTTCGGAGGGCGAGCGCAAGCGCACCCTGATCGCCCGCGCCATGATGACCGACCCCGAGCTGCTGCTCCTCGACGAGCCGGCCGCCGGCCTCGACCTGGGCGGCCGCGAGGACCTCGTGCGCCGGCTCGGCCGGCTCGCGCGCGACCCGATCGCGCCCTCCATGATCATGGTCACCCACCACGTCGAGGAGATCGCCCCGGGCTTCACCCACGTCCTGATGATCCGTCAGGGCAAGGTCGTGGCGGCCGGCCCCATGGAGACCGAGCTGAACTCCCGCAATCTGTCCCTCTGCTTCGGCCTGCCGCTCGTCGTCGAGCGCCGCGGCGACCGCTGGACCGCCAACGGCCTGCCCCTGAAGTAGGACCGGTCCGGGGGAGAGCCGTCGCACCCTGTCACAGATCCACTCCGGCCCCTACCATGGACGCGTGGACGACTGGTTGTGGTGGCTCATCGCTGCCGTGGGGCTGGGTATTCCGCTCGTGGTGACCGCGATGCCCGAATTCGGGATGTTCGCGGTCGGTGCCGTGGCCGCCGCCGTCGCGGCGGGGCTCGGCCTGGGCATCACACCGCAGGTGCTGATCTTCGTGATCGTCTCGGTCGCGGGCATCGCCGTGGTGCGTCCCCTGGCCAACCGCAACCGCGCGCAGCGGCCCGAGCTGCGCAGCGGCATCGACGCGCTCAAGGGCCGCCAGGCCGTCGTCCTGGAAAGGGTCGACGGGCAGGGCGGCCGCATCAAGCTCAACGGCGAAGTCTGGTCCGCCCGGGCCCTCGACGCCGGCCGCCACTTCGACCCGGGCGAGAGTGTGGACGTCGTCGAGATCGAGGGCGCGACGGCCGTCGTGATCTGATCCGGCCCGATCCCCGCACCGGATCCGGAACGGGAATTCGCCGAACCCGGCCCGCCTCCCGCGGGGGTCTGCCAGACTTGATCATGTCTTCGTACTGACAGTCAGCAGCAAACGGCGTGGGAGTGGACGTGCAGCCGATCATCATCGTCCTGATCATCCTGGTGGTGCTCGTCTTCATCGCGCTCATCAAGACGGTCCAGGTCATCCCGCAGGCCAGCGCCGCCATCGTGGAGCGCTTCGGGCGCTACACCCGGACGCTGAGCGCCGGCCTCAACATCGTGGTGCCGTTCATCGACACCATCCGCAACCGCATCGACCTCCGCGAGCAGGTCGTGCCCTTCCCGCCGCAGCCGGTGATCACCCAGGACAACCTGGTCGTCAACATCGACACGGTCATCTACTACCAGGTGACCGACGCGCGGGCCGCCACCTACGAGGTCGCCAGCTACATCCAGGCCATCGAGCAGCTCACCGTCACCACGCTGCGGAACATCATCGGCGGCATGGACCTGGAACGGACCCTCACCTCGCGCGAGGAGATCAACGCGGCCCTGCGCGGCGTCCTGGACGAGGCCACCGGCAAGTGGGGCATCCGCGTCAACCGCGTCGAGCTGAAGGCGATCGAGCCGCCCACCTCCATCCAGGACTCGATGGAGAAGCAGATGCGCGCCGACCGCGACAAGCGCGCCGCCATCCTCACTGCCGAGGGCATCCGGCAGTCCCAGATCCTGACCGCCGAGGGCGAGAAGCAGTCCGCGATCCTGCGCGCGGAGGGCGAGTCCAAGGCCGCGGCCCTGCGGGCCGAGGGCGAGGCCCAGGCCATCCGCACGGTCTTCGAGTCCATCCACGAGGGCGACCCCGACCAGAAGCTGCTCGCCTACCAGTACCTGCAGATGCTCCCCAAGATCGCCGAGGGCGAGTCCAACAAGCTCTGGATCATCCCCAGCGAGCTCAATGACGCGCTCAAGGGCCTCGGCGGCATCGTCAACCTGCCCGGCGCCCCCGGCGCCGGCGGCGGTCCGGGCGGCGAGGGCGGCCCCCGCCGCGAGACCCCCCGGCTCGACAAGGACTGAAGCGCCGTCCGGCACGCCGGCCCGCCTGTGACATGATCCGTGCGCTCCTCCCGGCCTCGACGGCGGGGAGCAGCCGCACCGATCACGGAGGCCGCACATGTCGCTCTGGGAAGCCCTGGCCGTCCTCGCGGCAGGCGTCGCCGCCGGCACGATCAACACCGTCGTGGGATCGGGAACGCTGATCACCTTCCCGGTCCTGCTCGCCGTGGGCCTGCCGCCCGTCACCGCCAACGTGTCCAACACCCTGGGCCTGGTGCCCGGCTCGCTCAGCGGCGCCATCGGCTACCGGCGCGAGCTGCGCGGCCAGCGGACCCGCCTGCTGCGCTTCGCCGCCGCCGCCCTGTGCGGCGGACTCGGCGGAGCCGCACTGCTGCTGGCCCTGCCCTCGACGGCCTTCGACACCATCGTCCCGATCCTCATCGGCGTGGCCCTGGTGCTCGTCGTCGTCCAGCCCCGGCTCTCCCGCGCCCTCCAGGCCCGCCGGGCCGGCAACGGCACCCAGGCGCCCGAGCACGGCGGTGCGCTGCTGCCGCTCGGACTGCTCCTCGCCAGCGTCTACGGGGGCTACTTCGGCGCCGCCCAGGGCGTCATCTACCTGTCCCTGATGGGCGTCCTGCTCGACGAGAGCTGGCAGCGAGTCAACGCGGCCAAGAACGTCCTCGCGCTGATAGTGAACAGCGTCGCCGCCGTCTTCTTCCTCTTCGTCGCCGACTTCGACTGGGCCGCGGTCGGCCTCATCGCCGCCGGCGCCGCCCTCGGCGGCGTCATCGGCGCCCGCATCGGCCGCCGGCTGCCGCCCACCGCGCTGCGCGGCGTCATCGTCGTCGTCGGCATCGCGGCGATCGTCCAGCTGCTCGTCAGGTAGCCGGACGACCGCCCCGCACGCCGGTCACGCCGGGAGCGCGAGCCACTCCGGCACGTTTTCACGGTCCTTCAGGCCCAGCGCCAGCAGCAGCGCGTCCGCCGGCGTCGGCTCGAACGGCTGCGTCAGCAGCCGCATCCCCGCCTGCTCCGGAGTCCGGTCCGCCTTGCGGTGGTTGTCCTCGGCGCAGGACGCCACCGTGTTCAGCCATGTGTCCCCGCCCCCGCGCGAACGCGGCAGGACGTGGTCAACCGTCGTCGCCCGCCGGCCGCAGTAGGCGCACCGGTGACGGTCCCGCACCAGCACCCCCCGCCGCGACCAGGCGGCCCGTTGTCGGAAGGGCACCCTCACGTACCGGCAGAGCCGGATCACCTGCGGCACCGGCACCTCCACGGCCGCCGCACGGATGCGCAGACCGGGGTGGGCCTGCTCGACCACGGCCTTGTCCTGCATCACGAGCACGACCGCCCGCCGCAGCGACACCGTCGACAGCGGCTCGAAGGTCGCGTTCAGTACCAGCGTCTCCCGCATTTCGCCCACCCCTCTGGTCCGTCCTCGCCGTGTGGCGAAGTGGCTCCACTGTGACCGGGCCATACCCGTGCGGACAACGCAATTTCCGCACGTCAAAGCGAACAGGAGGAAACGGGAAAGGGAACGGCCATCGCCCGCCACCCCGTGGCGCCCGCCCCCCGTGGGGAACGCGGGCGCCCGGGGCGCGGCAGTCGGCGCGGACGCCCGGGCGCATGACCGGACTCCGGCGAACAGCTGGCATGTCGCGCGGCGAGAACCGCACAGCGCAACGCCCCGCCGCCCCCGCCACTGCGGTGCCGACCCCCGGTGACGGTTGGGTCACCAGGCAGACACCACTGTGCGTGCGGGAGCGCCGGGGCGCAACGGAATTACCGGCCGCGGGGGACTACGCCCCCGGGTTCTCGTACTCGCCGATCACATGGGCGCGGGCCAGCGCGCGGAAGCGCAGGTTGAAGCCGACGACCGCGGGCGACACATCGGCGTCCGGGCCCAGCTTCTCCTGGTCCACCGCGTACACCGTGAACACATAGCGGTGGGACCCGTCCCCGGGCGGCGGGGCGGCACCGCCGAAGTCCCGGGTGCCGTAGTCGTTGCGGACGTGCACCGCGCCCTCGGGCAGCCCCTTGAAGCCGTCGCTGCCGGCGCCGGCCGGCAGCTCCGTGACGGACGCCGGGATGTCGAAGAGCACCCAGTGCCAAAAGCCGCTGCCCGTGGGCGCGTCCGGGTCGTAGCAGGTCACCGCGAAGCTGCGGGTCTCCTCGGGGAAGCCCTCCCACCGCAGGTGCGGCGAGAGGTTCCCCTCGGCGTGGACCTGGTCGTCCTTCAGCGTGCCACCGGGCTCGATGTCGTCGCTCACGACCGTGAACGACGGCACCGGCGGGTGGAAGTCATGGGGGAGCGGTCGCCGATTCTGCTCGGTCACCTCGGGTACCTCCTGATCGCGAAAGCGCTGTCCCCGGTCGATCCTAGAACCAGTTGCGCTTCCCACCGACCTCGGCCAGCCACTGGTTGAGGTACGAGGCCCAGTCGGTGGCCTGGAAGTTGTTGAGGTCCATGGTGAACGAGCGGTAGGCGTCGCTGCCCTCGCTGAACAGGCCCGGCTTCTTGTCCATCTCCAGGACGACGTCCATCTCGTGGCCGTCGGCGATGAAGCTCAGCTCCACCTGGCTCATGCCGCGGTACTGCTGCGGCGCGAAGAACTCGATCTCCTGGTAGAAGGGCAGCCGCTGCCGGGTGCCGCGGATGTGGCCCCGCTCCAGGTCCGCGTTCTTGAAGGAGAAGCCCAGCCGGCCGAACGCGTCGAGCAGCGCCTGCTGCGCGGGCACCGGGTGCACGTTGATGGGGTCCAGGTCACCGGAGTCCACGGCGCGGGCGATCGCGAGCTCCGTCGTCACGCCGACGTTCATCCCCGTCAGGTGACGGCCGAGGAAGGTCGTGATGGGGGTCTCCCACGGGATGTCCAGCCCGAACGGCACCACGTGCACCGCACCCGGCTGCACCTCGAAGGCGCCGCCCAGCTGCTGCCGGTGGAACTCGATGTCCTGCTTGTACTCGGTGTCCTGCCCCTCGACCTCGACCCGGGCCTGCAGGCCCACCGACAGCCCTTCGATGCGCTGCGGGACCGAGCCGCCCTGGATGCGCACCTCGCCCTGGACCACACCGCCCGGCACCACATTCGGCTCGCTCAGCACGGTCTCGACCGACGCGCCCCCGGCACCCAAGCTCGCAAGCAGCTTCTTGAAGCCCACGATGTCCCTCTCCCTTTACTGGCGGTTGCCTCGGTCCTTACGAACGCGGCCCCACCCCGAACGGTTCCATTACTCTCGTACCGCATGATCGCGGCTCCCGAAAGCATCCCCCTGCACCGGTCCTTCTTCGACCGCCCGGTGCTGGAGGTCGCCCCCGACCTCCTGGGGCGCATCCTGGTACGCACGACGGACGACGGTCCCATCGCGCTCCGCCTCACCGAGGTCGAGGCCTACGCCGGCCCCGCCGACCCCGGCTCCCACGCCTACCGGGGGCGCACCGACCGCAACGCCGTGATGTTCGGACCGCCCGGTCACGCGTACGTCTACTTCACCTACGGTATGTGGCACTGCTTGAACATCGTCTGCGGCCCCGGCGGCAACCCCAGCGGAATCCTGCTGCGCGGCGGCGAGATCCTCGAGGGAGCCGAACTCGCCCGCACCCGCCGGGTCAGCTCCCGGCGCCCCCACGACCTCGCCCAAGGGCCCGCCCGCCTGGCCACCGCCCTGGACGTCGACCGCACCCTCAACGGCGCCGACGTCTGCCCGGACGACCCCGGGGCCTCCCCCTTCCGCGTCCTGGCCGGCACCCCCGCCGACCGCGCGTCCGTGCTCAGCGGCCCGCGCACCGGCGTCGGAGGAGAAGGAGCGGCCCACCCCTGGCGCTTCTACATCGACGGGGACCCCACCGTCAGTCCCTACCGCGCCCACACACCGCGCCGCCGCGCACAGGGAGGCGCAAAAGGAGTCGAGCGGAACGCGTAGTCTCGGTAAGACTCCGTACGCAACGGGTACGAGGCACCGACCGACTCTAGGAGACACGAGAACCGTGACGGACATCGTCGACGAGCTGCGGTGGCGAGGGCTGATCGCCGTTTCCACCGACGAGGACGCACTGCGCAAGGCGTTCGCGGACGGCCCGGTCACGGTCTATTGCGGCTTCGACCCGACGGCGCCCAGTCTCCATCTCGGCAACCTGGTGCAGATCCTCACCATCCGGCGGCTCCAGCTCGCCGGCAACCGGCCGCTCGCCCTCGTCGGCGGTGCGACCGGACTCATCGGTGACCCCAAGCCCACCGCCGAGCGGACGCTGAACGACGCGGACGTCGTCGCCGGATGGGTCGAGCGGATCCGCGCGCAGATCGAGCCCTTCCTCTCCTTCGAGGGCCCGAACGCCGCCGTGATGGTGAACAACCTCGACTGGACCGCGGGCCTGTCCGCCATCGAGTTCCTGCGGGACGTGGGCAAGTACTTCCGGGTCAACAAGATGATCGCCAAGGAGGCGGTCGCCCGCCGGCTCAACTCCGAGGCCGGCATCAGCTACACGGAGTTCAGCTACCAGATCCTGCAGGGCATGGACTTCCTGGAGCTCCACCGCCGGTACGGCTGCACCCTGCAGACCGGTGGCAGCGACCAGTGGGGCAACCTCACCGCCGGCATCGATCTCATCGGCCGCGTCGAGGGCGCCTCTGTGCACGCTCTCGCCACACCGCTGATCACCAAGGCCGACGGCACCAAGTTCGGCAAGACGGAGTCGGGCACGGTCTGGCTCGACCCCGACATGACGACGCCGTACGCCTTCTACCAGTTCTGGCTCAACGCGGACGACCGCGACGTGTCCAAGTTCCTGCGCATCTTCAGCTTCCGGTCGCAGGACGAGATCGAGGAGCTGGAGCGGCAGACCGAGGAGCGCCCGCAGGCCCGCGCGGCCCAGCGCGCCCTGGCCGAGGAACTCACCACCCTGGTCCACGGCGCCGATCAGTGCGCCGCGGTCATCGCCGCCTCCAAGGCTCTTTTCGGCCAGGGCGAACTCGGTGAGCTCGACGAGCGCACACTCGCCGCGGCTCTCGGCGAACTGCCCCACGCCAAGGTGTCCGAGCTGGCCCCGGTCGCCGACCTCTTCGCCGAGGTCGAGCTCGTCGCCAGCAAGTCCGCAGCTCGCCGCACCATCCGGGAGGGCGGCGCCTACGTGAACAACGCCAAGGTGACCGACGAGGACGCGGCTCCGGGGGCGGACGATCTGCTGCACGGACGCTGGCTCGTCCTGCGGCGCGGCAAGAAGAGCCTCGCGGCGGTCGAGGTGGTCGCCGGCTGACGTTGTCGGCGTCGGCTGATTTTCGACGTTTGAGCGGCGGCGGAGCTTGACTCTGTCGCCGCTCCTGCGTAACGTAGCCCAAGCCGCTTGAGACGGTGCGTCCGGTTCGTCCGGATCCTCCGATCGGCGGCCATCCACTACGTCGACACTCTTCCGAAGATTCGGATGCATTTTCGTGCGCCCGAATCGAGGAATCGGCTGAATTCGCAAAGCGCGAAGGAATCCGCTAACGTAGTGAATGCGCCGGGGCGGAAACGCGAAGGCGAAACCCCCTCCAGAGGGTGGCAGAGAAGGAAATCGGATCTGCTAAGCTGGAGACAACGAAGGGAAAGCCCGGAGGGGCCGGTGAAACGGTCTCGAAGGAAGCTTCCGTTCCTTGAGAACTCAACAGCGTGCCAAAAGTCAACGCCAGATATGTTGATACCCCGTCTCCGGGCCGAATGGTCTGGGGCGAGGTTCCTTTGAAGAAAAACACAGCGAGGACGCTGGGCACGTCGGGATTATTCCTCCCGATGGTGCCGCTCTCGTGAAGACATT